>NZ_JBHWKX010000012.1:0-4640 GCF_042730885.1 Streptomyces sp. NPDC059909
AGATCCTCAAATCCCTCGCCGACTACCTCACCAAGGTCACTCCGCCAGCCACCGAAAACTAGCAAAAGATTTAGTAACGCAATTTCGGGCGCAGGACACTAGCGAGGGAGTGCCGGGCTTCAGCCCGGTAGGGATTCGCTTCTCGATCCTGCTCTGACTCGCACGTGAGCATGGGTCCGCAGTGTTGACCTCTGCCATCTACAGCGGGTGGTTCTGGTTCTCGATGTACCGGCGGACTAGCGCCATCGGTGCCCCGCCCACGGACCCGGCGAAGTAGGAGCCGGACCACAGCTTGTTGGCTCGCCAGTAGTGCTGGACGAGGTCGGGGAACTCCGTCCGCATCCGGCGGGAGGAGACGCCCTTGAGGGAGTTGACAAGTTTGGAGACGGCGACCTTGCGTGCACGACGCGGGCTGGGCACAGTTTGTGATGTTCTGCGAGTACAAGGCGACACGGCGCGGACGGAAATTCGTGAAGGTCGCCCGCGACTTCCCCAGCTCCCAGATATGTTCCGACTGCGGCTTCCGCGACGGCCCCAAACCGTTGCACATCCGAGAGTGGACTTGCGACAACTGCAACACCCGGCACGACCGCGACTGGAACGCCGGACGCAACATCAAGTACGAAGGCCGCCGCATGCTTGCGGCGACAGCACCATCCACCCCCGGACCGGGGGCCCGACGGCCGGTAACGGCGACGGTAAACGCCTGCGGAGCGCACGTAAGACCAGGCAACAGCCCGGCAGCGCGCACAACCCCCACCCTGGTGGGGAGGAAGCAGGAACCCACCCGAAGCGGGTGATCCCCCACTCAGGGCGACCACCCGCAGGCGGAGAATCCTCGCCCTTCAGGGCGATCGGAGGAGGTCAAAATAGGCGCACAGGTACGGAGGTCGGGGGACTGTGCAACTGCTCGTGGTCACCTTCGCCTTCGCCGTCATCCTCGTCATCGCGACAGCCGTCGCAATGGCACGCCGGTTACATGCCCGCGCACCCGACCCCGTTCCGGCCCCAACGGCCGCCCCCGCCACGCCCGACACGCCTCCGGTGGCCGAACTGCCCGCCCTCATCCCCGACTTCGTCGGCCGGGCGGACGACCTCGCCGCGCTGCTCCGCCTCGTCCACGCAGGCCACCGCGCCATCGCCGTCACCGGCGCTCACGGCCTCGGCAAGTCCGCGCTCACCGTCCGCCTCGCACACGAGCTGCGGCCCCTCTACCCCGACGGCAGGCTGTACGCCGACCTCGGTGCGGGCCGCGGTGACGTCCTGGCGCGCCTCCTCGGCGCCCTGGGCACGCCCGAGGAGGAACGGACGGGCGAGGCCGGCGCCCTCGCCGCCCGATTCCGCAGCCGCACCGCGGGCCGCCGCATCCTCCTGGTCCTGGACGCCGCCACCGACGCGCCCCAGGTCCGCCCCCTGCTCCTGGAGGGCGACGGCTGCCTCACCCTGATCACCAGCCGCAACGCGCTGACCGGCCTCCCCGAGGCAACCCCCTTCCCCCTCGCGCCTCTCACCGAATCCGATGCGCTCGGGCTGTGCCCGCCCACCGGCCCGTACCCGGCCCACGACGTCGGCGCACTCGACCTCGTCAACGTCTGCGGCCGACTGCCCCTCGCGATCCGCATGGCCGCCGCGGCAGGGGGCCACCCCGCCAAGGTGGCCGACCGCATCGCCGCCGAACGCGCCCGCCTCGACTCCCTCCACATCGCCGACGTGGCCGCCCGCGCCGCCTTCGAGGCCGCCTACGCCGCGCTGGCGAACGCCGACCGTCACCTGCTCCGCACCCTCGGCGCGTATCCCGGTGCCCGCCCGACCGCCCGCATCGCCGCAGCGGCGGCAGGCTGGGAGCAACAGGACGCCCACGAGGGCCTGGAGCGCCTCATGGCCGCCCAACTCGTGCAGCCCGCCGAGGCCCCCGGCGCGTACCGCCTCCACGACCTGATCCACCGGTTCGCCGCCGAGCGCCTCGAACACGACATGGGACCCGCCGGGTGCCGAGCTGCCCTGGAACGGCTCCTCGCCGCCGACCCGGCCGATCCCACCGCTGTCCCCCGTCTCGTACGCGCCGGAGTACGGGAGGGCCTCCACGGCGCCGCGTACCGCCTGGCGGCCACGGCGGACAGCCGGCTGCGGGACGAGGCCGGTCAGCTCCCGCGCATCGCCATGTGGTCGGCCGTCCTCGACGCCGCCCGCCGCGCGGGCGAGCACGACTGGGCCGCGCACGCCCTTCGCAGCCTGGGCGACGCCTACCGGCGCGAGGGCCGGTACGACCAGGCCGTGGACCATCTGCGCATGTCCATCGCCGTCCAGCAGCGAGCGGGCGCCCGCGCCGACCAGATAGAGACCCGCAGGCTCCTCGGCGACGCCCTGCACCGGGCGGGCCGCTACGACGAGGCGCTGCGCGAGTTCCGCACGGCCCTGGACGGTTGCCGCGCCCTGCGCGGACCGACGGGCGAGGCGGACATCCTCCGCGGCCTCGGCGCCCTCCACCTCGACCGCCGCCGCCCCGACGAGGCGATCGCCTGCCTCGAAGCGGCCGTCCCCCTCACGGGCTGCCCCGACATCCGCCGCATCCTGGGCTCGGCGTACGTCCAGACCGGCAACCTCACCGCCGCCGAGCGATGCCTGCGCTCAGCCCTCGCGGCGTACCGGCACCTGGGTCGCGCGGTGGGGGAGGGCTGGACCCTGCGCGAGCTCGGCCATCTGGAAGAGCGGCGATGGGCGTTCGGGCCGGGCGCCGACCACCACCGTGCCGCGCTGGCCGCCTTCGACCGCATCGGCTACGGCACGGGCGTCGCCGCGGCCGCGGAGGCCATCGGCGACAACCTCCTCGCCCAGGGCGACGAGGCGGGCGCCGACGCGGAGTACCGCCGCGCAGCGGCCGTCCATGGCGGGCTGGGCGACCACGTCCGTGAGGCCGAGGTGCGCCGCAAGCTCAGCATGTGATCAAGGGCTCAACTATCCCTGTTCATACGGCCGTTGAGGGTGGGGCCGAGCGTGAACGATCCCTGTGCGCATGGCATGATTCCCCCGCTGTTACTTCCGAGTAAGTACGGGTGACAGCAGCCACCCCCCTCATCATTCATTCGCCGGAGGACACCCCCGTGCGTCATTCCACCAGGAGACTCCTGGTCCCCGCGCTGACCACGCTCGCGCTCGTCGCGAGCGGATGCTCGGCCGGCCCCGACAGCACCAACCGCCCCGCCGCCGGGCCCACTCCCGCCGCAGCCGCAGCCGCAGCCGCGGCAACGGCGGGCGACGCGAGCGAGCAACTCGACGTCGAAGCGGCCCCGGACGGTGCACCCACCCCGACGGCCGTGGCCCGCCAGGCCGCCAATGGCAGCAGCGGCGCGCAGAGGAGCACGCTGAAGGTCGCTTCCTACGACAAGCGCACCCGACACGCAGTCATATCCGACCCGCGCAGGAGCGAGAGCCCGTCGGCCGCCCCCACCACCGCCCCGTCGGCGGTGGCCGAGGCCCCGGTCAGAACCGGCGACGTCATCGCCAGTGCCCCCGCTCCGGGCGCGCCCGACGGTCTGCTCGCCCAGGTCACCGAGGTCGTCGGCACCACCGACCAGGGCACCGAGGTCCGCACCGAGCCCGCCACCCTCAGCGCCCTCCTCGGCGACGACAAGGCCGATGGCCAGGTCCCCGTCGACCCATCGACCATGGACGTCGAGCCCCTCGTCAAGGGCGTGAAGCTCTCCTGGGCCAGGACCGGCGGCGCCACCTTCGGCCCCAACGGAGCGAAGGTCCCCCTCGGCAGCCTGCGCCTCGACGTCGGCGCCTCCCTGGCCACCGCCGAGGACGCGTCCGTCTCCGCCGCCGCGTCCGTCTCCGGCTTCGTCCAGCTCGCCCCGCAGGTGGAGTTCTCCTACGACGGCAGCGCCAACGGCCAGTCGGGCCGCCCCGCGCCCGGCTCCGCATTCCTCGGCATGACAGGCGACTGGACCGCCCAGTGGGCCCTCAAGGGCCGCGCCTCCGCGAAGGCCACCCAGCGCATCCCCTTCGCCAGGCTCCACGCCGACCCGGTGATCCAGGTCGGCCCCGTGCCCGTCGTCGTCAACCTCGACCTGACCTGCTACCTCCAGGTCGAGGCCGACGGCCGCATCACCCTCGACGTCCAGCAGAGCGTCAACGGCGGCTTCCGCGTCGGCGGCAGCTACGCCCCGGGCAAGGGCTGGACCCCGGTCAGCACCTCCGAGGTGAAGAGCACCCCGGTGACCACCACCGTCACCGCCGCAGGCCGGGCGAAGACGTCCCTCGGCGCCGAGGCGTCCGTCGGCCTCTACGGAACGGTCGGCCTCACCGCCGACTTCGCCCCGTACCTGCGCGCCGAGGCCGAGGCCCGCGCCGACGCATCCACGGACGGCACGGCGTCACTGACCGGTACATGGGCGCTGCACGGCGGCTTCGACCTGAGCGGAAACCTGCTGCTCCAGCTGTCGATCTTCGGCACGCCGATCCTCCAGCACCGCATCCCGCTGGGCAGCCTCCACCGCGAATGGCCGCTGGCGAGCGGCAAGGGCGCGCTGACGGCCTGACGGCCCGGCGCACACCGGTCCCGGGGGGGGGGGGGGGGGGGGGGGCGGGGGGGGGTTCTGGCTTGTTCACAGGATTCCCAAAAAAAAGAAAGGTGGGGC
>NZ_JBHWKX010000012.1:4650-17606 GCF_042730885.1 Streptomyces sp. NPDC059909
CTCCCCCTTCTGCGGTTGGCCGTTGGGTGGGGGGGTCGCTCTTCTCCTTCTCGCCCCCCTCCCCCCCCCTTTCTCCCTTCCCTTTCCCCCCCCCCGGCCCCGGACCGCTTTCAGGCCTTGACCAGGCCGTCCACGAAGGCGGTCCAGGCGGCGGCCGGGACGATCAGCGCGGGGCCGGTGGGGTTCTTGGAGTCGCGGACGGGGACGACGCCGGGGACGTCGTCGAGGACCTCGACGCAGGACTCACCGCCGGAGCCGCCGCTGTACGTGCTCTTGCGCCACGGGGCGGCGCCCGGAAAGTCGTATGCGACCTCGACGCAATCCTCTCCGCCGGAGCCGCCGCTGTACGTGCTCTTGCGCCAACGGGCGGTGCTCAGGTCGTACTCGCGCATCGTCTGTAGTCCTCCGCCACCGACTCGATCACGGCCAGGGACGCCTCCGGCGACAGTGCGGCGGCCCTCAGGAGATCGTAATCGGCCTGGGCCCGCTTCACTACGGCTGGATCATCGAGCAGATTCCCCGAAAGCACCGACTCCGTATAGGCGGTTGGCGGGGCGTCCTCGAACTCCATGAGCTTGAGCGTCTTGCCCATCTGCGGGTGCGCCCCGGCCGAGAACGGCAGCACCTGCACCAGCACCTTGCGGTCGCGCATCATCGCCAGGACGTGGTCCACCTGCTGGGCCATCACGACCGGGCTTCCTACCGGGATGCGCAGCACGGTCTCATGCAGGACGCCCCAATACACCGGCCGTGTAGCGTCCTTGAGGATCGGGGCGCGGTCCAACCGCGCCTTGACCATGTCCTCGATGTACTCCTCATCGGCGAGCGGGTTGCTCGCCAGGTACACCGCCCGTGCGTACTCCGCGGTCTGGAGCAGTCCAGGCACCACCGCAGGCGCGTACTCGCAGATCTTCGTCGCCAGTCGCTCAAGCTCCGCCACATGCGCGAAGTACTCCGTGTACGGCGAATCGGCGATCAGCTTCTTCCACATCCGCTCGAAAAAACCGTCGGTTTGCAGCGTCTCGTCGATCCGGCCCGCCACGTCCTTCTGCGGCTTCCGAATAGCCTGTTCGAATTGGCCGATGTAGCCCCCGGATACGAATACCCGCCGCCCCAGTTCCCCCTGCGTCAGCCCCACCATCTCCCGCCTGGCCTTGAGCTCCTGGCCGAAGAACTCCCAGGCCGCCCGCCTGGACCCCACCCCTCGCCCCTTACCTGCGTTGGCCATGGATTAACTCCTTTGTGCTGCCGTGCAGTTGTAGCGCGCGTATGTCTGCCGATTCTAGGTCTGTGTCCTCACACTCATGAGGGGAAGGCAGAAAAAGAATCCGAGGCATGACGACAGGAGCGCCGTGGAAGAAATGGACCATCTCCAAGACGCCGAGGCGGCTGTGGCGGAATTGAGGGACGCGCTGGCCCGGGCCGGAGTGACGCTGCCGTCGCTCGGACTGGACCCGGTCACGTGCGCCGGCCGGAGCCCGAGGGCGCTGGTCGAGCTGGGCCGCTGCACGGTCGAGACCGCACGGCGGATGGCCGCCGCGCTGCCCGGACCGGGGGAGGAGGCGGACCGATGACGGCACCGGCCGTGGGGTCGTACGTGATCGACACGAGCACCGGACAGGTGGGGCAGGTCATGGGCCACGAAGGGCCGTACGTCCAGCTCAGACCGATCGGCGGCGGCCGCGAATGGGACTGCGCCCCGGAGACGCTGCGCATCGCCACCGCCCAGGAGCGCCTCAGCGCGGCGACGGCCTACGCGAACGCGCGCAGCCGCGGCGAGGTGCCGTGAGCGCTGTCACCCGTACCAGGTGACGTGCAGACGTACACACATTCGTGGCGGGGAACGGGCAGGAAGCTGATGAAGCCGCGTCCGCCGAGGATGTCGAACTCCCGCAACCCGCCCTCGCGGTCGATCGGCCTGCCGACCCTGACCGAGTCCGCGCCGAGTGCCGCGAGCTCGGTGGTCAGGCGCTCCACCTCGGCCACCACTCCGGGCGGCAGCCCCTTGGTGACGTATTCCTCGCTCGGGTTGCAGTCCAGGTCCAGTCGGTCACAGGCCGGCCTCTGCCTCCGCCGCCTCGCGGATCCGGCGGATCTCGTCGATGGCCTCTGTCGGATCCTGCTCACCCGCGTTCACGATCCGCTCCAGCTCACGCAGGCGCTCGGCGCGCTGCGGATGACGTTCGATCGCGATGAACACGGCCCAGGAGTGGACGAAGGCCCGGAGCGGGGCGAGGCTCCGCGTCTGCTGAGCGTTCGTCGTCGCCTCGAACAGGTGCTGAGTGAGGGCAGGGAGGCGGCTGGGAGCGATCCGGGACACCGCTGCCCGCAGAGCGTCGGGCGTCAGCTCGGGCATCGGAATCAGAGGCCCGTACGGGCCATCGGGCTGCGCACTCACAGGGACCTCCGGTGCGGGTGGGGCTGGTCTTCGTACCGTACCGGCCGGGGACAACCCGTTCCCGCCCTTCCGGCGGGGATCACCCGCGGATGACCCCGAGTGCCGGGGCGCAGCCCACCGGCCCGCGTCCGTACGCGAGAATGGACCCATGAGTCTGTTCCGCGACGACGGCATCGTGCTGCGCACCCAGAAGCTGGGTGAGGCGGACCGGATCATCACGATCCTCACCCGCGGCCACGGGCGCGTCCGCGCCGTCGCACGCGGGGTGCGGCGCACCAAGTCGAAGTTCGGGGCGCGACTGGAGCCCTTCTCGCACGTGGACGTGCAGTTCTTCGCACGCGGAAGCGAGCTCGTCGGACGCGGACTGCCGCTGTGCACACAGAGCGAGACCATCGCTCCCTACGGTGGCGCGATCGTCACCGACTACGCCCGCTACACCGCCGGAACGGCCATGCTGGAGACGGCGGAACGGTTCACCGACCACGAGGGCGAGCCGGCAGTCCAGCAGTACCTGCTGCTCGTCGGGGGCCTGCGCTCCCTCTCCCAGGGCGAGCACGCGCCGAACCTCATCCTCGACGCGTTCCTGCTGCGCTCCCTCGCCGTCAACGGCTACGCGCCCAGCTTCGAGGACTGCGCACGATGCGGCCTCCACGGGCCCAACCGCTTCTTCTCCGTCGCGGCGGGCGGCGTCATATGCGGCGACTGCCGGGTGCCCGGCAGCGTCGTACCCTCTGCGGAGGCCATCGGTCTGCTCAGCGCACTGCTCACCGGAGACTGGGACACGGCGGACGCCTGCGAGGCACGCCACGTCCGGGAGGCGAGCGGACTGGTGTCCGCCTACCTGCACTGGCACCTGGAGCGCGGCCTGCGCTCGCTGCGGTACGTAGAGAAAAGCTAGGAAGCGAAGCTAGGAGAGTGTGACCCCCATGGCACGACGCGGAATCCTGGGACGTTCCCGCCGCGAGTACAAGGTCCCCGAGCCGCACCCGTCAGGGGCACGCCCGCCGAAGATCCCCGGTGAGCTGGTGCCGAACCACGTGGCGATCGTGATGGACGGCAACGGCCGCTGGGCCAAGGAGCGCGGCCTGCCGCGCACCGAGGGGCACAAGGTCGGCGCCGAGCGCGTGCTGGACGTACTGCAGGGCGCGATCGAGATGGGCGTCGGAAGCATCTCGCTGTACGCCTTCTCCACCGAGAACTGGAAGCGCTCGCCGGACGAAGTGCGCTTCCTGATGAACTTCAACCGTGACTTCATCCGCAAGACCCGCGACCAGCTCGACGAGCTCGGCATCCGCGTGCGCTGGGTGGGCCGCATGCCCAAGCTGTGGAAGTCGGTGGCCAAGGAGCTCCAGATCGCACAGGAGCAGACCAAGGACAACGACGGGCTCACGCTGTACTTCTGCATGAACTACGGCGGGCGTGCGGAGATCGCGGACGCGGTGCAGGCGCTGGCGGCGGAGGTGAAGGCGGGGAGGCTCGACCCGTCGAAGATCTCCGAGAAGACCATCCAGAAGTACATGTACTACCCGGACATGCCGGACGTCGACCTCTTCCTGCGGCCGAGCGGCGAGCAGCGCACCTCCAACTACCTGATCTGGCAGAGCGCTTACGCCGAGATGGTCTTCCAGGACGTGCTGTGGCCCGACTTCGACCGCCGCGACCTGTGGCGGGCCTGCCTGGAGTACGCGCAGCGCGACCGCCGCTTCGGCGGGGCGATCCCGAACGAGGAACTCCTCGCCATGCAGGGCAAGGACCCGGCCGAGAACCCGGCTGTCTGACCCATCCGTTACGATCACGGCCCGTCACCAAGCAGCACCGGGGAGGGGCCGTGACCGAGGGGCAGAGCATGGCGGCGGACGCCGCCGTCGAGCTGAGGTACGAACTGAGCCAGCCGGACTGGTCCGACGCGTTCCACGCCCGCGGGCGGGTACGGGGGATCAAGGGCCGGCTGCAGGGGCTGGCCGCACCGGTGCTCTTCGCGGTGGCGGTATTGCTCTTCACGAACAGCGTCCTGGCCACGGGCATCGCCTTCCTCGGCATCCTGTTCGGCCTCATCGCCAGGACAGGTGCCCTGGCCGCGCGGCACGCCAGGATGGGCGCCCCGCTCGGGCCGTGGACCGCGACCGTCGCCGACTCCGGCGACGACGGCGTCCGCTTCGCGGGCACGCACATGGAGACCCGCCGGGGCTGGCGGAGCCTCGGCGGATACGTGGAAACCGCCGCCGGATTCGTCCTGCTGACCCCCGCGCCGTACCTGCTCGTCGTGCACTATCTGCCGAAGCGCTCCCTGGGCAAGGCCGACACCGACCGGCTGCGCGGCATACTCGACCGCCACCTGCCCCGCCACGGCGGCCGTCCGCTCCGGCACTGAGGCCAGTAGGATCCGCAGGTCGTCGCACAGGGGAGGGGCCATGGCAGAAGGCCGGAGCACGGAACTCGCCGATGAGGTCGCTGACGGGCAGGCGGTCGAGCTGGTCTACCGGCCGAAACCCGCCGACACGCTGGTCGGCCTGCGGGTCCGAGAACGGATCAAGCGGACGGGGCTGCTGCTGCGGGGCGTGTTCCTCACACTCTTCACCGGGGTCCATCTCCTCGGCACCGTACGCCGGGGAACCATCGAGCCGGTCTCGACCGCTCTGTTCCTGTTCGTCGTCCTGTTCGTGTGGGGCTATCCGCGAATACAGGCCGCCCATGTGCAGCGCATCGTCGGATGGCAGGGCGAGTACCGCACCACCGTGTCCCCGGCCGGGATCACCTGCAGCACCGACCACAGCACGCTGATCCAGAAGTGGTCCGTGCTCCAGGGCTACCGGGAGACGCGCGGCCACTTCGTCCTCCTCAGCCGGGACCCCAACATCATGTGCCTCGAGGTCCTGCCCAAGCAGGGGCTGAGCACGCCCGACGACGCCGACCGGCTGCGGGCCGTCCTGGACCGGCACACCACCCGCGTCTGACGTACGCGAAAGAGGCCCGCACCGGCATCCGGTGCGGGCCCCTTCACGTCGACCTGCCTACTGCGCCGCCGCGCACTCCGCGCACGTACCGAAGATCTCCACCGTGTGCGCCACGTTCACATAGCCGTGCTGCGCCGCGATCGTCTCCGCCCACTGCTCCACGGCCGGGCCCTCGACCTCGACCGCCTTGCCGCAGACGCGGCAGACCAGATGGTGATGGTGCTCACCGGACGTGCACCGCCGGTACACCGCCTCGCCGTCGCTGGTGCGCAGCACATCGACCTCGCCGGCCTCGGCAAGGGACTGCAGCGTCCGGTAGACCGTCGTCAGGCCCACCGAATCGCCGCGGTGCTTGAGCATGTCGTGCAGCTCCTGCGCACTGCGGAACTCGTCGACCTCGTCGAGCGCCGCCGCCACCGCAGCCCGCTGCCGGGTCGACCGGCCGCGTACAGGGGGTCCAGCAGTCGCCACAGGTGCCTCCTTACGTTCCGCCGCTCCTCAACGGGCCATTCTGCCAGGCGCACATCCCGGCCCGGCCCGGCCGCGGGCCCGGATCAGACCCGGACGCCGTCCGTGGCACCGTCCACCGTCGGGCGACGCGTGACCGGAAGGTCCAGATCGCACTCCGCCTCCACCGCCTCCAAGGCCCTCGCCCGCCGGCGCGCCAGCGGCGTCACCAGCACCGTCAGCAGCACGAACAACCCGATCGCCAGCAATACGATCGTCGCCCCCGGCGGCACGTCCTGGTAGTACGAGACGACCGTGCCCGACAGCGTCACCGCCGTACCGATCGCCACCGCACCGACGAACGTCACCACGAACGACCTGGCCACCTGCTGCGCCGCCGCCACCGGCACCACCATCAGCGCGCTCACCAGCAGCAGACCGACCACACGCATCGCCACCGTGACCGTCACCGCCGCCGTCACGGCCACCAGCAGATTCAGCGCCCGCACCGGAAGCCCCGTGACCCGCGCGAACTCCTCGTCCTGGCTGATCGCGAACAGCTGCCGCCGCAGCCCGACCGTCACCAGCAGCACAAACCCCGCCAGCAGACAGATCGCGGTCACGTCCTCGTCGGAGACCGTCGACAGCGAACCGAAGAGATACGAGGTGAGATTCGCGTTCGAGCCGTTCGGCGCCAGGTTGATCAGCATCACGCCGCCCGCCATACCGCCGTAGAACAGCATCGCCAGCGCGATGTCGCCGCGCGTGCGCCCGTACGCCCGGATCAGCTCCATCGCGACCGAGCCCACCACCGCGACCAGCGTCGCCATCCACACGGGGTTGGTGGAGAGCAGGAAGCCGAGGCCGACGCCCGTCATCGCGACATGGCCGATGCCGTCGCCCATCAGCGCCTGCCGGCGCTGCACCAGATGCACACCGACGGCCGGAGCCGTGATCCCGACGAGCACCGCGGCCAGCAGCGCCCGCTGCATGAAGGGGTCCTGGAGAAATTCCATGATCAGGTCAGCAGTCCCGTGCGGAGCGGCTCGTCGGCCGCGTGCGGATGTACATGGTCGTGGCCGGGCAGCGCATGCTGCCCGACGGCCTCGGGCGGTGGCCCGTCATGGACGACACAGCCGTCGCGCAGCACCACCGCCCGGTCGATCAGCGGCTCCAGCGCACCCAGCTCGTGCAGCACCAGCAGCACCGTCGTCCCCGCCGCGACCTGCTCGCGCAGCGTCGCCGCGAGGATCTCCTGACTGGCCAGGTCCACACCCGCCATCGGCTCGTCCATGATCAGCAGAGCGGGCTCGGTCGCCAGCGCGCGGGCTATCAGCACCCGCTGATGCTGACCGCCGGACAGCGCGCTCACCGCGTCCTTCGTCCGGTCGGCGAGCCCGACCAGCTCGATCGCCCGCTGCACGGCCGCCCTGTCGCCCCTGGACGGCCAACGCAGCTTCGTACGCGACAGCCGGCCCGACGACACGACCTCCCGGACGGTCGCCGGGACGCCACTCGTCGCGGTCGTGCGCTGTGGCACGTACCCGACGCGCGACCACTCACGGAACCGGCGCAGCTCCGTACCGAAGAGGGACACCGAGCCGCCCGTGAGCGGCACCTGGCCGATCAACGATCGCACGAGCGTCGACTTGCCCGAGCCGTTGGCGCCGAGCAGCGCGACGACCTCACCGGGTTCCACGGTGAGGTCGACACCACGCAGCACCGGGCGCGAGCCGAGCGTGGCCCTCGCCCCGCGGACCGATATGACGGGATCACTCACGCTCACAACTGCTCCTCTGCTGCTGTCGCCACGGCGGCGGTTTCGGCTGCGACGTCGGCCTCGGCCTCGGCTGCGACGTCGGCCTCGGCCTCGGCTGCTGCTTCCGCTTGGGTCGCTGTCGCTGCCGCTGCCGCCGCAACGGCTGCAATACTGCTGGTCACTTCGCGCCGAGAGCCTTCTGCAGCGCGGCGAGGTTGGACTCCATCACCCCGAAGTAGTCATCGCCCTTGGACTGCTCCGTGATTCCCTCCAGCGGGTCCAGGACGTCCGTCTTCAGGCCCGCGTCCTTGGCGAGGGCCTTCGCGGTCTTGTCGCTGGCGAGCGTCTCGAAGAAGACGGTGGTGACCTTGTCCTGCTTCGCGATGGTCTGGAGCTCCTTGATACGGGCCGGGCTCGGCTCGTTCTCCGGATCGACGCCCGCGATGCCCTCCTGCTCCAGGCCGTAACGCTCGGCGAGATAGCCGAAGGCGGAGTGGGTGGTGATGAAGGTCCTGGTGGCGGTGTTCTTCAGGCCCTGCTCGAAGTTCGTGTGCAGGCCGTTCAGCTTGGTGACCAGTGCGTCGGTGTTCTTCTTGTAGTCGGCGGCGTTCGCCGGGTCGGCCTTCTCCAGCGAGGCGCCGACGCCCTTGGCGACCTCGGCGTACTTGACCGGATCCAGCCAGACGTGCGGATCGGCGGCGGCACCCTCCGCGCCGTGCCCGTCCGCGTGCTCCTCGCCCCCGTGCTCCGCGTGCTCCTCGGGGGCCTCGCCCTCATGGCCGTGGTCGTGGTCGTGGCCCACCGCGGTGCCGTGGTCCTCCAGCTCGGTCAGCGTGGCCGCGTCGACGGTGTTCTCGACGCCGGCCTGCTTGATCGCCTCGTCGACGGCGGGCTGGATACCCTTGAGATAGAGGACGTAGTCGGTCTGGCGGAGCTCGGAGGTCTGCCTGGGCTTCAGCTCCAGGTCGTGCGGCTCGACGCCGGGCTTGGTGAGGGTCGTGACCGCGACATGGTCACCGCCGATCTGCTCGGCGAGATACTGCATGGGATAGAAGGACGCCACCACATCCAGCCTGCCGTCACTCTTGTCGCCGTTCTTCGCGCCTGCGGAACCGGAGCAGGCCGAGAGGGTCACGAGGGCGAGCGCGGCCGCACCGGCGACGGCGGGGGCAGGTATGAGGCGTCGTACGTTCATGACAGTCATTTTCAACAAACATGGAAACGATTGTCAACAAAGGGCGGGCAGGCCCCCTACCCGGAACCGATTTGATCCGGGGGGTGCGCCCGCCGGTAATCTGAAGCATTCGCTTCAGCCCGTCGTCGTAATGAAGAGAGCACCGTGGCCGCCGACAAGATCGACACGATCGTCAACCTGAGCAAGCGCCGTGGCTTTGTCTACCCGTGCAGCGAGATCTACGGCGGACAGCGTGCCGCCTGGGACTACGGGCCGCTGGGCACCGAGCTCAAGGAGAACATCAAGCGCCAGTGGTGGCGCTACATGGTCACCTCGCGTGAGGACGTCGTCGGTATCGACTCTTCGGTGATCCTGGCGACCGAGGTCTGGGAGGCCTCCGGTCACGTCGCCACCTTCACCGACCCGCTCACCGAGTGCACCTCCTGCCACAAGCGCTTCCGCGCCGACCACCTCGAGGAGGCGTACGAGGAGAAGCACGGCCACGCCCCCGCCAACGGCCTGGCCGACATCAACTGCCCCAACTGCGGCAACAAGGGCCAGTTCACCGAGCCCAAGCAGTTCTCCGGCCTCCTCTCCACCCACCTCGGCCCCACCCAGGACTCCGGCTCCATCGCCTACCTGCGCCCCGAGACCGCCCAGGGCATCTTCACCAACTTCGGCCAGGTCCAGCAGACCTCGCGCAAGAAACCCCCCTTCGGCATCGCCCAGGTCGGCAAGTCCTTCCGCAACGAGATCACGCCCGGCAACTTCATCTTCCGCACCCGCGAGTTCGAGCAGATGGAGATGGAGTTCTTTGTCAAGCCCGGCGAGGACGAGAAGTGGCACGAGTACTGGATGGAGCAGCGCTGGAACTGGTACACCGGCCTGGGTCTCCGTGAGGAGAACATGCGCTGGTACGAGCACCCGGCCGAGAAGCTCTCCCACTACTCCAAGCGCACCGCCGACATCGAGTACCGCTTCCAGTTCGGCGGCAGCGAGTGGGGCGAGCTCGAGGGCGTCGCCAACCGCACCGACTACGACCTCAACGCCCACTCCAAGGCCTCCGGCACCGACCTGTCGTACTTCGACCAGGAAGCCGGCGAGCGCTGGACCCCCTACGTCATCGAGCCCGCCGCCGGCGTCGGCCGCACCATGCTCGCCTTCCTCCTCGACGGCTACAACGAGGACGAGGCCCCCAACGCCAAGGGCGTCATGGAGAAGCGCACCGTGCTCCGCCTCGACCACCGCCTCGCCCCGGTCAAGGTCGCCGTGCTGCCGCTCTCCCGCAACCCCCAGCTCTCCCCGAAGGCCAAGGGCCTCGCGGCCGACCTGCGGCAGAACTGGAACATCGAGTTCGACGACGCCGGCGCCATCGGCCGCCGCTACCGCCGCCAGGACGAGATCGGCACCCCGTACTGCGTCACCGTCGACTTCGACACCCTCGACGACAACGCGGTGACCGTGCGCGAACGCGACACCATGAAGCAGGAGCGCGTGTCCCTGGACCAGATCCAGGCGTACCTCGCGGCCCGCCTCATCGGCTGCTGACACACATCAGTTCACCGGCACGACAGCAAGAAGCCCCCGGTTCCGGGTACGGAACCGGGGGCTTCGTTGCACACTGGGCGCACTCGTCGACACGGAGGCCCGCAATGCCGTCCACCACCAGCAGCAAGGTCAGCAGATGGGACCAGCACGGCCGCGAACACATCGTCCGCGTCCAGAAAGCAGGCGTACAACGGGCATTGACCTGCGACACCTGCGGCTGGCGCAAGAGCGCACAGTTCCTGCCCTGGCTCAAGGCTGAGGAACACCTGGCCGAGGCCCACCAGGCCACGGTGGACCCGGCAGCAGGCAACGGGACCCCGTGACGCCGTGATGCCTGGGACGACCGTGACGCCGTGATGCCGTGATGCCTGTGACGGACGTCCGCGGGCCTCAGGCCCGAAGACCGCTCAGCAACAGCTCGCACACCGCACGGAATTCGTCGTCGATCGTGGCCCGCCGCCACTCCGGCGCATGCACCGGATCATGGAAACGGGTCGTCGCGTCGAACACCGCCTGCGCCGCCGAGATCGGCGCCGGCGCCACGAACTCCCCGCCGCGCACACCCTCTTCGATGATCCGCGTCAGCTGGCTGACCAGCACCACCAGATGCTCGTCCACCACGTCACTGGCCTCCGTGATCAACACCGAGTACGTGGCGAACAGCTCCGGATCGTCACCCGCCTTGTGACGCTTCGCCTCGAAAAGGCCCGCCAGCCAGGCGCGCAGCTTCTCCTCGGCCGACCGCGAAGGCGCCTCCGTGATCTCCGACAACAGCTCCTCCGTCCGGCCGAGCCAGCGCGCCGTCACGGCCTCACGCAACGCCGCCTTCGTACGGAAATGCCGGTAGACGCTCCCATGGCTCACGCCGAGCACCCGCGCCACGTCCACGACCGTGGCCTTCGCCGGGCCGTAACGACGCAGCACCTCCTCCGTGGCCTCGAGGATGCGATCGGTGGTCAGAGTCTCGCTGGTGGACATGGCAACGACGGTACCCGGCCAGTCCGACAGCACCGCCCTCAGTGCTCGCTGTCGAGGTGCGTCATCTGCGCTTCCGGGTAACGCGCACCGGCCGCCGCGTCCGCCGGAACCGCACGCTCGACCGCGTCCAGATCGGCAGCGTCGAGCGTGACGGCGAGCGCACCCAGCGCCTCGGAGAGCCGGTCGCGACGGCGGGCACCCACGAGCGGCACGATGTCCTCGCCGCGCGCCAGGACCCAGGCGATGGCGATCTGGGCGACCGAGACACCCTTCTGCTCGGCGATCTTGCGCAGCTGCTCGACCAGCTCGAGGTTGTGCTTCAGGTTCTCGCCCTGGAAACGCGGGCTCATGCCCCGGAAGTCGTTGGCGGCGAGCTTCCGGTCGCCGCTGAAGTGGCCGCTGATCAGTCCGCGCGACAGCACGCCGTACGCCGTGATGCCGATGCCCAGCTCGCGGGCCGTGGGCAGGATCGCGTCCTCGATGCCGCGCGAGATCAGCGAGTACTCGATCTGCAGATCGGCGATCGGGGCGACCGAGGCCGCCCGGCGCAGGGTCTCCGCACCGACCTCCGACATACCGATGTGCCGGACATGACCCGCCTGGACCAGCTCGGCGATCGCCCCGACCGTCTCCTCGACGGGGACATCGGGGTCGACGCGGGCGATCCGGTAGATGTCGATGTGGTCCACACCGAGGCGCTGCAGCGAATACGCCACGAAGTTCTTCACGGCGGCGGGCCGGCCGTCGTAACCGCCCCAGCCTCCGTCCGGATCGCGCAGCGCCCCGAACTTCACGCTGGTGAGCGCCTTCTCGCGGGCGGCGGCGGGCGCGGTGCGGAGCGCCTCGTTGATCAGCAGCTCGTTGTGTCCCATTCCGTAGAAGTCGCCGGTGTCGATCAGCGTGATCCCGGCGTCGAGCGCGGCATGGATCGTCGCGATGGACTCGGCCCGGTCGGCGTCTCCGTACAGCGCGGACATACCCATGGCGCCGAGGCCGAGGGCGGAGACCTCGGGGCCGGTGGTGCCGAGGGTGCGGGTGGGGATGGGGTGGGGGACGTTGGACGTCATCGGGACTCCTGGGGGAGGGATGGGGATGTCGTGTAACGACTATGGCATGACGACTGACAGATTTCAATATCTGTCAGTCGTCAGATGTCAGCGCCGTGATCCCGTGTGCCCGATCAGTGATGGCGGTGGCCCGTGGAAAACCGGATGCTCCGGCCCGTCTCGAGGCGGTAGCGTCGCCCGCATGTTTTCCTTCTTCCAGATTTACGAGTGAGAGTGCGGCGGCTCTGTCCCGCCCCCACCAGATGACATCCGGATCACTTCTCACCACGATGGGAGAACCCCGTGGCCAAGAGCCGTAACAACCTCCTCGGCGTGGGCGGACAGCGGAAGAAGCTGTCCCGCGCCGACCAGCAAGGAAACGGTCCGACGCGGAACGCCGAGCGCAAGGCGGCCTCGGACCAGAAGCAGGAGCTGCTGCGCAAGATGAAGGAG
Organism: Streptomyces sp. NPDC059909; assembly: GCF_042730885.1. Lineage (NCBI taxonomy): Bacteria > Bacillati > Actinomycetota > Actinomycetes > Kitasatosporales > Streptomycetaceae > Streptomyces > Streptomyces sp. NPDC059909. The sequence goes on from NZ_JBHWKX010000012.1 coordinate 17,408, forward strand.
CGCACTCAGGGCGCCCAGGGCCAGGAGGCCGCCCAGGACGACAGCGGTTCCACTGGGGCGAGCGCGCAGAGCTGACACTCTCACCACCGTGGGGCCGGGGGGGGTTGCGGGGGCAGGGGAGCGTGGGGGTTTCTGGGGGGGGGGGTCCCAGGGGGGGGGGACCCTCCCGCCTCTGGGGGAAGTAGGAGGGAGCCGGACA
>NZ_JBHWKX010000012.1:17616-24694 GCF_042730885.1 Streptomyces sp. NPDC059909
GATAGACACGTAGGGTTTCGCGGGGAGGCAACCACAGACCCCCCCCCCCCCCCCATCTCGCCCCCCACTCCCCTCCCCCCCCCCCGGGCCCGTCGGCGTTTCCGGGGCCGGCGATCCATGGGTGCGGCGCCCCGTCAGCCGTCGGTGGACTCGGCAGGGATCTGGAACGTCGAGGTGTCGAGTTCGCAGCCGAAGGGGTCGGGGATCTCGAGCTTGGCACCGAACGGAACCGTGGTCCGTGACAGGTAGCCCTTCGCGGACGGCTCCCAGAACACCGTCGCAGCCTTCTCCTGCACGTCGATCAGGAGGTACACCGGCACGCCCGACCTGCCGTAGACCGGCACTTTGTCCTGCCAGTCGACGAGCCGGGTCGAGGACGACGTCAGCTCGCAGACGAAGGAGAGGGCCTCGCCGTCGATGTAGTGGGAGTCGGTCTGGAAGGCAGCTGTCGCGGCGGCGTGGATATCGGGACCGTACGCCCGCTCCTCACCGGGGAAGGTGAACAGAAACGGGGCCGCGGACATCGTGTGACCCTCACGGCGTTCGGGCTTCAGCTGGTCCTGAATGGACTCCATGATGGGCAGATAGAAGCCCCTGGACCACGGCGACATGACGATGTTTCCCCCGACGATCTCTGCCCGGTAGCCGTCGGGCACCTCCATGCTCAGCAAGGTCCGGCACAGCGCCTCGAAGCGCTGAGAGCCGTGGGGAGTGTCTATGGTCGTCGGTCGCTCAAGCATCGCTGTCATGATGCGCCCTTCCTCGTACACGGAGCCATACAGCCACGCGTAACAGGTCGAGCACTCAGAGTATCGACAGGGTGTGACAGCGGGCGCTGGTTCGCGGCGATCAGGACGTACGGCTGCTCTCCGCCGGCACCCGGGCCTTCGACGACTCCAGCCGTTCCGCCGTCCGCCGTGCCGTCCTGCGGGCCCAGCGTCCGCTGGTCGCGAGGCCGACGACCAGGACGGACAGTCCGCAGCCCATGATGATCCACCAGGCGGGGCGGCTCGCGTCGACGAAGCCCGCCGCGGGGGCGGCCGCGCTCGTGCCCGCTGCCAGGACCGAGCCGATGACCGCGACGCCGAGGGTGGCGCCTGTCTGACGGCTGGTGGAGGCGATCGCGGCGGCGACGCCCGCCTGGGAGCGGGGCATTCCGGAGACGGCGGTGTTGGTGATGGGGGCGTTGACCATGCCGAAGCCGAGGCCGAAGAGGACGTATCCGGTGAAGAGGAGGGGCGTGGACGTCTCGGCCTCGAAGGCGGCGAAGAGGAGTCCGCAGGCGGCCATGGAGGTTCCGGCGACGATGAGCGGGAGGCGGGGGCCGCGGTTGCCGACGAGGCGGCCGGACAGTGGGGCGCAGACGAAGGTGAGTGCGGCCATGGGGAGCATGTAGAGGCCGGCCTGGAGCGCGGACAGTTCGCGTACGTCTTGCAGGTACAGGGTGTTGAGGAAGAGGAAGCCGCTGAGCGCGGCGAAGGCGCTGATCGCTATGACGGTCGCGCCGCTGAAGGGTGCGGAGCGGAAGAAGCGCAGGTCGATGAGGGGTTCGTGGCGCCGGGGTTCGTAGGCGAGCAGTCCGGCGAGGGCGAGGACGGCGATGGCGGCGAAGGGGAGCACGGCGCCCAGGCCGGCTGAGGGTGCCTCGATGATCGCGTAGGTGATCGAGCCGAGGAGGGCGATGACGAGGAGCTGGCCGACCGGGTCGGGGCGGCGTGGCTTCGGGGCGCGGGACTCGGGGACGTAGCGCCAGGTGAGGAGCAGGGCTGCGAGGCCCACGGGGACGTTGATCCAGAAGATGGAGCGCCAGCCGACGGTCTCGGTGAGGAGGCCGCCGACGAGGGGGCCGGCGGCCATGGATATGCCGACGACGCCGCCCCAGGCGCCGATGGCGCGGGCGCGTTCGCGTGGGTCGGTGAAGGTGTTGGTGATGATCGACATGGCGACGGGGTTGAGCATCGAGCCGCCCACCGCCTGGACCATGCGGAACGCGACGAGGGATTCGAGGTTCGGCGCGAGTGAGCAGAGGACCGAGCCGAGGGTGAAGAGGACGAGCCCGGTCTTGAAGACCTTGCGGCGGCCGATCCGGTCGGCGGTCGATCCGGCGAGCATGAGCAGCGAGGCGAGGACGAGGGTGTACGCGTCGAGGGTCCACTGCATTCCGGCGACCGTGGCGCCGAACTCCCGGCGCATGGAGGGCAGGGCGACGTTGAGGACGGTGTTGTCCAGGCTGACGATCAGCAGGCTCATGCAGCAGATGGCCAGGATCAGCAGGCGTCGTCGGCGGCTCAGCTGGGACGCCGACTCGTATGCGGGGTCGGACACGGCCATATCTGCATAGTACGCCTAACTAATGAACCGGGGAATGCGCGACAATGGGCGAATGACCACGCTCGCCCAGCCCTCGACGCTGTCCATCGGCCCGCACGCCGTACAGCCCCCTGTGGTGCTCGCTCCCATGGCCGGCATCACGAACGCGCCGTTCCGCACCCTCTGCCGCGAGTTCAGCGGCGGCAAGGGGCTGTTCGTCAGCGAAATGATCACGACGCGGGCGCTGGTCGAGCGCAACGAGAAGACGATGCAGCTCATCCACTTCGACGAGACCGAGACGCCGCGCTCGATCCAGCTGTACGGAGTGGATCCGGTCACCGTCGGCAAGGCGGTGCGGATGATCGTGGACGAGGATCTGGCCGACCACATCGATCTGAACTTCGGCTGCCCGGTCCCGAAGGTCACGCGCAAGGGCGGCGGCTCGGCGCTCCCGTACAAGCGGAATCTGCTGCGGGCCATCCTGAACGAGGCCGTCGGCAACGCCGGGGACCTTCCCGTCACGATGAAGATGCGCAAGGGCATCGACGACGACCACATCACCTATCTCGACGCGGGCCGTATCGCGGTCGATGAGGGTGTCACCGCGATCGCTCTCCATGGGCGCACGGCGGCGCAGCACTACGGCGGCACGGCGGACTGGGAGGCCGTCGCCCGCCTCAAGGAGCATGTGCCCGAGATCCCGGTGCTCGGCAACGGCGACATCTGGTCGGCGGACGACGCGCTGCGGATGATGCGGGAGACCGGCTGCGACGGCGTGGTCGTGGGGCGCGGCTGCCTGGGCCGGCCGTGGCTGTTCGGCGATCTGGTCGCCGCCTTCGAGGGCAGGGACACCTATGCGCGCCCGTCGCTGCGGGAGGTCGCGGACGTCATGGTGCGTCATGCCCGGTTGCTGGGGGAGTGGATCGGTGACGAGACCCGTGGCGTGATCGACTTCCGTAAGCATGTGGCCTGGTACCTCAAGGGCTTCGCGGTCGGCTCCGAGATGCGGAAGAAGCTCGCGGTGACGTCGTCGCTGGACGAGCTGCGCGCTCAGCTGAGCGCGCTGGACCTGGATCAGCCGTGGCCGGTGGGCGCGGACGGGCCGCGTGGGCGTACGTCCGGGAACAACCGGGTGGTGCTTCCCGACGGCTGGCTGAAGGACCCCTACGACTGTGCGGGTGTGAGCGAGGATGCGGAATTGGACACCTCGGGGGGCTGATCAGGGCCTGGATGCGGGCCGGGGACCGGCCGCGTGCGCGGCCCGGGAGCGGGCTGCGGACCCGTGTCCGTTCTCGGGCAGGGGCGGGTCCGGATGCTGGAATTTCGCTGTCCGGAGCGGCGTGATTCTCGCCACCCTTGATAAGGGTTGCGCTCAGATGAGCGGTCGCGGGGTGGCTCCATTTTTAGAAGGGGTGGCACTCAGTGCCACCCCTTCTGTGTTCAAGAGTTGAACTCAGATGCCTTGAAGGGCGCTCATTCGAGCGTGCATTGCCTGCTTTGGGTCAAGCGCTCTTCGAGGCATGAAGAAACCAGGGCGTGGCTTTTAACGCATAAGTAACCTGCGATCTGCTGGCGGACGGGTGGTTACGGTCGAATGACGGACAAGTGGACGTACCCAGGCGCCTTCGATCTGGGTATGTTCCTCGCCGTCAGGGCAGCCACCGAGCCTCGAGGAGTCGAGACCCGTGTCGGAAAACAAAGATCAGAAGTTCGTCTACGACTTCACCGAGGGCAACAAGGACCTCAAGGACCTCCTCGGTGGCAAGGGCGCGAACCTTGCCGAGATGACCAACCTCGGGCTGCCCGTCCCTCCGGGCTTCACCATCACCACCGAGGCGTGCAAGGTCTACCTCGACAGCGGCGAGGAGCCCGCGGCACTGCGTGACGAGGTGAGTGCGCACCTCGACGCGCTGGAGCAGAAGATGGGGAAGAAGCTCGGCCAGGCCGACAACCCCCTCCTCGTATCCGTACGCTCTGGCGCCAAGTTCTCGATGCCGGGCATGATGGACACCGTCCTGAACATCGGCCTCTCCGACGCGTCCGTCGAGGGCCTGGCCAAGCAGGCCGGCGACGAGCGCTTCGCGTGGGACTCGTACCGCCGGCTCATCCAGATGTTCGGCAAGACCGTCCTCGGCGTCGACGGCGAGCTCTTCGAGGACGCCCTGGAGGCGGCCAAGGAGGCCAAGAAGGTCACCGTCGACACCGACCTCGACGCCGCCGACCTGAAGAAGCTCGTCAAGCAGTTCAAGAAGATCGTCAAGACCGGGACGGGCCGCGACTTCCCGCAGGACCCGCGCGAGCAGATGGACCTCGCCATCAGGGCCGTCTTCGACTCCTGGAACACCGACCGGGCCAAGCTGTACCGCCGCCAGGAGCGCATCCCCGGCGACCTCGGCACCGCGGTCAACGTCTGCTCGATGGTCTTCGGCAACCTCGGCCCCGACTCCGGCACCGGTGTCGCCTTCACCCGCAACCCGGCCTCCGGCCACCAGGGCGTCTACGGCGACTACCTGCAGAACGCGCAGGGCGAGGACGTCGTCGCCGGTATCCGCAACACCGTGCCGCTCGCCGAGCTGGAGACGATCGACAAGAAGTCGTACGACCAGCTGATGCAGATCATGGAGACGCTCGAGACGCACTACAAGGACCTGTGCGACATCGAGTTCACCATCGAGCGTGGCCAGCTGTGGATGCTGCAGACCCGCGTCGGCAAGCGCACCGCCGGTGCCGCCTTCCGGATCGCGACCCAGCTCGTCGACCAGGGCCTCATCGACGAGGCCGAGGCGCTGCAGCGCGTCACCGGCGCCCAGCTCGCCCAGCTGATGTTCCCCCGCTTCGACGAGTCGGCGAAGGTCGAGAAGCTCGGCCGCGGTATCGCCGCCTCTCCGGGCGCGGCGGTCGGCAAGGCCGTCTTCGACTCGTACACGGCCGTCAAGTGGTCCCGCTCCGGCGAGAAGGTCATCCTGATCCGCCGTGAGACCAACCCGGACGACCTCGACGGCATGATCGCGGCCGAGGGCATCCTCACCTCGCGCGGCGGCAAGACCTCGCACGCGGCCGTCGTCGCCCGCGGCATGGGCAAGACCTGTGTCTGCGGTGCCGAGGAGCTGGAGGTCGACACCAAGCGCCGCCGGATGACCGTGAACGGCACGGTGGTCGAGGAGGGCGACGTCGTCTCCATCGACGGCTCCACCGGCAAGGTGTACCTCGGTGAGGTGCCGGTCGTGCCGTCGCCGGTCGTCGAGTACTTCGAGGGCCGGATGCACGCGGGTGCCGACGACGCCGACGAGCTCGTCGCCGCCGTGCACCGGATCATGGCGTACGCGGACCGGGTGCGCCGCCTGCGCGTACGGGCCAACGCGGACAACGCCGAGGACGCGATGCGGGCGCGGCGCTTCGGGGCGCAGGGCATCGGCCTGTGCCGCACCGAGCACATGTTCCTCGGTGAGCGCCGCGAGATGGTCGAGAAGCTGATCCTCGCCGACACCGAGGACGAGCGCGAGGAAGCGCTGAAGGTTCTGCTGCCGCTGCAGAAGAAGGACTTCGTCGAGCTCTTCGAGGCGATGGACGGGCTGCCGGTGACCGTGCGGCTGCTCGACCCGCCGCTGCACGAGTTCCTGCCGGACATCACCGACCTGTCGGTGCGCGTCGCCCTCGCCGAGTCCCGCAAGGAGCCGCACGAGAACGACCTGCGCCTGCTCCAGGCCGTGCACCGGCTGCACGAGCAGAACCCGATGCTGGGTCTGCGCGGTGTCCGTCTCGGTCTGGTCATCCCCGGCCTGTTCACCATGCAGGTACGGGCGATCGCCGAGGCCGCGGCCGAGCGCAAGAACGCCAAGGGCGACCCGCGCGCCGAGATCATGATCCCGCTCGTCGGCACCGTCCAGGAGCTGGAGATCGTCCGCGATGAGGCCGAGCAGGTCATCGCCGAGGTCGAGGCGAAGACCGGCGTCGAGCTCAAGCTCGCGCTCGGCACGATGATCGAGCTGCCGCGCGCCGCGCTGACCGCCGGTCAGATCGCCGAGGCCGCCGAGTTCTTCTCCTTCGGTACGAACGACCTCACCCAGACCGTGTGGGGCTTCAGCCGGGACGACGTGGAGGCCAGCTTCTTCACGGCGTACCTGGAGAAGGGCATCTTCGGCGTCAGCCCGTTCGAGACCATCGACAAGGACGGCGTCGGCTCGCTCGTCCGGAGCGCCGTCGAGGCCGGCCGGGCCACCCGCCCGGACCTGAAGCTCGGCGTGTGCGGTGAGCACGGCGGCGACCCCGAGTCGGTGCACTTCTTCCACGAGGTGGGCCTGGACTACGTGTCCTGCTCGCCGTTCCGGATCCCGGTGGCGCGACTGGAGGCGGGCCGCGCGGCGGCGCAGTCCTCCGGGAGCGACAGCCGCTGACCCACCGGCCGGCGCCCGAGCGGCGCCGGCCCCTGACTCCGGGGTCGTCGGTGGTCCCCGACCCTCACCGACCGGCCGGCGGCCCCGGTGCACCAAGAGACGAGCGGGACGTACACCTTGTGCGGAGGTGTCCGTCCCGCTCGTTTCCTTTTCGCACAACACCCGCCTTTTACGCACAGCCCCGAACAACGCCCTGTCGCTGTTGAACGACGGACCAGTAGCGGGCATTAAGCAAAGGTGTATTTCCGCCATTCGTTGAGCAAAGAACAGGCGGGGGGGGGGGGGGGGGGCCCCCCCCCCCGCCCTCCCCCCCCCCCCCCCCCCCGACCAAGAGACACAAACCCCCCCCCCCCCCCCCCAGTGCGGAGAAACCC
>NZ_JBHWKX010000012.1:24704-134623 GCF_042730885.1 Streptomyces sp. NPDC059909
CACGGATGGCCTACATGTTCGACCGTTATCCCTCTGAGGACTCCCCGCGGCTCGGGGGGGGGGGAGCGGGTCTCCCCCGGGAGGGCAGGCTTCCCGACCCCCCCCGGCTCCCCCCCCCCCCCCCGCCCCCGCCCCATTACCGATGCCGGACACGGAGCCGCAACCTCCGCCGACCGCCGCCGGGCGTGGAAAGCCCCCCACGGTCTTTACCTCGCCCCTCGGTACCCGAAGGTTTCGTGCCCGACGTCGTACAGCTTTTCGGTTCGCTGTGGTCCTCCGCACTGCGTTTCAACTGTGGCTGAAACTCCGTGGTGACGGCCTGTGATTGCGTGCATACTCAGGGACCGGGACGATTGCGGATGCAACAGTGGGGGTTCCGTGCTGCGTATCCATTTCACCGGCGAGGACCTTGCGAGGGTACGGATGGCGGCAAGACCGGACGTTTTGTGGGAGACCATTCTCAGTTTTCACCGTTTACGGGACCGGCGCGGTGCCACGGTCTACGGGGAATGGCGCACGGAAACCCGCGCCCGGTTGAACGGTGAAACACGCCTGCTGGCCGCGCTGGTGCCGCCGCGCGGCTATTTCCCGGACTTTCTGACCCCGCCCGAGGGACTCGACGGCCTCGACGAGGGCCTCGAAGCGGTGCGTACGACACCCGCGCGGCGGCTGCGCGCCGAGCTCGCGCTGCTCGCCGCCGACAGCCCGCACCCCGGGCTGCCGGGCCGGCTCGCCGGGCTCGACGAGGGGGCGGCCGAGCCGATGGCACGGCTCGTCGGTGCCCTGCGCAGCTACCACCGGGCCGCCGTGGAGCCGTACTGGACGCAGATCCAGGCCGCGGTGGAGGCCGACCGGGCGGCCCGCGGCCGGGCGCTGCTCGACGGCGGGGCGGACGAACTGCTCGACTCGCTGCCGCCGATGCTGCGCTGGCGTGCGCCGGTCCTGGAGGCGGACTACCCCGTCGACCGGGACGTCCGTCTGGAGGGGCGCGGGCTGCTGCTGCAGCCGTCGTACTTCTGCCGCGGCACGCCGGTCGTGCGGCGGGACCCGGAGCTGCCGCCCGTGCTGGTCTATCCCGTCACGCACACGGGCGCCCCGCCGGCCGCCGACGCCGAGCGCGACCAGGTCTCGCTCGGACGGCTCGTCGGCCACACCCGCTCGGCGGTCCTGCGGTCGATAGGCAACGGCTGTACGACGAGCGAACTCGCCCGCAGGGCCGGGGTGTCGCTGGCCTCCGCCAGCCAGCACGCCTGCGTCCTGCGGGAGGCCGGTCTTGTGGTCACCCTGCGGAACGGCAACGCCGTGCTGCACACGATGACCCCGCTGGGCACCGCCCTGCTCAGGGGCGGCGCCCAGCGGGACCGGGAGCCCGTGGCGCTTATGCGCGGAACGGCCCCGTCACCTCGTAGGTGATGCCGCCCGACGAACTGCCGCTCGTGCCGCGCTGGCTGGAGAAGTACAGCCGCTGCCCGTTCGGGGAGAAGGCCGGTCCGGTGATCTCGGAGCCGGACTGGCCGGTGATCCGCAGGAACGGCGCGACGACGTCGTCCGGGGTGATGATGCAGATCTCCATGTTGCCGCCGTCCTCGGCGACGTACAGGTCACCGGAGGAGGCGCCGGTGATGTTGTCCACGCCGGTCAGCGGGGCACCGCCACCGGGGACCAGGGAGTCGTCGTAGGCCAGTTCGTAGGTGCTGTTGGAGAGGTTGAGCTGCCAGACGCGGTTGTCGCCCTTGGTCGTGAACCAGACGGTGTTGTTGGCGTAGTGGCAGCCCTCGCCGCCGTTGAACTTCTTCGAGCCGGAGACCTGGCTGCGGGTCGCCGTCGGGGAGCCGTCCGGATCGGGCACGTTCTGCCAGGTGAACGAGCCGGAGGTGCCGGTCCCGGCGACCATCACCTGCAGGGTGCCGGAGGAGAGGTTGCCCCAGGTGGTGGGGATGAACCGGTAGAAGCAGCCGTTGGACTCGTCCTCGGTCAGGTAGATCACCTGCCGCACCGGGTCGGCGGCCGCCGCCTCGTGCTTGAACCTGCCCATGGCGTCGCGGCGCGTGGCGGTGCCGCCCCACGGGTTGGTCTCGTAGACGTAGCCGAGGCTGACCTCCTCGCACGACAGCCAGGTGTTCCACGGAGTGGCGCCGCCGGCACAGTTCTGCCGGGTGTTGGACAGGATGCGGTAGGCACCGGTGACGGTGCCGGACGAGTTGAACTTCACGGCACTGGCGCCGCCGCCGGGGTTGATCTCCGAGTTGGACACATAGATCCAGCCCGTGCCGTCGGCGAAACAGGCGCCGCCGTCAGGGGCGTTGTGCCAGGTGTAGGAGCTGCCGGACACCGTCTGACCGGAGCGGGCGATCACTCGGCTGGTGAAGCCGCTGGGCAGCATGATGCCGTTCGCGTCCGCCGCGCCGAGCGGCCCGTAGGGGCTCGGGCCCGGCTGCGCCGGGGCCGCGTAGGCCGCCCCCTGCATCAGCGTTCCGCCGAAGGCGGCGGCCGTGCCGCCGATGACCGCACCGCGTAGGAAGCTGCGTCGTTCCACTGTCACTCCAGGGGTGTCGTGACCGTCCCGCCCGCCGGCCGGCGAGCGGGGCCGCGCGCCAACGGACCCTAGGAGTACGGAATTGACAGGGCCTCAACGAACGATGAAGCGGAAACGTCCGGTGGGCCAGGGGAGCGGGCCGGGAGGGCTGCCGGGGCGTGGCCGGTGGAGGTGCCGGCTCGACCGCATGCCGATCACCACATCGGCCGCCGCTCATCTCGGGTGGCGACGTTCCCGTCCCCCTGGCCGGGGTGGGACCGCGGGGTGCGTTCGGTGATCCCGGACCGCTCGTTGCCCCGGACGGCGCGGTCAGCTCTCCAGTTGCTTCTTGAGGTCCGCGAGGCGTTCCTTCCAGAACGCCTTGTACGCCGCCACCGCGTCGGCGTCCGGCAGCTTGGTGTGGCCCAGGCCGATCTGGGTCTTCTGCTCGCCCTTCGCCGTCAGATAGACCGAGATCCGGCTGGTGCCGCCGTCCCAGTCCGCCGTCACGGACCTGCCCGGGCGGTGGGTGCGGAGGGCGAACTCGCCGTCGGGGAGCCAGCGGGCGCGCAGGGCGTCGTCGACGAACCAGTCGGTGACGCGCTCCGCGGGGGCGTTGACCGTCTTGCTGCCCGAGGCCTGCCAGTCGCCGTCGCAGGCCTGGCCGACGGCGCGCATGCCGCGCTCCTGCTCGTAGCCGACGATGATCGACTGGGCGTACCAGCCGGGCACGCCATGGGTCTCGACGAGATGCCGGGCGATGGCGGTGTGGCCGTGCGCGGTGGCTCCCCAGGCGTCGAGCAGGGCGAACCAGCCGTCCCAGTCCTTGCCGGTGGACGTGCGCAGCGCCTCGCCCGACAGCTTCTCGGTGATCTTCCTGCCCGCACCGCTCATGGACCGACGGTACCTCGCGGGCCGAGTGATGAGGCGAGCGATGAGCAGCGATGAGTTCCGGGCGGCTCGTCGGTCTACCCCACGACAAGCGACGCCCCACGCACGACGACGAGAGAAGAGAACGCGAAATGCCCCAGATGATCTTCGTGAACCTGCCGGTGAAGGACCTCGAGAAGTCGAAGACCTTCTGGACCAGGCTCGGCTACTCCTTCAGCCCGCAGTTCACCGACGAGAACGCCGCCTGTCTGGTGTTCAGCGACACCATTTTCGCCATGCTCCACACCGGGCCCCACTTCAAGGAGTTCACCAGGAAGGACGTCGCGGACGCCTCCGCCACCACCGAGGTGATCATCGCGCTCAGCGCCGGGAGCCGGGAGAAGGTCGACGAGCTGGCCGACGGGGCCCTCGAGGCCGGCGGGTCGCCGGCCAACGAGACCCAGGACTACGGCTTCATGTACCTCCGCTCCTTCCAGGACCCGGACGACCACATCTGGGAGGTCACGTGGATGGACCCGAAGGCCGTCGAGGGCCAGTAGGGCGTCAGCCCTTGAGCGCGTCGTACGTGACACCGGTGAGCTGCTCGGACGCCACCCAGAGCCGCTCGCCGGCCACGTCGTTCAGGGTCCACTTGGCCCGCCAGGACGGGGCGGGTGCGCCCCGCCAGCCCTGGAAGCGCGGCCCGGTGAACGAGTCGGGCCGCACACCGGGCGCGGTCGCGGCGTACAGGGTGGGCAGCGCGCCCATCTCGGCGGACTGGGCGAAGACCCGGTTGCCGAGTTCGGCGAGCCGCTCGGCGACCCGTCGGCCCTCCATCCTGACTCCCGCGGTCTGGAGGTTCGTCGCCGCGTAGCCCGGGTGCGCGGCCGCGGCGACGACGTCCGAGCCCGCGGCCTTCAGCCGCCGCGCCAGCTCGTGGATGAACAGCAGGTTCGCCGACTTCGAGCGCCCGTACGCCACCCAGCGGCGGTAGCGGCGCTCGCTGTTGAGGTCCCCCATGTCGATGTTGGCCAGCGCGTGCATCCCGCTGGAGACGGTCACGACGCGGGCTCCCGGCGTGTTCAGCAGCGCGGGCAGCAGAAGTCCGGTGAGGGCGAAGTGCCCCAGGTGGTTGACCCCGAACTGGGTCTCGAAGCCGTCGGCGGTCGTGCTGTACGGCAGCGCCATCACGCCCGCGTTGTTGACGAGCAGGTCCAGCGTGTCCTGCTCGTACGACTCCGCGAACCGCCGTACGGAGGCGAGGTCGGCCAGGTCCAGCTGCCGGCACTCCACGTCCGCGCCGGGCACCTGCCGCTCGATGAGCGTCTCGGCCTCCTTGCCGCGGGCCTCGCTGCGGCACGCGAGGACCACCCGCGCGCCGCGGCGGGCCAGTTCGCGGGCCGTGACGAGTCCGATGCCGCTGTTGGCCCCCGTGACCACGGCGGTGCGCCCGCTCTGGTCCGGGATGTCCTGCGTCGTCCAGCCGGTCGTCCTCGAGGTCGTCGTCGGCATGCGGTGCTCCTCCGCCACTCGTCCGTACTCGTCCCGTACTCATCGGTAGACGTGTTCCCGCCAGCGTACGCCCGACCGTACGTATGCGTATGGTTGAGTCCGGGTCCGAGTCCGGGGCGGGGCGATCAACGAGTCCGTGCCGCGCGCTGATACGTCCCCGGCGTCACGCCGTAGTACCGCACGAACCACCGGTGGAAGTGCGACTGGTCCGCGAACCCCGCCTCGGCCGCCGCCTGTGCCGCCGTCACCCCGCCCGCCAGCAGCTCCCGGCCCCGCCGCAGCCGCAGCAGCCGCTGGTAGTCGCCCGGCGTCATCCCGTACTCGGCGCGGAACGCCCGGTACAGCGCGAACCGGCTCAGCCCCGCAGCGCCGGCCAGCTCCTGCGCGGGGACCTGCTCCCCGAACCGCTCCCGCAGCAGGTCGCGGGCCCGGCGCGCGGCGCGAGCGCGGGCACCGCCCGGCGCATCGGCGGCGACCCGGACCGGCCCGGAGGCGCCGCGGCGCACCATCGCCGTCACGGCGGCCGTCAGCCGCTCGTCCCGCACGAGCGGATCCGCCCCGCCGGCCAGTGCGGTGTGCAGCCGCAGCAGCGTGCCGCGCAGCACCGGATCGTGCAGCACCGGGTCCGCGAACAGCGGCATCGACCCCCGCCCGCCGGTCGCGTCCGCGAGCACCTCGCGCACCAGCTGCGGTCCGATGTGCACCATCCGGTACTGGTAGCCGAGGTCGGCCGCGGCCCGCCCGTCGTGCGGGTCGTCGGGGTTGAACGCCATCAGCAGCCCTGCGGCGCTGGTGTGCGCGCCGCCGCGGCAGCTGAACTGCTGGGCGCCGGCCTCGGTGAGGCCGAAGGAGTAGGCGTCGTGGCTGTGCCGCGCGTACACGTGCGCGGAGAAGTGCGCGTGCATGGCTTCCAGCGGGCGGTCCGGGTCCCGCCAGTAGCGAGCCCAGTCGCCATGCGCTCCGGTCGTCACGCTTCCAGTGTCCCCGGACTCGGGTGTCGCTGTTCTGCGGTGTTCCCGCACTCCGGTGTCCCTCGGTCCTCCGGCGTTCCCGGATGGTCCTCCGGTGTTCCCGGACCCGGCGAGGCCGGGGGCCCGGGCCTAGGATCTGTGGGAGCGGGGGACGAGGGAGGCTGACATGGCCGGCACCGGCCCGACGGACCTGCCGCAGGGCGACGTACGACTGCTCCACAGCGACATGGCCCGGCACCTGCTCGCCTCCACCGAGCTGGCCCGCTTCGCCTACGTGGCACGGGACGGGACGCCGCGCGTCATGCCGATGATGTTCCACTGGACGGGCGAGGAACTCGTCTTCGCGACCTTCGCCGGCGCCCACAAGATCGTCTCCCTGCGGGCCCGCCCCGCCGTCGCCGTCACCATCGACACCCCTGGGCCGCCGCCCGAGGTACTGCTCCTGCGCGGGCCGGTGGAGGTCACCGAGGTGGACGGGATCGTGCCGGAGTACGCGCTGGCGCACAGCCGCTACTACGGCCCCGAGCAGGGCGCGCGCAACGTCGCCGAGGTCGACGTCCCGGGCGTGCGCATGGCGCGCATCGCGCTGCGGCCCACCTGGGTGGGAGTCCTCGACTTCGTCCGGCGCCTCCCCGCCGCGGCCCCGGGCAGTGACCAGCGGTGACCATGTCCACCTTCGTGCTGATCCCCGGCGCCGACGGCCGGGCCTGGTACTGGCATCGCGTCGTCCCCGAGCTGCGGGCCCGGGGCCATGAGGCGATCACCGTCGACCTGCCGGCACAGGACTCGGCGGGCCTGGCCGAGCACGCCGACGCCGTGGCCGAGGCGATCGGCGGGCGGGCGCCCGGGACGGACGCAGGGGCCGGAGTCGTCCTGGTGGCCCAGTCCCTGGCCGGCTTCATCGCGCCGCTGGTCTGCGAACGGGTGCCGGTGGACCGGCTGGTGCTGCTCAACGCCATGGTCCCGGCGCCGGGCGAGTCGGCGGCGGAGTGGTGGGCCGCCACCGGCCACGCCGAGGCCAGGGCCGACCTCCTGACCCGCATGGGCCGCGGCGCGGACGCCGGCTTCGACGTACGGACGGACTTCTTCCACGACGTGCCGCCCGAGATCACCGAAGAGGCCCTGTCGGCGGACGAAGCCGGGCCGCCCGCCGCCCTGTTCAGCCGGCCCTGGCCCCTGAAGCGGTGGCCCGACGTCCCCACCCGCTTCCTGCAGGGTCGCGACGACCGGTTCTTCCCGGTCGGCTTCCAGCGCCGCGTCGTCCGCGAACGCCTCGGCCTCGGCATCGAGGAGATCCCCGGCGGCCACCTCGTCGCCCTCAGCCGGCCGGTGGAACTCGTCCGCGCCCTGCTGGGTCAGTAGTAGCCCTTCTCGCCGTCGAGCAGCTCCCGGATCGAGTCCATGTGCCCCGCGTGCCGGGCGGTCTCCTCGACCATGTGGAGGAGCATCCAGCGCAGCGACGCGGCAGCGGAGTCGAAGTCCGGGTGCTTGCCCACCTCGTCCAGGGAGTGGGACGCGATGATCTTGTCCGACACCGCGCACTGACGCGCGTACTCCTCAAGGAGCTGCGCGAGCGGAACGTCCTCGACCATCATGTCGGCGTCCTCGGGACCGTCACCCCGCCGCTCGGCGAACTGCGGCCCGTCGGCGGGCCGGCCGAGGAACAGCACCTCGAACCAGGTCTGCTCGGTCCAGCGCAGATGGGAGACGATGCCCGCCATCGTCATCAGCGGCGAGTCCGGAAGCACCGACCGGTGCGCGTCCGCCTCGGAGAGGCCTTCGCACTTCCAGTGGACGATCGCGCGCTGCATGTCGAGCCAGCCCAGAAGCTGCGTCCGCTCGTCGGCCGTGAAAGGAGGGCGTATGCGGGGAGGCGTCATGGGCGCCGACCGTAGCGGAGCCCGGCGCGCGGACGCATGGCATTTACGCGGCCACCCGTTCCGTACACCGGATCGGATACGCCCGCACCGACACCTCGTCGTCGTCCAGGCACCGGCCCGTCTCCAGGTCGAAGCGCTGCTTCAGCAGCGGCGACGCGACGAAGGGCCGGCCCGAGACGGAGCCCAGCAGCCCCCGGGAGAGCACCTGGGCGCCGGTGAACGGGTCGCGGTTGTCGATCGCGTACGGGCGGCCCGAGCGGTCCAGGAAGACAGCGGCCTGGCGGCCGTCGGGAAGCAGTGCCGCAAGGCCCCGGCCGGGGGTGAGCCGGGAGAGCTCGCAGACCGGGAACCAGGTTCCCGCCAGCTCGAGTTGGAGCGTCATCGCGTCAGGGTCCCTTCCAGGGTCAGAACGGTCAGGTCCGGCTTGATCTGGTCCCGCTCGGGGACGAACTTCACGGACGGGTCCGGCGCGTCCGGCGCGTTCACGAACGACACGAAGCGGCGCAGCCGGTCCGGGTCGTCGAGGGTCTCGGCCCACTCGTCGCGGTAGCCGGCCACGTGCTCGGCCATGAGCGCCTCCAGCTCGTCGCACAGTCCGAGCGAGTCGTGCACGACGACGTCCCTGAGGTGATCGAGCCCGCCCTCCAGGCGCTCCAGCCACACCGAGGTGCGCTCCAGCCGGTCCGCCGTGCGGATGTAGAACATCAGGAAACGGTCGATGAGGCGGACGAGTTCGGCGTCCGACAGGTCCTGGGCGAGCAGGTCCGCGTGCCGGGGCGTGGCGCCGCCGTTGCCGCCGACGTACAGGTTCCAGCCGCTCGCGGTGGCGATCACGCCGAAGTCCTTCGACTGCGCCTCCGCGCATTCGCGGGCACAGCCGGAGACCGCCGACTTCAGCTTGTGCGGGGCGCGCAGGCCCCGGTAGCGCAGCTCCAGGTCGATGGCCATGCGGACGCTGTCCTGGACGCCGTAGCGGCACCAGGTCTGCCCCACACAGGACTTGACCGTGCGCAGCGCCTTCCCGTACGCGTGCCCCGACTCGAAGCCCGCGTCGACCAGACGCGTCCAGATCGCCGGGAGCTGCTCCACGCGGGCGCCGAACATGTCGATCCGCTGGCCGCCCGTGATCTTCGTGTAGAGGCCGAAGTCCCGTGCCACCTCCCCGATCACGATCAGCTTGTCGGGCGTGATCTCACCGCCGGGGATGCGGGGCACGATCGAGTACGAGCCGTTGCGCTGCAGGTTCGCCAGGAAGTGGTCGTTGGTGTCCTGCAGGGCGGCCTGCTCGCCGTCGAGGATGTAGCCGTTGCCCAGGCTGGCCAGGATCGAGCCCACAGCCGGCTTGCAGACCTCGCAGCCGTCGCCGCCGCGCGCCTCCTCGCGGCCGTGGGAGTCGAGCAGTTCCGCGTACGAGGTCAGACGCAGGGTGCGGATGATCTCGTACAGCTCACTGCGGGTGAACGGGAAGCAGCCGCACAGTCCCTTGTCCGTGGACTGCGGCAGCAACTGGCCGATGACCT
Organism: Streptomyces sp. NPDC059909; assembly: GCF_042730885.1. Lineage (NCBI taxonomy): Bacteria > Bacillati > Actinomycetota > Actinomycetes > Kitasatosporales > Streptomycetaceae > Streptomyces > Streptomyces sp. NPDC059909. Next base: position 33,973 of record NZ_JBHWKX010000012.1, read on the forward strand.
TGACGCAACTGCCGCAGCCCGTCCCGGCCTTGGTGCACTTCTTCACCTCGGGGAGCGAGGTGTGCTCGCAGATCGCGCCCTTGGTGACGTTGTGGCAGGAGCAGATGACGGCGTCGTCGGGGAGGGCGGACGGGCCGAGCGCGACGGGCGCGCCCGCGCCGGCGGGCAGCACGAGCTGCTCGGGCGGGACCGGCGGGACGGAGCCGGTGAGCGGGCGGAGCATCCCGTACGCGTCGGCGTCGCCGACCAGGACGCCGCCGAGCAGGGCGCCCTCCGGGCTGACGACCAGCTTCTTGTAGACGCCGGCGCGGGAGTCGGAGTAGACGACGTCCAGGCAGCCCTCGGCCGTGCCGTGCGCGTCGCCGAACGACGCCACGTCCACACCGAGGAGCTTCAGCTTCGTCGACATGTCGGCACCGGTGAAGGAGCTTTCGGCGGTCTCGCCGGCGAGGGCGTCGGCGACGGTCCTCGCCATCTCGTAGCCGGGCGCGACCAGCCCGTACACCCGGCCGTCCGCCGCGAGCGCGCACTCGCCGATCGCGTACACGTCCGGGTCGGACGTACGGCACCGTTCGTCGACCACGATCCCGCCGCGCTCGCCGACCGCCAGGCCCATGTCGCGGGCGAGCTGGTCACGCGGGCGCACCCCGGCCGAGAAGACGACGAGGTCGGTGGAGAGCGTGGAGCCGTCGGAGAGCTTCATGCCGGTGACGACGGAGTCGGTGGTGACGATCTCCTGGGTGCCGACGCCCGTGTGCACGGTCAGCCCCATGCCCGCGATGGTGCGCAGCAGTGCCGCGCCGCCGCCGTCGTCGACCTGCACCGGCATCAGCCGGGGCGCGAACTCCACGATGTGCGTGTCCAGTCCGATGCCCTTGAGCGCGCCCGCCGCCTCCAGCCCGAGCAGCCCGCCGCCCACCACGACTCCGGTGCGGGAGGTCTTCGCGTACTCCTCGATCGCGAGCAGGTCCTCGATCGTCCGGTACACGAAGCAGCCCTCGGCGTCCCGGCCGGGCACGGGCGGCACGAACGGGTACGAGCCGGTGGCGAGCACGAGCGTGTCGTACGTGAACGTCCGCCCGGTGCGCGACGTGACCGTGCGGGCGGCGCGGTCGATGCGCTCGGCCGGGTCGTCGAGATGGAGCTCGATGCCGTGCCGGTCCATGAAGCCGTCCTCGACGAGGGAGAGCTCGTCCGGGGTGCGGCCCGAGAAGTACGAGGTGAGCTGGACCCGGTCGTACGCCGGCCGCGGCTCCTCGCACAGCACGACGACCCGCGCGCGCTGCGTGACGCCCTGCTCGGCGAGGGCCTCCAGGAAGCGCTGGCCGACCATCCCGTGGCCGACGAGCACGATCGTGGGGGTGGTCATCTCAGAGTCCTCCATCGGTGGTGAGCAGGTGGAGCAGTGGTGCGTCCGGAAGGGGGTCGTCGCCCTCCCAGGCCAGGGCGAGCGCGCCGACGGTGGCGAGATCCCCGAGGAGTACGCCGCCGACGAGCCGGTCTCCGCGGACGACGACCTTGCGGTACGCGCCGCGGGTGGCGTCGGCCAGTTGCACGACGTCGTCGCCGGGCTGCGGGGACGGGTCGCCGAACGCGGCGACGTCGAAGGTGCCGGCGCCGGAGAGGGTGAGGCGGGTGAGGGCGCGGGTGCCGGTGTAGCGGGGGCCTTGCGGGGCCCCGGGTCCCGGGGTTGCTCCCGGCTCGTGCCCGGTGCCCGGCTGCCCGTCGGGCGTGGGGGTGTCGGGGAGTGGCGGTACCGCCGGGTGGGTCGGTGCAGGGGCTTCGGAGCGGCCTGGTACCGCCGGGTGGGGCGGTGTGTCCGTCCTCGAACGCCGGACGGGCTCCGAGAAGCCGGTGCCGGACGTGGCCAAGGTCGTGTGCCCGGAACCGGGCGACGGGAACCGGCCGGAGCCGGGACTGGGGGCGGTCGGCGTCGCGGGGACGAGCTCCGAGGTCAGGACCGCCGCCAGGACGTCGGCCTGTTCCACGGCCGCGGTGGCCAGGCCGTAGACGGTGCCCGCGTGTTCGGCGCAGTCGCCGATGGCGTGGATGTACGGGTCCGACGTACGCAGCAGGTCGTCGACGACGATCCCCTGGCGCACCTCCAGGCCCGCGTCCACCGCGAGCCCGGTGCGGGGACGGACCCCGCAGGCGAGGACCACGCACTCCGCGTCGAGGACGAAGCCGTCGGCGAGTTCGACGCCCGTGACCGCTCCGTCGTGCTGGCGCAGACCCCGGACGCGGCACTCCGTGTGGACCTCCACGCCCAGGTCCTCCAGATGCCGCCGGACCAGGGCGCCCGCCGCCGGGTCGAGGTGGCGGTCCATCAGGTCGGTGCCCTGGTGGGCCATGACCACGTCCGCGCCGCGCTCCGCCAGGGCCCGGGCCGCCGAGACACCGAGCAGGCCACCGCCGACGACCACGGCACGGGTGCCGGGGCGGGCCGCGGCCGCGAGGGCCAGACAGTCGTCGAGGGTGCGGAACGGGTGGACGCCGTCCGGCAGTTCCCGGCCGACGCCGCGCAGGGGCGGCAGCACCGGGTTCGAGCCGGTCGCCAGGACCAGCCGGTCGTATGCCACCGATGTGCCGTCCGCGCAGTGCACCACCCGCCGCACCCGGTCGATCGAGGCGGCCCGCACCCCGCGCCGCACCTCGCCGCCGCCGTGCACGGGCGGCAGGGCGATCACCTCGGGTGCGTACCGCCCGGCGAGGACATCGGCGAGCAGCACCCGGTTGTAGGGGGTGTGCGGCTCCTCGCCGAGCAGCGTGACATCGCTCGCCGGGGCCAGTCGGCGCGCCAGCCGCGCGCCCGCCAGGCCGGCGCCGATCACCACGATCCTCGAATCCATGTACGCAGCCTGTGGCCTGGGTGTTACCCGATGGCATCCCGGTTGTTTCCCGTGCGGAACACTGCCCTCAGCGCACGGCCGGCCGATGTGTGAGGGGTGCGGTCGTCCGCATGGCTTTTAACCCGTGGTCAGGCCTTCCTCGAGGCCGCCTCAAGGATCTCCTCGACCCCGCTGAACAGGCCCTTTTCCGTTCCTGCCTTCGACCCGCCGGCTCCGCGGGCGCTGCGCAGTCTCGTGCCCGGACTCGCCGACCACGACGTGTATCTGTGCGGGCCGCCCGGGATGACGGACGCGGCGACGGCGGCGCTGGTGCGGGCGGGGGTGCCGGAGAGCCACATCCATAGGGAGTGCTTCAGCTTCGCGTAGCTGCCTGGTCGCGCACTCGCGCGGGGGCCGGTGTGTCCCGCCCGCCCCGCCGCGGGTCCCGCGCCCCGCCCGCCCCCGACCGGCTGCCCGTCGGCGGAACCTCAGACGTGGCTCAACTCTCCCGGGAATGATGGACGGCGCACGCATCTGATCCGTAGGGTCGCGGGCATGCCCGACATATCGCTGACCACGCTCGTCTTCCTGTGCCTCGCCGCCGCGGCGGCCGGCTGGATCGATGCGGTGGTCGGCGGCGGAGGGCTGCTGCTCCTGCCCGCGCTGCTGCTCGGGATGCCGCACGTGCCCGCCGCGCACATCCTCGGCACCAACAAGGCAGTGGCCATCGTCGGCACCACGGGTGCGGCGGTGACGTACGTCCGCAAGGCTCCGGTCCAGGTGAAGACCGCGGTACGGATCGGGCTCGCCGCCCTCGCCGGCTCCATGGCCGGGGCCTTCTTCGCGGCGGGCATCAGCAGCGAGGTGCTCCGCCCGGTGATCATGGTGGTGCTGCTGGCCGTCGCGGCGTTCGTGATGCTGCGCCCGTCCTTCGGCTCCGACCAGGACCGCGGCCCGGTCACCCGCGCGCGGATCGTCACCGCGATCGTCCTCGTCGGCGGCGGGATCGGCTTCTACGACGGGCTGTTCGGCCCCGGCACGGGCACGTTCCTGGTGCTGGCGCTCACCGCGGTGCTCCACCTGGACCTGGTCACGGCCTCCGCGACCGCAAAGATCGTCAACGTCTGCACCAACGCCGGGGCGCTCGCGATGTTCGCGTACCAGGGCAGTGTGCTGTGGAAGCCGGCCGTGCTGATGGCGGTGTTCAATCTGGCGGGCGGCATGGTCGGCGCGCGGATGGCCCTCAGGAACGGGTCGGAGTTCGTCCGCCGGGTGCTGCTGGTGGTCGTCTTCTCCCTGGTCGCGAAGCTCGCCTTCGACCAGTGGTCCGGCTAGGGCCTGTCCTTCGGATCGGGCACTGGCGGAGGCGTTGCCCGACGCGCTCAGCCGCGCCGCTCGCGGACACCGATGAGATGCGCGTACGCCACGACGTTCCCCCGGTATCCGGACCTGCTGTCGAAGCCGCCGCCGCAGGTGATCACGCGGAGCTCGGCGCGGTCCGCGGGGCCGTACACCTTGCCGTCCGGGAAGTCCTCGTTCTCGTACACCTCGACGGCGTCGACCGTGAACACCGCGGTGCGGCCGTCCTTGCGGAGGACCTCGATCCGGTGGCCCCTCTGCAGCGTGCCCAGGTCGTAGAAGACCGCCGGGCCCCGGTCGTTGTCGACGTGCCCGGCCACGATCGCGGCGCCGCGCGCGCCCGGGGACGTGCCGCCCCGGTACCAGCCGGCCAGGTTGGACTTACCCGCGGGCGGCACCTCGAGGCTGTCGTCGGGGGAGAGGCCGAGCGGCATGACCGGGGCGTCCACGCGTATGCGGGGGATACGGAAGCGGACCGGCTCGGACGGCGGCAGCGGGTCGGCCGCCGCGTCCGTGTGCTGACCGGCGGCGAAGGCCTGGGCGGCGGACGGCACGGGCGGGGTGACGGTCGTCCGGGCGCCGTTCTGGACCAGCCAGGTGCCGACGCACACGGCGACGACCAGCAGCAAGCCCGTTCCCTTTCGCCTGCCCCGGCTCGCGCTCCTGTCCTGCATCAGAAGTCCTTCGATCGCGGATTCCGGATGCCGGTCCGGATTCCGGATCCGGACCGGGAGATGGTTCCCCGCCCCCGTCAGCCGGACGCATGACGGGGGCGGGGACGGCGGTCACGAGGACGGTGGAGGCCGAGCCTCGTCAGCTCACCTGCGCGCCGCTCGCCCGACGGCGCAGGCGCCAGGTCCCGCCGGCGGCGGCTGCGGCCAGAACGGCCACCCCCGCCGCGATCTGGGTGGTGTCGGGCCCGACGCTGCCGCCGGTACCCGTCTTCACATGGCCGGTCGGCTGCTGCCCGTGGGACTGGACGACCAGGTCCCCGGTGGCCTCCTTGCCGTTGTCGCACAGAACGCCGATGCCGTAGTTGCCGGGCTTCGCGTTCTTCGGCACTTTGAACCGGCCGACCACGACCTCCTTGTGGGTTCCGGGTGCCGCCTTGAAGCCACCCGCGCCGAGCGACTGGGCGTCACCCGTGCCGTGGCCGTCCTTGCCGCAAGCGGCGCTGCTCACGGTGACGGTTGCGCCGGGCGACACGATCGAGGGCGTGATCTCCAAGGGCTCGAAGCTGTCCGCGTACGCCGACGGGGCGGCGGCGAGCGCGCCGAGACAGACGGCGGCTGCCAGCACGGGGCCGGACAGGCCGGCCGGCGGGCGGGCAGTGGTGCGCATGTCGTCCTCCGGGAGCGATGGCGTCCTCTTCATCTCCGAGGTAACGGCCAGCCCGCCGCCCACGCCTGCTGATGGACGATCAGATTCGCCCGCACATCACCGCGTGTCGCCCTTGCCGCGGGGCGTCGCCGCAGGTCACGGCCGGTGCGCTGGGCCATTGGCTGCGCCGTACGGGCGGCCGCGCCGAAAGGGTGACGGCCGACACGCCGGGCGGGCCCGAGGTGGCGTCGCGGCGTGTCGCCCCGCGTGTCGCGCGGCTGTCAGATCGCGTCCCAGGGGACCCCTTCGAACGCCTCCCGCACCCGCTTCATCAGCGATTCCTCCACCGCGAACTCCGTCGAGTCGATCCGCCGCACCGGCGCGAAACCCTGCGAGTTCATGTGGAAGGCCGCTTCGTACGACGGGAGGTCCGCCAGCCGCACCTCGCGCCGCACCGACGGCAGCCGCGGCTCCAGCAGCGCCATCGTGATCCCGCGCAGCGCGGGCGCGTCCGGCCAGACCACCGAAGCGCCGTCCCAGAAGGCCACATTGGTGATGGCGCCCTCCGAGATCACGCCGCCGGGACCGGTCAGCAGGGCCTCGTCGAAGCCCGCGCGGGCAGCCGCTTCCCTGTAGTACCCCTGCGCGAAGCCGCCGAGGTGCTTGATGTGGGCGACGGGCCGCTGGTACGGGACCGACATCAGGCTCCGCGGCGTCTCGGCCATCGTCTGCGGATCGCGGACGGTCACCGCGACGGCCGTCTCGTAGACGTAGACACGCACGGAGGCGTCGCGCCGGCCGGTCGCGGCGAGGGCCTGACGTACGAGCGCACGGACGCGGTCCCCGTCCAGCTCCCTCTCGAACAGCTCCCGCGTCGCGCCGTCCAGCCGCTCCAGATGCAGCGCGAGCCCACGCACCCGCCCCTCGCGCACCTGCATCGCGGTGAAGTGGCCGTAGCCGCTCTGGAGCACGGAAAGCCCGGCGGGGTCCGCCTCGGTGGCCGGGCGTCCGTCGATCTCGATGTATGGGCCGGTCGGAGTCATGTGCCCAACGGTAGGCGGGATCGGCGGCCCGTAAGGCGGAAGGGCCGGAGACGGTGCTGTGGAGCCGCGGAACCGGCGCGACGGAGCGGCGGTGGCGGCGCGACGGAACAGCGGCGGCGATCAGTCCTCGATCAGGCGGCGCGGCCCCGGACCGTGCGACGACAGCTCGTCGCCCGGGTTGGACAGGACGCACCGGTCCAGCGAGAGACAGCCGCAGCCGATGCACTCGGTGAGGTTGTCCCGGAGCCGCTGGAGCGTACGGATCCGCAGATCGAGGTCGTCGCGCCAGCACTCCGAGATCCGCGCCCAGTCCTCCCGCGTGGGCGTACGGTCCTCCGGCAGCAGCCCGAGCACCTCGCGGATCGTGGCGAGCGGGATGCCGAGCCGCTGCGAGGTCCGGATGAACGCGACGCGGCGCAGCGTGTCCCGGCCGTAGCGCCGCTGGTTGCCGGTCGTGCGGCGGCTCCTGATCAGCCCCTCGCGTTCGTAGAAGCGCAGCGCGGAGGGGGCGACGCCGCTGCGCTCCGCCAGCTCACCGATGGTGGCTTCCTTGGCGTCCCAGGCGAGATGGGTCATGCCCTCCAGCGTAGCGCTTGACCTCAACCATGGTTTAAGTACCAGGCTCGGGGCATGGACCTCACCACACCTGCGCAGACCGTCCCGGCCGGGCCCCTCGGGCTCGCCGTCGTCATCGGCAGCAACCGCGAAGGCCGCTTCGGCCCCGTCGTCGCCGACTGGTTCCTGTCCCGGGCCGCCGATCGCGACGACTTCACCGTCGAGGTCGTCGACCTCGCCGACGTCGATCTGCCCACGTCCTTGTCGTACGCCCCCGACGACCGCGTCAAGGCCGAACTCGCGAAGGTCACGCCCCGGCTCGCCGACGCGGACGCCTTCATCGTGGTCACCCCCGAGTACAACCACTCCTTCCCCGCGGCCCTCAAGAACCTCGTCGACTGGCACTACACCCAGTGGCAGGCCAAGCCCGTCGGCTTCGTCTCGTACGGCGGCATGTCGGGCGGACTGCGCGCGGTGGAACAACTGCGGCAGGTCTTCGCCGAGATGCACGCCGTCACCGTCCGCGACACCGTCTCCTTCCACAACGCCCGCATCCACTTCGACGACGAAGGACGCCACAAGGACCCCACCGGACCCGACGCGGCCGCGAAGACGATGCTCGACCAGCTCGCCTGGTGGGGCACCGCACTGCGGGACGCCAGGACCCGGCACCCCTACGCGGGCTGAGGACCTCCGGAAAGTCGCCTCGGAGGAGGCGGGAACGCCCCCGGGACGGCCTTCGAAGGGTGCCTGGAGGGTCATGTCCCGGCACGTGCGGGTGCCGGGATTCCCGCCCTCCCACCACGCCCTCAGGCGCCTGCCGACGCCCGCCGGCGCACCCCCGCCAACCCCTCCTGAGCTGGGCTTTCGTGTCACGCGGACCTACCATCTCCCCATCGGGAAGAGGGGACTTGGATGAACCGCGACATACGCACGGTAGACGACGTACTGAGGCTCCTGGACGGCTTGTTCGCGCCGGAGGCCGACCGCTGGACCGCAGGCGCGGCCTCCTGGTGGGACGGCTTCTACGCGGACCGTTCCAAGCCGGTGCCGTTCTTCGTGGCGAAGCCGGACGAGAACCTGGCCTCGTACGCGGAGCGCAGCCTGATCACCCCGGGCCGCGCCCTCGACCTGGGCTGCGGCCCGGGCCGCAACGCGCTCCACCTCGCCTCCCTCGGCTTCGACGTGGACGCCGTCGACCTCTCCCCGGCGGCCATCGCCTGGGCCGGCGACCGGGCGCGCGAGGCGGGGGCCGACGGCGTCCGCTTCCACTGCGGCGACGCCTTCGAGCTGACCGCGGCCGAACTCTGCGGTCCGTACGACCTGATCTACGACTCCGGCTGCTTCCACCATCTGCCGCCGCACCGCCGCATCAGCTACCTCGCCCTCATCGAGCGGGTCCTCGCGCCCGGCGGCCACTTCGCCCTGACCTGCTTCGCGGCCGGCGCGATGGGCTCCGAACTCCCCGACTCCGACTTCTACCGCGAGTCCCGCCTCCACGGCGGACTCGCCTACACGGCGGAGTCCTTGCGCCGGATCTTCTCCGACCTGACGGAGGTCGAACTGCGCCGCATGCACGACGAACAAGACGAGTCCCCGCACTTCGGCGAGCCCTTCCTCTGGACGGCCCTGTTCCGCCGGGCCGCCCCCGAGACGGAGCCGGTCGCCCAGGTGTATTGATCACGAGCGTTGTTGACATTCACAGAGAGGAGTTGCTCGTGACCCTGATGACCCGGGCCCTGACGGTCCTGACCACCACCGACAGCGCGGCGAAGGCCGAGGAGCTGGCGCGCGGCGCGGTGGAGGCGCGGCTGGCCGCCTGCGCGCAGATCTCCGCGCCCGTCACGTCCGTCTACCGCTGGCAGAACGCCATCGAGACGAGTGAGGAGTGGCAGATCCTCTTCAAGACGACGGAGGCCCGCTACGACGCGCTCGAGGCGCATCTCCGGGACCGGCACGACTACGAGACCCCGGAGATCATCGCCACGCCGGTGGTGCGGGGGAGTGCCGCGTACCTGGAGTGGATCGAGGCGGAGACGACCGCACCGACATCACCGGAGGGGGCGTGAGGGAGCCGGCGGGCGGGCAGTTGCCGTTCTTCGTCTACGGCACGCTGCGCGCGGGCGAGCACAACCACGACCTCTTCCTGCGCGGCCGCACCTCTTCGGAGGAGCCCGCCGTGCTGCGGGGTGCGCTGCTGTACGAGGGGCCCGGGTACCCGTACGCCGTCGAGGGCGGCGACGGCACCGTCACCGGCGAGCTCGTCACGGCGGCGCCGGGGCACTACCGGGAGCTGACAGCGGTACTGGACCACCTGGAGGAGTACGTCGGGCCGGGAGACCCGCGGAACCTGTACGTCCGGGTCGAGCGCGACGTCCACACGGCGAAGGGCGCGGTGCGGGCGTGGGTGTACGTGGCGGCGGAGAGGGTGGCCGCCGGGCTGCGGGCACACGGGACGGTGATCCCGGGGGGCGACTGGTCGGCGGTGCGCTGAGGTGACCGGTACCGTCCGGTCGGCCCGTGTGTCCGTCCTCAATCGCCGGACGGGCTCGGAAGGAGGCCCGCCCGCTCCAGTCGCACCGCGCACACCTTGAACTCCGGCATCCGCGACACCGGGTCGAGCGCCGGATTGGTCAGCGTGTTCGCCCGTCCGGCGCCCGCCCAGTGGAACGGCATGAACACCGTGTCCGGCCGGATCGTGTCCGTCACCCGGGCCGGTGCCACCGCCCGCCCCCGTCGCGACACCACCACGACCGGCTCGCCGTCCGCCACCCCCACCCGCGCCGCGAGATGCGGATGCAGCTCGACGAACGGCCCCGGCGCGGCGGCGTTCAGCTCGGCGACGCGGCGGGTCTGCGCCCCGGACTGGTACTGCGCCACGACCCGCCCGGTCGTCAGCACGACGGGGAAGTCCGCGTCCGTCTCCTCCCCGGCCTCCCGGTGCACGACGGGCACGAACCGCGCCCGCCCGTCCGGTGTCGCGAACCGTTCCAGGAACAGCCGCGGGGTCCCCGGATGCGGCTCCCGTACGGGGCCGCTCGCCGGCGCCGCGTCCGGGCACGGCCAGAAGACGCCGTTCTCCTCCTCCAACCGCCGGTAGCTGATGCCCGAGTAGTCCGCGGGCCCACCCGCCGAGGCCCGGCGCAGCTCCCCGAACACCTCCTCCGGGTCCGTCGGGAACCCCTTCTCGTGCCCCAGCAGCCCGGCCAGCCCGTGCAGGAGCTCCAGGTCGCTGCGTACCCCCTCCGGAGGCGTGATCGCGCGCCGTCGCAGCAGCACCCGGCCCTCCAGGTTCGTCGTGGTCCCCGTCTCCTCCGCCCACTGGGTCACCGGGAACACCACGTCCGCCAGTTCCGCCGTCTCCGACAGCACCACGTCCGCGACGGCGAGGAAGTCGAGCGCGCGGATGCGCTCCTCCACATGCGCGGCGCGCGGCGCGGACACCACCGGGTTGGAGCCCATCAGGAGCAGCGCCTTCACGTCCCGGCCCAGTGCGTCGAGGAGTTCGTACGCACTGCGCCCCGGGCCCGGCAGCGAGTCGGGGTCGACGCCCCACACCCCTGCGACGTGGGCCCGCGCCGCCGGGTCGTCGAGTTTGCGGTAGCCGGGCAACTGGTCGGCCTTCTGGCCGTGCTCGCGCCCGCCCTGCCCGTTGCCCTGCCCGGTGAGGCAGCCGTATCCGGCCAGCGGCCTGCCCGCGTTCCCGGTCGCGAGGGCGAGGTTGATCCAGGCGCCGACCGTGTCCGTGCCCTTCGACTGCTGCTCGGGGCCGCGGGCCGTGAGCACCATCGCCGTGGGTGCGTCGCAGAACATGCCCACGGCGGCGCGCAGTTGCGGCACCCCGACGCCGGTGATCCGTTCGACCAGCTCGGGCCAGTGGGCCATCGCGGCCGCCCTGGCCTCCTCCCAGCCCGTCGTGCGCTCCCGGATGAACTCCTCGTCCGTCCGCCCCTGCGCCACCACCAGGTGCAGCAGCCCGAGCGCGAGCGCGAGATCGGTGCCGGGGCGCGGCGCGAGATGGAGGTCGGCCTGCTCGGCCGTCTTCGTACGGCGCGGGTCGACGACGATCAGCGTGCCGCCGTTCTCCTTCAGCTCCCTGAGGTAGCGCAGCGCCGGCGGCATCGTCTCGGCGAGGTTGGAGCCGACGAGGATGACGCAGCCGGTGCGCGGGACGTCCTCCAGCGGGAACGGCAGCCCCCGGTCGAGTCCGAACGCCCTGTGGTGTGCGGCGGCGGCCGACGACATGCAGAAGCGGCCGTTGTAGTCGATCTGCGAGGTGCCGAGCACGACCCGGGCGAACTTCCCGAGCGCGTACGCCTTCTCGTTGGTCAGACCGCCGCCGCCGAACACGCCGACGGCGTCGGCGCCGTGGACCGTGCGGGTCCGCCGGAGCCCTTCGGCGGTGACGCGGAGGGCCTCCTCCCAGGTGGCCGGTTCGAGCCTGCCTGTGGCGGGGCGTCGGACCAGGGGCCCGGTCAGCCGTACCCGGGAGGAGAGCACCGCGGGTGCCGTACGTCCCTTGCCGCACAGGGCGCCCCGGTTCACGGGGAAGTCGTCGCGCTCGACGACCTCGACCGTGGTCCCGGTTCCGCGCAGGTTCATGCCGCACTGCAGAGAGCAGTACGGGCAGTGGGTGGGGACGAGCGCGGGGGCGACGGCGGCGGGGGCTGGTGCTCGGGACATGGCACTCAGCGTGCGTCGTCCGTGTTACGGCGGTGGTCGCCTCCTATTACGGCTCCGGTACGCGGCCCTCCGCCCGGACCGCGGTCCGGGGTGAGCCGGCCGGCGCGGACCGCGGTGCTGGCGGAGCTGCTCAGCGTGCGGCGGCCGAGGCGAGCGCCTCCGTGACGCCCCGCTCCTGCTGCCCGAGGAACCGCGGGTCCGGCTCAAAGGCCGCGTCCAGTGCCGCCTTGCCCGCCGCGAACATCTCCCGCGCCCCGCCGTAGTACCAGGTCGCGTCGTGCGGCTCGGCGACCCCGACGCCGTACGACTCCACTCCCGCCGCGTCGCACAGGGCGATCGCCCGCCTGATGTGGAAGCCCTGCGTCACGAGCACCGCCCGGTCGACCCCGAAGATCTTCTTGGCGCGCACGCACGAGTCCCAGGTGTCGAAGCCCGCGTAGTCGCTGACGATGCGCCCGTCCGGGACGCCCCGCTCGGTGAGGTAGGCGCGCATGGCGTCGGGCTCGTCGTACTCGGCCCGGCTGTTGTCCCCGGTCACGAGCACGACCTTGACCTTCCCGGTCCGGTACAGCTCGGCGGCCGTGTCGAGCCGGTGCGCGAGGTACGGGGTCGGGCGGCCCTTCCACAGCCCGGCGCCGAAGACGACGGCCACGTCGCGCGCGGGCACGCCGTCGACGGTGCGGATGCGGCTGTCGGCGACCGCGTGCGTCCAGGTCGCCGGTGCCAGGGCGAGCACGCACCCGAGCATCACGGCCTGCACGGCGCGCCGCTGCCCGCGCCTGCTGCCCGGCAGGAGCGAGAGCTTCCGCAGCCTCGGCGGCTTCAGCGGCTTCTGCGGCTTGCGCATCGAATGTGACCCCCTGGCCCGGTGGTTGTGCCCCGACTCACCTCATCCGACGCCGCGGCGGGCGGAACGGTTCAGCGCTGCACATGGATGTGATCAAGAGAACTGCTCCGACGGCGCGGCCACGTTTCATGTCACCCCTTCGAGGGGTACTTCGGTGGCGCGGACACGCGGAACCACCCTGTGTCCGGGCCGCCTTGGGCTGCGGAATCGGTGCGAAGGGGACCGGCAGATCCGGCATCATTGGCTCATGATCACTGCGTCTGCCCGGAACAACGCCGAATGGTGCGACGCGATGTGCCGCGCGCACGGGACCCCGGGGGTGTTCGGTGAGCGCGCCTGGACCAGCGAGCGGCGCACCCCGCCGCTGTACCCGGACGCCGTGACCCTGTCGCCGTACGCCACGGCCCGCGAGGTGCTGGACGAGATCGATCGCGAGGCGCCCGGCTGCTCGGTCAAGGACAGCTTCGGGCGCCTCGATCTGTCGGCCGACGGCTTCGAGGTGCTCTTCGAGGCACGCTGGATCCACCGCCCCGCCACCCTCGCGGCCCCCGTCGCCCCGGATGACGTCCACTGGCGGCCGGTCCGCAGCGCCCGCGGTCTGGCCGCCTGGGAGGAGGCGTGGTCCGGCGGCGACGAGAGCCTCGCCGGCCTCTTCCGCCCCGAACTCCTCGCCGACCGCGCCACGACGGTCCTCGCCGGTACGACGGACGACGGGGCCCGTACCGTCGCCGGAGCCGTGGTGAGCCGCAGCGACTCCGTCATCGGCGTCTCCAACGTCTTCGCCGCCGACGACGACCTCGACCGCGCCTGGTCCGGCTGCCTCGCCACCGTCGCCCGCCTCTGGCCGGGCCTCCCGCTCGTCGGCTACGAACACGGCGACGCCCTCGACGCGGCGTCCCGGCAGGGCTGCGTGCCGGGCGCGACCCTGCAGGTCTGGCTGGCGAGCTGACGCGGGCGGGCGCGCGGGCGCGGGCGCTCACGCGGGCGCACGCGGGGGCCGGGTCCGACGGCCGGGCCGCCTGACAACGCCGGCGCCGGGCCGGTGAGGCCATGGAAAACACCCGTCACCCCGGCGCAACGACCTGGCAACCTCCGCCCGCCAGGATCGGTCCATGACGGAGTCGGCACACCCTCGCGAGTCCCTGGCCCCGAACCCGCTGCCCCTCGACAGCACGACACAGCTGCTCGGCCGCATCACGGCACAGCTCGGGGCACAGCTCAGTCATGTCCAGCTCAATGGAGTGCGCAGACCCATGAGTTCTCCGAGTACGACCACCGACGACCTGCTCATATCCGGGACCCGGGAACCGGCCGCCCCCGCCCGGTCCGCCGCCCCCGCCCTCGTCGCCGTCGCGCACGGCAGCCGCGACCCGCGTGCCCCGCGCACCGTGACCCGGCTGCTCGACCGCGTACGCGAGCTGCGTCCCGGCCTCGACGTCCGCCTCGGGCACATCGAGCTCGACGAGCCGCTGCTCCCCGACACCCTCGCCGCCCTCACCGCACACGGCGACCGCGAGGCCGTCCTCGTACCGCTGCTGCTCGGCCGCGGCTACCACGTGAAGCGGGACATCCCCGCCGCCGTCGCCGCCGCACCACGGCTGCACGCCCGGATCGCGCGGCCGCTCGGCCCGCACCCCCTGCTCGCCGAGGCGCTGTACTCCAGGCTCGCCGAGGCCGGATGGCGCAGCGCGGACAACGGCAGCCGCAGCGCCGGAGTGGTGCTTGCCGCGGCCGGTTCCCGCGACCCCGAGTCGGCCGCCGACGCCCGCCGCACCGCCGCCCTGCTGAGCGAACGCCTCGGCGGGGTGCCCGTCGTCCCCGCGTACGCCTCCGCCGTCTCGCCCACCGTCTCCGACGCGGTGCGCGCGCTGGCGGCCCGGGGCCGCCACCGTGTCGCCGTCGCCTCCTACTTCACCGCGCCCGGACGGTTCGCGTCGGCGGCCGCGGCCGCCGCCCCCTGGACCTCGGCCGCCCCGCTCGGCGCGCACCCCGCGATGGCGCGGCTCGTGCTGCAGCGGTACGACGAGACCGCCGCCACGCCGTCCGTGACGAACCGGCGCCAACTGGTCACCGCCTGAGCGACGCTGTCGGCGTCTGCGGTTACCGTCGGGTGCATGGAAGGCACCACGGGCAGCAGCACCCATCCCGACAACCACGGCATCCACGGCGTCGAGCAGTTCTACGACGCCGCGGCCACCGCGCGCTGGGCCGCCGAGCCCGACAAACGGCCGGGGCGCACCGCCTTCCAGCGCGACCGCGCGCGCGTGGTGCACTCCGGGGCGCTCCGCCGCCTGGCCGGCAAGACCCAGGTGGTGACCCCCGGCTCGCGCAGCGCGGCCTGGGACCCGAGCGCCCGCACGCGCCTGACGCACTCCCTGGAATGCGCCCAGGTCGGCCGTGAGCTGGGTGCGGCGCTCGGCTGCGACCCCGACCTGGTGGAGGCCGCGTGCCTCGCGCATGACATGGGCCATCCGCCCTTCGGGCACAACGGCGAGCAGGCGCTCAACGACGTGGCCAAGGACTGCGGCGGCTTCGAGGGCAACGCCCAGTCCCTGCGGCTGCTCACCCGTATCGAGCCCAAGCGCTTCGTCCGCGCCCCCGCTGTGACATCAGCCGCTGCCGCGGCGGGGGACGAGCTGGTCAGCGTCGGCCTGAACCTCACCCGCGCGGTGCTCGACGCCGCCACCAAGTACCCGTGGGCGCGCGGCGGCCACCCCACCGACCCGGCCTCGCCGAAGTTCGGGGTGTACGAGGACGACATCCCCGTCTTCGCCTGGGTGCGGGAAGGCGCCCCGGCCCACCGCAAGTGCTTCGAGGCGCAGGTCATGGACTGGTCGGACGACGTGGCCTATTCGGTCCACGACTTCGAGGACGGCCTCCACGCCGGGCACATCGATCCGAACGCGCTGCTGTCCGAGCACGAGCGCCGGGAGATCTGGGCGGTGGCCATCGGCCGCTACGTGTCCGAGGACACCGATCCGCAGGCGCTCGCCGATGCCCTCGACCGTCTCGTCGACGAGGAGTGGTGGCCGCACGGCTACGACGGCTCGGCCGTCGCCCAGGCCCGCCTCAAGGACGCGACGAGCCAGCTGATCGGCCGGTTCTGCCTGGCGGCCGAGGGTGCGACCCGTCAGGCGTACGGGACGGGCCGGCTCACCCGGTACGCCGCGGAGCTGGTCGTCCCGGAGGAGGCCCACCTCGAGTGCGCCGTCCTCAAGGCGGTCGCCGACCGCTACGTCATGCAGCGCGCGGAGCAGGAGGCGCTCCGCGCCGAGCAGCGCATCGTCGTCGCCGAGCTCGCTGACGCCCTGGTCACCCGCGCCCCGGAGGGCCTGGACCCGCAGTTCCGAGCGCTGTTCGACGCGGCGGCCGACGACCGGGCACGCAAGCGGGTGATCGTCGACCAGATCGCCTCGCTCACGGACGCCTCGGCCCGCACGCTCCACGCCCGCCTGACCTCGCACCGGCCCTAGCCGGGGGGTGTCTTGTGGATCTTGCCGGGCGCGCGCGCCCTGGCACGCACTCCCCCAGAGCTTCGCCTGGGGGTACCCCCAGCTGCGTTGTCGTAGGTCACCGACTCACCCGTAGCCCTTCGGGCACGGGAGGTGCCCCCACCGCGTCGATTTCTCCCCCTTCCTTCGGCGGGGGGACCCCCACCTCCGCCTTGCGATCGCACGCACCGGACCCCGCTCCCTGATCCGGCCTGATCCACAAGACACCCCCTGGCCCCCGGACCGCCCCGGGCGTGCCGCGCACGCCGGTTGCGTGAGATGGCCGGAACCGACACGCCCACCCGGACACCCCCTCTTCCCCCATCACGCTCCGTGCGGGAGGCTCCCAGAAGGCGGCGTAGCGTGCAGGAGAAGCGGAAACCAAGAGGAGGCATCACGTGGTCGACGCGCATCGGACATTCGTCATCGTGGGCGGGGGACTCGCCGGGGCCAAGGCCGCGGAAACCCTCCGCGCCGAGGGATTCACCGGCAGGGTGATCCTGATCGGCGACGAACGCGACCACCCGTACGAGCGCCCGCCGCTCTCCAAGGGCTATCTGACCGGGAAGGAGGAGCGCGACAGCGTCTTCGTCCACGAGCCGGCCTGGTACGCCCAGAACGACGTCGAGCTGCACCTCGGCCAGCCCGTCACCTCCATCGACCGCGAGAGCCGGTCCGTACGGCTCGGTGACGGCACCACCGTCCGCTACGACAAGCTGCTGCTCGCCACCGGCGCCGAGCCCCGGCGCCTCGACGTCCCCGGCACCGGACTGGCCGGCGTCCACCATCTGCGGCGCCTCGCCCACGCCGACCGGCTGCGGCAGGTCCTCGCCGGCCTCGGTCGTGACAACGGCCATCTGGTGATCGCCGGAGCCGGCTGGATCGGCCTGGAGGTCGCCGCCGCCGCCCGTGGCTACGGCGCGGAGGTCACCATCATCGAGCCCGAGCCCACCCCGCTCCACCAGGTCATCGGCCCCGAGCTGGGCCAGATCTTCGCCGACCTCCACCGGGAGCACGGCGTCCGCTTCCGCTTCGGCGTCCGCCTCACCGAGATCGTCGGCCAGGACGGCATGGTCCTCGCCGCCCGCACCGACGACGGCGAGGAGCACCCCGCCCACAGCGTCCTCGCCGCCATCGGAGCCGCCCCGCGCACCGGCCTCGCCGAATCCGCCGGACTCGCCCTCGTCGACCGCGCCCACGGCGGCGGCGTCGCCGTCGACGCCTCCCTGCGCACCTCCGACCCCGAGATCTACGCGGCCGGTGACGTCGCCGCCGTGCACCACCCGCTCCTCGACATCCGGCTCCGCGTCGAGCACTGGGCGAACGCACTGAACGGCGGCCCCGCCGCCGCCCGCGCGATGCTCGGCCAGGACGTCTCGTACGACCGGATCCCGTACTTCTTCTCCGACCAGTACGACCTCGGCATGGAGTACTCGGGCTGGGCGCCGCCCGGCTCGTACGACCAGGTCGTGCTCCGCGGCGACGTCGGCAAGCGGCAGTTCATCGCCTTCTGGCTCAAGGACCGCAAGGTTCTCGCCGGAATGAACGTCAACGTGTGGGACGTCACGGAGACCGTCCAGGAGCTCATCCGCTCCGGGGCGCCCGTGGACACCGAAGCACTGGCGAACCCCGCCACTGCGCTCAGTGCTGTCACTCCCGCCCCGTAGAATCGGCTCGTGGCAGGCAGGATCAACGATGACGACGTGAAGGCGGTACGGGACGCGGTCCCGATCGACTCCGTCGTGTCCGAGTACCTCCAGCTGCGCAACGCGGGCGGTGGCAACCTCAAGGGCCTGTGCCCCTTCCACGACGAGAAGTCCCCCTCCTTCCAGGTCAGTCCGAGCAAGGGTCTCTTCCACTGCTTCGGCTGCCAGGAGGGCGGGGACACCATCACGTTCGTGATGAAGGTCGACCACCTGTCGTTCTCCGAGGCGGTCGAGCGGCTCGCGGCCAAGGCCGGCATCACGCTGCGCTACGAGGAGGGCGGGTACAACCCGAGCCACCAGCGGGGCGAGCGGATCCGCCTGATCGAGGCCCACCAGATGGCGGCCCAGTTCTACATCGAGCAGCTGGAGACCGGTGCGGAGGCCGAGATCGGCCGGAAGTTCCTCGCCGAGCGCGGCTTCGACCAGGCGGCGGCCCAGCACTTCGGCGTCGGCTACAGCCCGGCGGGCTGGGACCACCTCACCCGCCATCTGCGCGGGAAGGGCTTCTCCGACAAGGAGCTCGTCCTGTCCGGGCTCTCCCAGGACGGCCGCCGCGGCCCCATCGACCGCTTCCGCGGCCGGCTGATGTGGCCCATCCGCGACATCTCCGGCGATGTCGTCGGCTTCGGCGCGCGCAAGCTCCGCGACGACGACAACGGCCCGAAGTACCTGAACACCCCCGACACGGCGATCTACAAGAAGTCCCAGGTGCTGTACGGCATCGACCTGGCGAAGAAGGAGATCGCCAAGTCCAGCCGGGCCGTCGTCGTCGAGGGCTACACCGACGTCATGGCCTGCCACCTCGCCGGGGTGACCACGGCGATCGCGACCTGCGGCACCGCCTTCGGCACCGATCACATCAAGATCCTCCGCAGGCTGCTGATGGACAACGGCAGCGCGAAGGTGATCTTCACCTTCGACGGTGACGCGGCCGGCCAGAAGGCCGCCCTGCGCGCCTTCGAGGACGACCAGAAGTTCGCCGCCGAGACCTTCATCGCCGTCGCGCCCGACGGCATGGACCCGTGCGAGCTGCGCCTCGCCAAGGGCGACGAGGCGGTGCGGGAGCTGGCCGAGCCGCGCAACCAGCTCTTCGAGTTCGCGATCCGGCAGATCGTGAAGAACTACGACCTGGAGACCCCGGTCGGCCGGGCCGCCGCGCTCGACGAGGCCGCGCCGATCGTCGCCCGGATCAAGAACAGCGCCTCGCAGCACGAGGTCGCCGTCCAGCTCGCGGGCCTCCTCGGCATCCTCGACACCCAGTTCGTGGTGAAGCGGGTCGCCCAGCTGGCGAGGTGGGCCCGCGACCGCGGCGGCCAGGGCCCGGCGCCCGCGCGCCAGGCGCCTGCGTACGACACCCGGAGCCCCGCCGCCGCGCAGCCCAGCGGCCCCGCGATCAACCTCCGCAGCCCCGCCCACCGCACCGAGCGCGAGCTGCTCAAGCTCGCCCTCCAGCACCCCGAGCTGGTCTCCCCGGCCTTCGACGCGTACGGGGCCGACGAGTTCACCGCCCCGCCCTACGCCGCCGTGCGCCAGGCCGTCGCCGACGCGGGCGGCGCCGAGCAGGGCGTCCCCGACGCGCCGGCCTACCTCGCCCGGGTCCGCGACGCCGCACCCAACGACACGGTCCGCGCGATGATCACCGAGCTCGCCGTGGAGGCCGTCCACGCCCGGACGGTCGACGAGACCTACGCGGGCGTCCAGCTCGTCCAGGTCCGCCTCCGCGCGGTCGACCGCCGCATCCGCGACGTCCAGGGCACCCTCGCCCGCCTCGGCACCCACGCGGACCCGGAGCACGCCGCGGCCGTGCAGAACGAACTGTGGGTGCTCCAGCAGTACGGGCAGTCGCTGCGGAACAGGGGCGCGGAAGCCCTCTGAGGCCTCAGCGGCCTTCGAAGGTCGGGCCCAGCGCCGCGATCAGCCGGTCGTGGTGCGCCCGGCAGTCACCGGCGAGGTGAGGGTACTCGGCGCGGAAGTCTGCCCACTCGCTCTCGCAGTCGAGGTCCCGGAAGTGGCTCAGCGCCACGGGATTCGAGGCGTACCAGGCCGCGTCGTAGGGCTTGAAGACCGCCTCCAGCAGCTCGTACCGCAAGGGGTGACGCTCGGCGAGCAGCACCGCGTCGTACAGGTCCTTGCCCTGCGGATGGAGGTCGGTGAACAGCCAGAGCAGCTTCCAGGCCAGTGACAGCTCCGGCGTGGCCGCCCACAGCAGGGACCCTGACCCCACGTCGGTGGGCTCCGGCGGGACCGGCATCAACTCGTTGAAGACGAAGTCCAGTTGCACGAGGCCGCCGGGCACGCCGGGTGCCGTCCAGGGCAGCACCATGCGGCGGCCCGGCACCCGGTCGTACGTCCAGATGTACTCGGACCGTGCACCGCGCGCGGAGATCCGGACCCGGCCGCCGCGGTGCTCCGCCGTACGCTCGGCAGCCTCCGCGATCGCGTCGAGCATCCGCTGCGTACGGCCCTGCTCGATGCGCCAGTCCGGCGGTACGACCACGAAGTCCAGATCGCCCGGCTCCCGGGCGGCGTCGCCGAACCAGGCATCGAGCAGCACGCTGCCGCGCAGCACCAGGCAGTCGACCCACCCCGAGGCCGCGATCGCGGCCAGCACCGAGTGCAGCGCCTCACGGCGGGCCGTCCGCCAGGCGGTGGCCCCGGGGCGGCCGTCGAAGGTCGGCTCCGACGCCCGGTAGGCATCGCTGAAGTGCAGGAGCGCCGGATCAAAGATCCGTTCCTGTTGCATGCCCTGCCCGGTGAACGTCATGAGCGTGCTGGGTGGTTCCAGCCTGCGCCGCCGACGCTCCGCCTCCGGCTCCTCCGGGTCGTTCGGACCCCTGGGAATGTCGCGCCGCTCCCATGCCGTGCTCATGGCCCACCCCCTGGGGCCGATCGTCCCAGACCGCCGCCGCACCGCGCACGCGAGTAACCGCCACCCACGCGTGGGGCGACCCCGGCCCCGTGACCACCCGGTCATGGACCGGCCTCGCTGTGCTGTTCCGGGGGCGACCCCCGGACTCCCGGCCCCGTAACCACCCGGTCACGGACCGGACTCAAAAAGTCACCGCACGCCCCTCGTGGCAGTGATGTGTCGTACCCCACACTGGGGTGCGGTGCCTGAGTCCTCGGAGCGCGGCCGGCCCACGGAAGGTGGGCCACTCACCCCCGCGGATCCGCTCATCGTGTACGGGACGGACAGCGGCCCGGCCGCCGTCCCCGTCCCGCTGCCGCCTGCCCCCCAACCGGCAGCGCTCACCCTGGAGGTCGCCACCGTGCAGACCCAGACCCTGACAGAAGCAGATGCGGTCACGGCCGTTCCGCCGCAGAGCCGGGCCGCGCACCATCCCGAGAACGAGCCGCCATCGACGCCGGAGGCCGAGGCGGTGCCGGATCTGTCCGAGGTGCCCGACCTTCCCGAGCCGCCGCGGGGCGGCCGTGCGGAGGCCGGTTCGGGTCCCTCGTCGGATCTCTTCCGGCAGTACCTCCGCGAGATCGGCCGGATTCCGCTCCTCACCGCCGTCGAGGAAGTGGAGCTCGCCCGCCGTGTCGAGGCCGGCCTGTTCGCCGAGGAGAAGCTCACCTGCACCCCGGACCTCGACTCACAGCTCGCCGTCGACCTCGACAAGCTCGTCGTCATGGGCCGGATGGCCAAGCGCCGGCTCATCGAGGCCAATCTCCGCCTCGTCGTCTCCGTCGCCAAGCGGTACGTGGGCCGCGGGCTGACCATGCTCGACCTCGTCCAGGAGGGCAACCTCGGGCTGATCCGGGCCGTGGAGAAGTTCGACTACGCGCGCGGCTACAAGTTCTCGACGTACGCGACCTGGTGGATCCGCCAGGCCATGTCGCGGGCCCTCGCCGACCAGGCCCGGACCATCCGCGTCCCCGTCCATGTCGTCGAGCTCATCAACCGTGTCGTGCGTGTCCAGCGCCGCATGCTCCAGGAGCGCGGCTACGAGCCGACGCCCGAAGAGGTCGCCGCCCAGCTCGACCTGGCGCCCGAGCGGGTCGGCGAAGTCCTGCGCCTCGCCCAGGAGCCGGTGTCGCTGCACGCGCCCGTCGGTGAGGAGGACGACGTCGCGCTCGGCGACCTCATCGAGGACGGCGACGCCGCGTCGCCCGTCGAGTCCGCGGCGTTCCTCCTGCTGCGCGAGCACCTCGAAGCGGTTCTCTCCACCCTCGGCGAGCGCGAGCGCAAGGTGGTCCAGCTCCGGTACGGGCTGGCCGACGGGCGGCCCCGCACCCTGGAGGAGATCGGACGGATCTTCGGCGTGACACGCGAACGCATCCGCCAGATCGAGTCCAAGACCCTCAGCAAGCTGCGGGACCACGCCTTCGCGGACCAGCTGCGCGGCTACCTGGACTGAGTGTCGCCGCCGCCCGGGGCCCCGGGCGACCCCGGCGTCTCCCCCTGCCGCCGCCGGCGCGCGTCGACGCTCGCGCCGAAGGCGGCGCCGAGGGCCATGCCGATCGCGATGCCCGCCGCGAGGTTGTCCATCAGCATCCCGAGGGAGACGCCGAAGGCCACGCCCAGGGACATCCCCAGCCCCATCGCCCGGCTTCCTCCGCCGCGTCCCCCGTTGCCGCTGTCGCCCGTGCTGCCGCCGTCATCCGCGTCGGCCGCGTTGCCCACGTCCTTGTCCATGCTCCGGTCTTCCCCGTTGTCCCCGTTACCCGGAGCGGGCCCGGCGGCGTGTCCGCCGGGCCCGAACTCCCCTGCATCTCAGTCGACTTCGACCACGGCCTGCGCGAACTGCGCCGCGTACAGCCGGGCGTACGCGCCCTCCGCCGCCAGCAGCTCCTCGTGCATGCCCTGTTCGACGATCGACCCGTTCTCCATCACCAGGATCACATCCGCGTCCCGGATGGTGGAGAGCCGGTGCGCGATCACGAAGCTCGTCCTGCCGTGGGCGAGGCGCGCCATCGCCTTCTGGATCAGCACCTCGGTACGGGTGTCGACCGAGCTCGTCGCCTCGTCGAGCACCAGGATCACCGGGTCGGACAGGAACGCCCGCGCAATGGTGATGAGCTGCTTCTCGCCGGCGCTGACGCCCGAGCCCTCGTCGTCGATGACGGTGTCGTAGCCGTCGGGCAGGGTACGGATGAAGCGGTCGGCGTGCGCCGCCAGCGCCGCCTCCTCGATCTGCTCCCGCGTGACCTTGCCCTGCACGCCGTACGCGATGTTCTCGGCGATCGTGCCGCCGAACAGCCAGGTGTCCTGCAGCACCATGCCGATCCCGGCACGCAGGTCGTCCCGCGACATGGTCGCGATGTCGATCCCGTCGAGGGTGACCCGGCCCCCCGTGACCTCGTAGAACCGCATCAGCAGATTCACGAGCGTGGTCTTGCCGGCGCCCGTCGGGCCGACGATCGCGACCGTGTGACCCGGCTCGACCTTCAGGGACAGATCCTCGATGAGCGGCTTCTCCGGGTCGTAGCGGAACGCCACCTTCTCCAGCGCGACCGCGCCCCGCAGCTTCTCCGGGCGGACCGCACCCACCGGGTCGGGCTCCTGCTCGTCCGCGTCCAGCAGCTCGAAGATCCGCTCGGCCGACGCGACACCGGACTGCACGAGGTTCGCCATCGACGCGACCTGCGTCAGCGGCATCGAGAACTGCCGCGAGTACTGGATGAAGGCCTGCACATCACCGATCGACAGCGTGCCCGACGCGACCCGGAGACCGCCGACCACGGCCACGAGCACATAGTTGATGTTCGAGATGAAGAACATCACGGGCTGCATGATCCCGCTGTTGAACTGCGCCCGGAACCCGGCCTCGTAGAGGGCGTCGTTCTGCTCGGCGAAGTCCTTCGCGGACTCCTCCTGACGTCCGAAGACCTTCACCAGCGCATGGCCGGTGTACATCTCCTCGATGTGCGCGTTGAGCCGTCCCGTGGACTTCCACTGCTGCACGAACTGCGGCTGCGAGCGCTTGCCGACCTTCGCCGCGACGAACATGGACAGCGGCACCGTCACCAGCGCGACCAGCGCCAGCAGCGGTGAGATCCAGAACATCATCGCCAGCACGCCCACGATGGTCAGCAGCGAGTTGATCAGCTGGCCCATCGACTGCTGCATGGTCTGCGAGATGTTGTCGATGTCGTTCGTCGCGCGGCTCAGCACCTCACCGCGCTTGGCCTTGTCGAAGTACGACAGCGGCAGCCGTGACAGCTTCGTCTGTACGTCCTCGCGCATCCGGTACACGGTCCGGTTGATCACCCGGATCGACGCCCGCGTCGCGACCAGCATCAACAGCCCTGCGGCCACGTACACCACGAGCGCCACCAGCAGGACGTTCCCGACCGCGGCGAAGTCGATGCCGTGGCCCGGCGTGAAGTCGACGCCGGACAGCACGTCCGCGAGCCCGTCGTCGCCCCGCTCGCGCAGGCCGTCGACGGCCTGCTCCTTGGTCGTGCCGTCCGGCAGCTGACGCCCGACGACCCCCGCGAAGACGAGGTCGGTCGCGTTGCCGAGGATCTTCGGCCCGACCACCGAAAGACCCACGCTCAGCACACAGGCCACCAGCATCAGCCACAGGGTGGGCCGGTCGGGAGCGAGCTGCCGCAGCAGCCGCTTGCCCGAGCCCTTGAAGTCCATGGACCGCTCGCCCGACTGGCCCATCATCATGCGTCCGCCAGGACCCGCCATCAGGCAGCCTCCGCCTCGGTCAGCTGGGAGAGCACGATCTCCCGGTAGGTCTCGTTGCTCTCCATCAGCTCGTGATGGCGGCCGGTGCCCACGACACGGCCCTCGTCGAGGACCACGATCCGGTCGGCCTCACGGATGGTCGAAACCCGCTGGGCGACGATCACGACGGTCGACTCGGCCGTCTCCTGTGCCAGCGCGCCGCGCAGCGCCGCGTCCGTCGCGTAGTCCAGGGCCGAGAAGGAGTCGTCGAAGAGATAGATCTCCGGCCGCTGCACCAGCGTCCGGGCGATCGCGAGCCGCTGCCGCTGCCCGCCCGAGACATTGGTGCCGCCCTGCGCGATCGGGGCGTTCAGCCCGCCGCCGAGCGCGCGGACGAAGTCGGCGGCCTGGGCGACCTCCAGCGCCTGCCACAGGTCCTCGTCGGTCGCGTCGGGATTCCCGTACCGCAGGTTCGAGCCGACCGTGCCGGAGAAGAGGTACGGCTTCTGCGGCACGAGCCCGACGGTCCGCGCCATCAGCGCCGGCTCCAGCTCCCGTACGTCGACGCCGTCGACGAGCACCTCGCCGCCGGTCACGTCGAACAGCCGCGGGACGAGCCCGAGGAGTGTCGACTTGCCGCTGCCCGTGGACCCGATGATCGCGGTCGTCTCGCCCGGCCGGGCCACCAGCTCCACGTCCCGCAGGACCGGCTCCTCGGCACCCGGGTAGCGGAAGTGCGCTCCCCGCACCTCCAGATGACCGCGGCGCGCCAGCTCCCGCACGGGCCGCGCCGGCGGTACGACGCTGGAGCGGGTGGCCAGGACCTCCTCGATCCGCTCGGCGCACACCTCGGCGCGCGGCACCATCATGAACATGAAGGTGGCCATCATCACGGCCATGACTATCTGCATCAGATAGGCGAGGAACGCGGTGAGCGCGCCGATCTGCATCCCGCCGCTGTCGATGCGGTGCGCACCGAACCAGACCACCGCGATGCTCGACACGTTCACGACGGTCATGACGACCGGGAACATCAGCGCCATGAGCCGGCCGGTCGCCATCGAGACGTCGGTCAGCTCGGTGTTCGCCCCGCGGAACCGCTTCTCCTCGTACGGGTCCTTCACGAACGCCCTGATCACCCGGTTGCCGGTGATCTGCTCCCGCAGCACCCGGTTCACCGTGTCGAGCCGCTCCTGCATCGTCCGGAACAGCGGCCGCATCTTCTTCACGATCAGCGCCACCGCGATGCCCAGCACCGGCACGACCGCGAGCAGCACCGCCGACAGCGGAACGTCCTGGCCGAGCGCCAGGACGATGCCGCCCACGCACATGATCGGCGCGGAGACCATGAGCGTGAACGCCATGAGCACCAGCATCTGCACCTGCTGGACGTCGTTGGTCGTACGCGTGATGAGCGAGGGCGCGCCGAACTGCCCGACCTCGCGGGCCGAGAACGACTGCACGCGGTCGAAGACGGCGGCCCGTACGTCGCGGCCGAGTGCGGCCGCGGTCCTGGCGCCGTAGTAGACGGCCCCGATGTTGCAGACGACCTGGACGACGCTGACGGCGACCATCAGCGCGCCGAACGACAGGATGTATCCGGTGTCGCCCTGGATGACACCGTTGTCGATGATGTCGGCGTTCAGGGTGGGCAGATAGAGGGTGGCGCTGGTCTGCAGCAGTTGCAACGCCACCAGCAGGGCGAGGGGTTTCCGGTACGGACGCAGGAACGTCCGGAGCAGTCGTATGAGCACGCCAAGGTCTCTCGGTCGGCAAATTCGTGGAGTCGCCCCAATCTTGCGATACTCCACGACCCGCTGCCCAAGGGATTTCGCCAAGCTCCGGTCAAGAACGCGCCCCCACGAGAGGCGTGCACGCCCGGCCTCCTCGCATCCGGGGCCCCTCCGTCGGGCGCCTCAGGAGCCGAAGGCGCCCGGGTGCACCTGGTCCCGCGTCGCGACGTACTGCTGCCGCACCGCCTGGCCCACCGGCATCTCCTCGCCCGGCTCGAAGATCTGCGCCGCCGCGCCCTGCCAGGCCGGCGGGGTGTGCGGGGCGAGCTTGCCCTGCGCCACCCCGAGCGCCCAGGCCGCCTGCCGGGCGGCGCCCAGCGCCGCGTAGTCGGCGGGCTGCGGGACGACGACCTGCGCGGCGAAGATCGCCGGCGCCGCGGCCTGCACCGCGGGCAGCTCCGCGGCCTGCCCCAGCAGGAACACCCGGCGGACGTCCACGCCCCGCCCGCGCAGCACGTCCAGCGCGTCGGCGAGCCCGCACAGCATGCCCTCGAAGGCCGCGCGCGCCAGATGCTCACGCTTCATCGACTCGCGGCGAAGGCCCGTGAGGGTGCCCGCGGTGTGCGGGAGGTGCGGGGTGCGCTCGCCCTCCAGATAGGGGAGCAGGACGAGACCGGAGGCGCCCGGGGTCGACTTCATCGCCAGCGCGGACAGTTCGGCGAGGTCCTCGATGCCCAGCAGCTCGGCGGTGCCCCGCAGGGCCCGTACGGCGTTGAGGGTGTGGACGACCGGCAGATGCATGCCGGTGGCGTCCGCGAAGGACGTGATCATTCCGGACGGGTCGGCGAGTGCCTCGTGGTGCACGGCCATCACGGAACCGGAGGCCCCGAGCGACACCACCGCGTCCCCGGGCCCGAGCCCGAGCCCGAACGCGGCGGCCATCGTCTCGCCGGTGCCCGCGGAGATCAGCAGCCCCTCCGGGGTGGTCCCCGCGGCGTCGGCAGGACCCAGCACCTCGGGCAGCGCGGCCTGATTCCCGAGCGCCAGCTCCACCAGATCCGGGCGGTACGCGCCCGTGCCCGCCGACCAGTACCCGGTCGACGACGCCGCGCCCCGGTCGGTCGTCCGGCGCGCGGGCCTGCCCAGCAACTGCCACACCAGCCAGTCGTGGGGCTGCATCACAAACGCGGTGCGCCGGGCCGACTCGGGCTCGCTCCGCGCCAGCCAGCGCAGCTTCGCGACGGGCAGCCCCGACTGCGGCACGCATCCGACGGCCTCGGCCCAGGCCTGCCGCCCGCCGAACGCCTCGATCAGATCCGCGGCCGCGACCTGTGCCCGCTTGTCGTTCCCGACCAGCGCGGGCCGCACCGGTGCCCCCGAGGCGTCGAGCGGGATCAGCCCGTACTGCTGCGCGGACACGCCGATGGCCTGCACACCCTCCAGCAGCCCGCCGGCAGCGGCCTCACCGAGCGACAGCAGCCATGCCTGTGGATCGACGTCGCTCGCTTTCGCCTCGACCGGGTGTGGTGCGTACCCCTGGCGCAGCACGGCGCCCGTGTCCATGTCGCAGACGACGATGCGAGTGAAGGCGGACGAACTGTCCAGCCCGGCGACTATCCCCATGCCGTTAGATTCTGCCGCACTCGGGGGCCTGCCACGGCCCGGGCACGGTCACAGCGGCGCCGGCCCCGCCGCGCGGTCCGCCGCCGGATCTCCCGCCGGCGCCGGCGGCGCTCATGGGCCGGTGCCGCGCAGGCGACCGGAGCCGCGTCCGGCCGAGGCCGGCGCATGACCGACGTCACGTGTTGCTCGTGCCCCAGTCGTCCTCGGCGCCGCCCTGGCTCCGCTCCCGCAGGGACCGCACCCGCTCGGCCACCGAGTCGGGCACATGGTCCCCGACCTTGTCGCTCACCGCGTGGTACGCCTTGCCGGCCATCTCGCGGCTCGTCTGCGCGGCGGACTCCGCGGCGTTGCGCACGGCCGGGTTCTGCGCGAACTCCCGGGCGGACTTCTTCAGCTGCTCGTAACGCTCGCGCCCGGCCCGGGTGCCGAGCACGTAACCGACGGCCAGTCCGGCGATGAACGTGATCCGGTATCGCATCGCTGCCACCCTTCGCCGGCGTCGTCCCCGACGCCGGGA
Source organism: Streptomyces sp. NPDC059909 (assembly GCF_042730885.1). Classification (NCBI taxonomy): domain Bacteria; kingdom Bacillati; phylum Actinomycetota; class Actinomycetes; order Kitasatosporales; family Streptomycetaceae; genus Streptomyces; species Streptomyces sp. NPDC059909. Next base: position 62,300 of record NZ_JBHWKX010000012.1, read on the forward strand.
TCTGAGGTCACGAGGTCACGGGGGGAACCGATTGGCGGAGCACCCCCCTGCTTGCGCTAATGTATGTGTCGCAGCGAGCGAGCGCCGCCTGGGAAACCCGAGGTAGGTACGTTCGGTGCACACGCAGCAATCCCCTGTAGCTCAATTGGCAGAGCAGCCGGCTGTTAACCGGCAGGTTACTGGTTCGAGTCCAGTCGGGGGAGCGCGATCCCCTGTAGCTCAATTGGCAGAGCATTCGGCTGTTAACCGGAGGGTTGCTGGTTCGAGTCCAGCCGGGGGAGCGGACGGAAAAAGGACCCCACGGGGTCCTTTTTCCATGTGATCCCCGGCTTCCGGAACCGCGCGGGCGGCCGTGCAGTCCTCATGGTCAGAGCGACGCCGACCATCCGAGGCAGGAGATCGTATGAGCGGCTATGCTGCGGCAGACGGCGCGCACAAATGTGCGCGACGCGCCGTAAGGGGCGGTAGCTCAGCCGGTTAGAGCAGCGGACTCATAATCCGTCGGCCGTGGGTTCGAGTCCCACCCGCCCCACCACAGGCCAGTGGTGAAGAAACGTTCCGACCGGCGTCTCCGCCGGTCGGGCCGATCACGAGGCCGCACCGTGACGCCCTGTCGGACGACAGTAGCCGCTCCCCGGTCGAGCGCCGGGGACGTGACGTCGCAGGGCCGGGCGTGTTCCCTCCTCCGGAGCAACTCGCCGGTTCGGTGCCCGTCGGGGCCCGGTGCCGGTACCGGGGCCTGGGGGGCTCGCCCCTCAACTGCCGCCGCTCGGTCGACGATGGCGCCGGCCGTGACGTCGGCAACGGCTCCGGTGACCTCGCCGAGTGGTTCCGGCCTGCGGCAGGGGTCGGCTGACCTGCGAATATCACAGAAGGTGACGAGCCCCACAGGGGCCCCTGACGGCTTGCGCGCGGGCCATGCGGGCCGGGGCGATGAGGGTGGCCGAGAGGGCCGTCCGGCCGCTCGCGCGTCCGCTCGCCGATCACGTCGTCGGCGTGATCGAGGAGCAGGCCGCGTGGGAGGTGCAGTCCACTGACACGCTGACACGCCGTCACCGGACCTCCGGGAGCCGCGCAGCGTCATCAATGTCTTGATCACGATTACCTTGGGTTCGTCTGAGCCTCTCATTCATTTTCCCTCCGTTCGGCCTTCACCTTTCTGTGCACACAGCCCCTTCACAACCCGCGACCGTCGGGTGCGCTTGGGGAGATCTTCCGACCTGTGGCGATAAGCGCAGAGGTGGAAGCGGAAGGGGGTGGTTTCGATGATTCGGGCACGTTTCCTGTATGTGGTGCGCGTATCGCCGCAGAGACCCGACGGCGGAGAGAGGCCCGTCGGCTGGCGGCTGGTCGGCGCGAACAACCGTGAACTGGGGCGCAGCGCCGAGGCGTTCGACAGGCTCACGGCGTGTCAGGCCGCGGTGGACGAGCTGCGCGAGAAGGTCGCGGGGGCCCGCGCGCTCATGAGCATGCCGGACGCGGCGCACAGCTGGACGTGGCGCGTGCAGATCGAGGGGCGGACCCTCGCCGTCGCCGGGCGGACCTATCTGCGCCATCGGGAGTGCCAGTTCAATCTCGGCCAGTTCCTGGCCGCCGTCCCCGTGGCCCAGCTGCCCGAGGGGATGCCGAACCGGCCGCGGCTGCGCGGGATGCAGCTGCCCGGTCCCGCGCGTCCCGGGGCGGGGTCTACGCGGGCAGAGCCGGAGGACGAGGGCCACGCCGTCGCCCAGGCCCACGTCCACGCCCCGGCCCAACCCCGTGAACGTGTCCGTGCCAGGGCCGGGGCGGGTGCCTGATGACCGTCGCCATGCCCGGGGCCGGACAGGTGTCCGGGCCGGGTCCCGATCCCGTGGACGCACCGCGTGCGGTGCGGGGCAGGGGCGCGCCCGTGGACCGCGTCTTCCGTGGGGCGGCGCGGGGCAGCGGGGCCGTGGTCCTGGCCGTCATGCTCCTGGTCGGGGTCTTCCTGACCTACCGTGCGTCCGAGGCGCTCGGCGTCGCCAAGTTCGGTTTCCTCACCACCTCCGCGTGGGAGCCGGACTCGCGCAACTTCGGCATCGCCGCGGTGCTCGTCGGCACGGTGCTCATCGGCCTCGTGGCGATCAGCATCGCGCTGCCGCTGGCGCTGGGTACCGCGCTGTACATCTCGGAGTACGCACCGCGGAGACTGCGGTCGTTCCTCGTCAGCCTCGTGGACCTCATGGCCGCCGTGCCGAGCGTGGTGTACGGACTGTGCGGCGCCTTCTTCCTGCAGGGGTACATCGTCGGGCTCTCCCGCTGGATCTCCACGTACTTCTCGTGGATCCCCGTCTTCGCGGTCGACGGGTCCGACCCGACCGACCCGCTGCAGACGACGACGGTCTACACGTCCTCCACCTTCATCGCCGGCATCGTCGTGGCGCTCATGGTCACCCCGATCGCCTGCTCGGTGATGCGGGAGACGTTCTCGCAGGCGCCTCCGGGCGAGCGCGAGGGAGCCTTCGCGCTCGGGGCGACGAGGTGGGGAATGATCCGCGCCGTCGTCCTGCCGTTCGGCTGGGGCGGCGTGATCGGTGGGACCATGCTGGGCCTCGGCCGGGCGCTCGGCGAGACCATCGCCGTCTACATGATCATCTCGCCGGTCTTCGTCGTGCAGTGGCACGTCCTGCAGAACGGCGCCAACTCCGTGTCCGCGCTGATCGCGCTGCGCTACGGCGCGGCGAGCGAGTTCGGTATGTCGGCCCTGATGGCCGCGGGACTGGCGCTGTTCCTCATGACGCTGATCGTGAACTTCATCGCGTCCTCGATCGCGGCCCGCGGCCGCTCGGGCAGCGGGGCGGAGGCCTGAGATGACCGAACTCCTCAAGGACGCGCCCGCGTCGGCGACCGTACGGCCCGCGGCCGGCGCAGCGGACGACGCGGCCCCCGAAGTCCGCAGGAACACCTCGACCGTGCATGCGTCGGACCGCCTCACCCTGGCCGGTGCGGCCGTGGGCTCGCTGGCGCTGACGGTCCTCCTCTTCGTGTGGATCGCCCCGTTCGACTCGATCCTGGGCTTCGTGGTCCTCGCGTACGTCCTCTTCCTCGGCCTGTACGCGGCGCTGGTCTCCTTCGACGAGAGCGGCGTGACCGTACGGGACAAGGTCGCGGCGGTGCTGTGGCTGAGCCTCGCCCTGTTCCTGCTGGCGGCGCTGCTCCTGGTGGTGGGGTACACCCTGTGGCGCGGTCGGCCCGCCCTGGTGCACCTCAACTTCTTCACCGAGGACATGTCGCGCACCGGACCGCTGGAGCCGCTCACCCAGGGCGGTGTCGTCCACGCGATCATCGGCACCCTGGAGCAGATGGCCATCTCGCTGGTGATCACCGTGCCGCTCGGGCTGGCGTGCGCGGTGTTCCTCAACGAAGTGCCGGGCAGGTACGCCCGGTTCGTACGGACCATCGTCGAGGCGATGACCGCGCTGCCGTCGATCGTGGCCGGACTCTTCATCTACGCCACGGTCATCCTCATCCTCGGCGTCGACAAGTCCGGGTTCGCCGCCGCCCTGGCGCTCGGCGTGATGATGCTGCCCATCATCATCCGCGCCGCCGACGTGGTCATCCGGCTGGTGCCGGGGTCGCTGCGCGAGGCGTCGTACGCCCTGGGCGCGAGCCAGTGGCGCACGGTGTGGACCGTGGTGCTGCCCACCGCACGCTCCGGGCTCACCACCGCGGTAATCCTGGGCACCGCTCGCGGGATCGGCGAGACCTCACCGGTGCTGCTCACCTCCGGTCTCGCGGCGGGCGTGAATGCCAACCCGTTCAGCGGTCCGCAGGTCTCGCTGCCGCTGGCGACCTTCGGTCTTGTGGGGTCTCCCCAGCCCAGCCTGATCGCCCGCGGGTTCGGCGCCGCCGCGCTGCTGATGGTCCTCGTGCTGCTGCTGTTCGTGGTGGCCCGGGTGGTCGGCGGGCGCGCTCCCGGCGAGCTCACCCGCAACCAGCAGCACCGGCGCGTGGTGGCCTCGCGCCGCGACGCCGAGCGCATGGGCAGGCGCGCACGGCTCAGGGCGCAGGCGGCCGGGGTGCCGGGGGGCTTCCCTGACGCGGCCGCACCACCGGCCGGCCCGTCCGAAGCCCCCGCCCGGCCGCCGGAGTGACCGAACGCCGGGTGCTCGCCCCCGCACCGCCGTGCACCGCCCCCCGCACCGCCGTGCACCCCCCCGCACCGCCGTGCACCCCCCCGCACCGCCCCGTACCGACCTCACCGACCAGGAGTCACCAGCCATGCCCGGATCGCCTCCGGCAACGACAGCACGCCTCCTCCCGAGGGTCGTGACCGCCTTCGCTCTCGTGGCCGCCCTCCTGCTCGGCGCCGCGATGCCGGGCGCCGAGCCCGCCGTCGCCGCCACGTACGTCCCGATCTCGGGTGCCGGATCCACCTGGAGCCAGAACGCCCTCGACCAGTGGAAGGGCAACGTCAAGCAGTACGGCATGACGGTCAACTACAACCCCACCGGGTCCTCCGACGGCCGTAACCAGTTCCGCAACGGCACCGTGGACTACGCCGTCTCCGAGATCCCGTACGGCATCAAGGACTCCGGCGTCGTCGACTCGCCGCCGTCCCGCAAGTACGCCTACATGCCGATCGTGGCCGGCGGAACCTCGTTCATGTACAACCTCACGATCGGCAACAAGCGCGTGACCAACCTCCGGCTGTCCGGAGACGTCGTCGCCAAGATCTTCACCGGGCAGATCAAGAGCTGGAACGATCCGGCGATCAAGGCCGACAACCCGGCGCTCGCCTCGGCGCTGCCCGCCCGCCGGGTCGTGCCCGTGGTGCGCTCGGACGGCTCCGGCACCACCGCGCAGTTCACCAAGTGGCTCAGCGTGCAGTACGGATCCGTGTGGGACGCCTACTGCCGCAAGGCGGGCCGCCAGACTCCGTGCGGGGAGACGTCGACCTTCCCGGTCCTTCCGGGCAGCGGCTTCGTCGGCCAGGCGGGCTCGAACGGAGTGTCCGGCTACGTCTCCGAGGAGGGCAACGTCGGCACCATCACCTACGTCGAGTACTCCTTCGCGGTGTACACCACCGGATTCCCGGTGGCCAAGGTGCTCAACAAGGCCGGGTACTACACCGAGCCGACCGCCAGGAACGTGGCGGTGGCCCTCACAAAGGCGCAGATCGAGGAGAACCCGTCCTCGCCGAAGTATCTGACGCAGAAGCTCGAAGCCGTCTACAACGACACGGACAAGCGCACCTACCCGCTGTCGAGCTACAGCTACATGATCATCCCGACCAAGGCGGAGTCCAACTTCAACGCCCAGAAGGGCAAGACCCTCGGCGCCTTCGCGTACTACTTCCTCTGCCAGGGGCAGCAGCGGGTCGACAGTCTCGGCTACTCGCCACTCCCGATCAACCTCGTGACGGCCGGGCTCCAGCAGGTCCGCAAGATCCCCGGCGTGGCCCCCGAGAACATCGACATCAAGAACTGCCGCAACCCCACCTTCTCCAGCGACGGCACCAACACGCTGGCCAAGACGGCGCCCTACCCGCCCGCGTGCGACAAGCAGGGCCCGACCCAGTGCTCCACCGGCACGGGCGGCGCCAAGGCCCCGACCACCGTCAACGGCTCGGGCTCCGGCTCCGGCGGCGGTTCGTCCGGGTCCGCCCAGGGCACCACGGGCGGCGGCAGCACCGCTTCCGGCGGCTCGACCGCCGGTACGGGCGGCAAGGGAGCGGGCGGTACGACGTCCGGCACCGGCAGTGGCGGGGCCACGGGCGGCCCCGGTGGAGCCACGATCGACCCGGACACGGGCCAGGTCATCGGGGACAACGGCGCGGCGGCCGGCGGCAGCGGTGACGCCTTCGCCGTACCCGTCACGACCTCCCGCGGCATCGGCGGCGGGACCCAGACCGCGCTCATGGCGGTGGCGGGCGTGCTGCTGGTGGTGCTCACCGTCGGACCGCCGCTGCTCAACCGGCGGCTGAAGCGGGGCACGTCATGATCGCCGCGCTCCGCCGCTTCGTCAGGACGTCGGCCGCCGTCGCGCTCGTCCTGCTCTCCGTGATCGGTGCCGCCGTGCTCGCCTCGGCCCCGCGGCCCGCCGACGCCGCCGACCGGGCGGCCCTGGCCGCCGCCGGGGAGGGCTCCGCGGTGACCGTCTCCGGACAGGGCCCCTACGCGGACCTGAAGGTGACCGTCGGCCAGACCCGGAACCTGGTCAACCAGGCGGTGAGGATCACCTGGCAGGGCGGCGCCCCGACGGTCTCGGACACCACCTATGCCGCCAACTACCTCCAGATCATGCAGTGCTGGGGCGACAAGGCCACCGGACCCGACCCCGAGCAGTGCCAGTTCGGAGGCTCGTCCGCGCAGGACGTCGGCGGCACCGCCGGAGCGTTCACCAACACCCGGCAGCTGACCTACGGCGGACTCAGGGACCCGTCCCAGCAGCTTCCTCCGGCGAGCGGCACCGGCATCTCGTACGTCGCGTTCAGATCCGTGAGCGGCGATGTGAGCCCGGAGGGGAACTGGAACGACTTCTACGACGTGAGCACCACGAACGAGGTCCCGCACGCCCGCACCGGTCCCGACGGCAAGGGCGAGGTGTACTTCGAGGCCCAATCGGCACTGGAGGCGCCGGGCCTTGGCTGCGGTGAGGTGCCGGCCGGAGCCTCGAACGGGGCGCCGGGCCGGTCCTGCTGGCTGGTCGTCGTGCCGCGCGGCGAGATTGAGGTCGACGGCAGTTCGTACCGTGCGCAGCCGAGCGGACTGCTGCAGTCGTCGCCGCTCACCGCGAGCAACTGGAAGCATCGTCTCGTCGTGCCGCTGAGCTTCGAACGGATCGGCAACTTCTGCCCGATCGGCGCCGACGAACGGGCCGTCCTCAGTCACGAGATCGCCAAAGAGGCCATCGAACGCTGGCAGCCGGCCCTGTGCCGGACCGGCAGCAGGACGATCTACGGCTACTCACCGGTGACCGACGACACCGCCCGCGCCCATCTGGTCTCCGACAAGCCCGGCATGGTCTTCCTGGGCCGCCCGGCCACCGGCGACCAGGTGCCCGCAGGACCGAAGCCCGTCTACGCGCCCGTGGCACTGTCCGGACTGACCATCGGCTTCTTCATCGAGAGCCAGTCCGGCTTCAGCGCGCCCGCCGAGGTCAGGGCACGCGACGGAGCACGGCTGACCAGTCTCCACCTCACCCCGAGGCTCGTCACCAAGCTGCTCACCGAGTCCTACCAGGACGGCAACTCGCGCTTCGCTCCGAGCACCGCCGAGAACCCCTTCAACCTCGCCTACGACCCCGAGTTCCGCAAGCACAACCCCGCCTACAAGGACCTCGAGTTCCGCGGCAGCCTCGGCGACGCGCTCGTGCCCGAGGCCGTGTCCGACGCGGCGTGGCAGCTGTGGAACTGGGTCGACCAGGACCCGGCCGCCCGCGAGTTCCTGAACGGGACCCCCGACAACCAGGGCCGGCACGGCGACCCCGCTCTCTCGGGAATGAAGGTCAACCCGCACTACAAGGGCATCGAGCTGCCGCGGAACGACTTCCCCAAGAGCGACCCGTTCTGTCAGCAGTTCGCCGACCACCCGGACAACCCCCTCTGCATCCAGGACAAGCACCCGTACGCCCACAACATGCACGAGGCCGCCCATGCCGCCGCACGCGGCGACACCCTGGCGCGGGCCAACTGGGACGGCACCGCCACGCCCCCCGGCTACAAGAAGACGCCCCCGCAGCCCGCGGGCAGGCGGGCGGTCCTCGCCGTGACCGACACGGCGTCGGCGAGCCGCTACGGGCTGGTGACGGCGAAACTCCAGAACGCCGCAGGCCGCTTCGCCGGCCCCGACGAGGCCGGACTGCTCGCCGGCCAGGCCGCGATGAAGCCCAGCGGCGTCGCCGGAGTGCTGAGCCCCGACCCGGCGACGAAGGCCCGGAACGCCTACCCACTCACCCTCCTCACGTACGCCGCGACCGTGCCCGAGCGGCTCGCCAAGAAGGAGGGCCAGGACTACGCGGCGCTCCTGAAGTACGCGGCGGGTGCGGGCCAGCAGCCGGGTGTGGCGGCCGGAACCCTTCCCGAGGGGTACGTCCCGCTGCCGCAGAGCCTGCGCGCGCAGACCCGTGCCGCGGCCGACGCCATCGCGTCCAGGGCGGGCACCTCGTCCGCCGGACCCGGCGGCGACGCGGGCGGCTCCGGTTCCGCGGGCGGCTCGGACACGTCCGGCGGCGGTACGGCAGGCAGCGGCGCCGACACGAGCGGAGGCGCCGGGGCGGCCGGTGGGCAGCCGGCCGCGGCGGCAGGCGCGGGGGCGTCCCCGTCCGCGGCCACGCAGCCGTCCGGGAAGCCGTCGTCGGGCGCGCCCGCCGCCGCCTCCGAAGAGCCGCTCATCCGCACTCCGGCCTGGGCGCTCGGCGCTCTGCGCTACGCCCTTCTGATCGCCCTCGTCGTCGGGCTCGCCGCCGCGGCCGGCGGCCACCTGCTGCCCAGGGTGGTGCCGCGCCTCGCGGCCGGTCTCGCGGCCCGGCGCGCCGGGGCCGACCGGCCCGGAAACCAAGGGAGGTGATGCCCGAACCCGAAACCTCGACAGGTCCGCGCCAACGAACTGTCAGAACACGCGCCGGGCACCACCCGGCGAAAGCCTATCCGAGAGGTAACGCACGTGAACAAGAGAAAGACAGCCATCGCCGCCGTCGGCATCGCCGGTCTTCTCACCGGCACCGTCTGCGCCAGCCAGGCCGTCGCCGACCCCTCCGGTCCGCCGCCCTACCGCCAGCTCTCCGGTGTCGGCTCCGACACCACGCAGGACGTGATGAACGGCCTGGCCAACACCATCACCATCGGCGGCCAGAAGGTCATCGGCTCGTACGACGCCACCGGCTCGGCCCAGATCACCACCAAGGACCCCGCCAGCACCCCGGGCTGCACCATCAACCGCCCGAACGGGTCGGGCGCCGGGCGCACCGCGCTGCTGAACTCGCTGCAGGCGGACAACAAGTGCCTCGACTTCTCCCGGTCCTCCAGCCTCAACCTGGGCGCCGCGAACCCCGGACTGACCTACGTCCCGTTCGCCGTGGACGCGGTGAGCTACTCGATCACGCCCACCAGCACGGTGCCGCGCAAGCTCACGCTGAACGACCTCAAGGCCATCTACCACTGCGACCCCAACTACGTGGGCACCGCTCCCAACTACAGCCTGACCGTGTACCTGCCGCAGGCCGGCTCCGGTACGCGCAGCTTCTGGCAGTCCACGATGGGCATCACCGAGGCCGACGTGGTCGCCGGCGTCTATCCCTGCATCAAGGACACCAAGGGCGGCGCTCCCGTCCAGGAGCACGACGGCCGTGTCCTCGACGACAAGTCGATCGTCCCCTTCTCCATCGCGCAGTACAACTCGCAGGCCACGCAGACCATCGCGGACCTCCGCGGCCGCGCGATCCTCGGCACCATCGACGGTCTCGCGCCGAACACCCTCAACAGCAACTTCGGTGTGAAGCGCGACGTCTACAACGTCATCCCGACCAGCAAGATCGGGACGGCTCCTTGGAGCACCGTCTTCGTCGGCCCGGACGCCCTCATCTGCAAGCAGCCCGCCGTGATCAACACCTACGGCTTCGCGACCAACGCGAACTGCGGCGACACCAGCAAGCAGACGCCCTGACGCCTCGACGGCGCGCCTGCCCGGCGCCCCTTCCGTAGCGCTCCTCAGCACTCCTCTGCTGTGACCCAACCCCCCCATGCCTGACCCAACGCTTTCGTCCCTTCCGAATCCTTCGAAGAAGGAGAGCACGACTGTGTGGAAGAACACGCTCTCGCGGAGCCTGGCGGGCGGCCTTGCGAGCCTGGTGGCCGTGCTGGCGGGCGGCCTGCTCCTGGCCCCCTCGGCACACGCCGCCGAGATCGGCACCGCGGCGGTCACCCCGGCGACCGGCTCCGACACCTCCAGCATGTCGCTGACCACGTCGGGCCCCTGCCCGGACAGCGCCACCAACGTCATCGTCTCGGTGACCGGTTCGGGCTTCCCGGCCGGCGGCCAGAACGTGGTCGGCAACTCGCCGATCGGCACGTACGGATCGACCCCGGAGGGCGGGCTCGTCATCCCGCTGTCCCAGACGATGCGCGACTACGCCAACACGGCCGGATTCACCACCCTGACGGGCAAGTACACCTTCCTCGTGACCTGCCGTACGGCCTTCAACGGCACCAGCCTCGGTGACTTCCCGGCCTCGGTCTGGTTCACGTCCAACACGGCGTACCAGAACACCGATCCGGCCGCGGTCACGGACACCACCACCTCCCTCGCCGTCTCCCCGGCCGCCCCGGTGGACGCGGGCACCCCGGTGACGCTGACCGCGAACGTCGGCCCGGCCGGCGCCGCGGGCACGGTGCAGTTCCGCGACAACGGCGCGGCGCTGGGCAACCCGGTGACCGTCGCCGGCGGCCAGGCCCAGCTCACCACGAGCAGCCTGGGCGCGGGCACCCACTCCCTGACGGCCGTGTTCACGCCGTCGAGCGCCGCCTACAACGGGTCCACGTCGACCGCGGTCTCGTACACGGTCAACACCGCTCCGGCGACGGCGACCACGACCGCGCTGGCCGTCTCGCCCTCCGGCACCGCCGCGCAGTACAGCCCGGTCGGCATGACGGCATCGGTGGCGCCGGCCTCGGCGGCCGGTTCGGTCAAGTTCCAGGACACCGTGGGCGGTACGACGACCACGCTGGCCACGGTGCCGGTCGCCGCCGGTCAGGCGTCCTTCACCACCAGCAGCCTGGCCCCCGGTGACCACTCGTTCTCGGCGATCTTCGTCCCGGCCGACACCGCGGCGTACCTGGGCTCCGACTCCGGCGCGGTCCCCTATGTCATCGGCGCCTTCGCCGGTGTCACCGCCTCGCAGGACATCACCACGACCGTCGAGGCCGGTGCGCTGGTCATCAGCGTCGACAACCCGCACGTCACCCTGCCCTCCCCGCAGCTCAACGCCAACGGCGACCTGCTGTCCACCACGGGCGCCATCAACCCGGTCACGCTGACCGACACCCGCGCCGGAAACCCCGGCTGGTCCGTCAGCGGTCAGGTGACCGACTTCTCCGACGGCGGTACGCACAAGATCAACGGTCAGAACATCGGCTGGACGCCGAAGGTGATCGACAAGGGCGCGTCCCAGACCGTCACGGCCGGCGGTGCGGTCGCGGCGGCCAATGGTGTCGCCCCCGCGGACGCGGGCACGGCCGGACTCAAGTCCTCCCGTTCCCTCGCCACGGGCACCGGCCTGGGCACGGCCCACGTCGGCGCCGACCTGGCCCTCAACGCGCCGACCTCGACCGTGGCCGGCACCTACACGGCCACGCTCACCCTGACGGCCATCTGACCCCGTCGGATGGTTCCGGGCGGCCCCACCCCCAGGTACTGCCGCCCCCGGCCGGGACGGGCAGCGATGCCCGTCCCGGTCACACCTCCGCTCCAGCCGTTCCGCGCCCGATCGGACGACTCGACATGATCACCACCTCAGCCCGCCGTATCGCCGCCGTCCTCGCCGCCTGCCTCCTCGCCGTACTTCCGGCCACTGCCGATGCCGCGCCGGCCGCCACCGCGCCGGCCGCCACCGCGCCGGCCGCCACCGCGCCGGCCGCCACCGCGGTCCCGGCCACCCGGCAGAGCGACGGCGGACAGGGGCGCACCACGTTCGGCGTCCAGCCGTCCGCCGCCAGGAAGCCCGACGCGCGGCCGAACTTCTCGTACGGGGCGACCCCGGGCGCCGTCGTCAAGGACCACATCGCCGTCTTCAACTACGGCAACAAGCCGCTCACGCTCCGGGTGTACGCGGGCGACGCCTTCACCACCGCCGACGGCGGCTTCGACCTGTTCGCGGCGGACCACAAGCCGACCGACGTCGGCTCCTGGGTCAGGCTCGGCAAGAACGTGCTGAGCGTGCCCCGCCGCTCCCACGTGATCGTCCCCTTCACGATGACCGTTCCGCGCACCGCCACCCCCGGAGACCACACCGGCGGCATCGTCGCGTCGCTGTCGGCGGTGCGGACGGACGGGAAGGGCAGCAACGTCGCGGTCGACCAGCGGGTCGGCGCCCGGATCTACCTGCGGATCTCCGGCGAACTGAAGCCGCAGCTCGCGGTCGAGGACCTCCGCACGACCTACCACGGAACCGCCAACCCCTTCGACGCCGGCTCCGCGACGGTGACGTACACCGTGCGCAACACGGGCAACGTCCGGCTGGCGGCCCGTCAGGCGGTCCACGTGCGCGACGCGTTCGGCGGCGAGGCGGAGGTGGCGAAGGTCCGCGGCATCGCCGAGCTGCTGCCCGGCGCCGCCCTGAGGATCACGACCTCGGCCGACGGTGTCCTCCCCGCGGTACGAGACACCACCACGGTCACCGTCGACCCCGAGCCGGTGCGCGGGGACGTCAGGCACCGCATCCTGCCGCGCGTCACCCGCACCGCCGCGTTCGCGGCAGTGCCGTGGGCGCTGCTGATCGTGCTGCTGGTCGTCGCCGTGGCCCTGACGCTGTATCTCGTACGCAGGCGCCGGCGCCGCGGACCTCGGCCCGGCCGCCTCGCCGAGCAGCGCAGGACCGGTGCCGGTGCCGGTGCGAGCCAGGGCCTCGCCGCGTCGGCCGTGAGCCTGGCGGTGGTCCTGCTGGCCGCGGGCGCCGTCGTCGCGGGCACATCCGCCGAAGCGCGGGCGGCGGAGAGCGGGGGACTGGCCGTCACCCCCGCGCGGGGGAGCGACACCCAGCCCATCACCCTCACGGCGGCCGGACCCTGCCCGGCGAAGACGTCGAACGTCATCGCCCGCGTCTTCGGAGCGGGCTTCCCGCGCGGCGGGCAGATCGTCGTCGGCAACGCGCCGCTCGCCACCTATCCCAAGGCGCCCGGTGGCGGCCTGTCGATCCCGCTGATCTACACGATGCGGGACTACGCCAGCACGGCGGGCTTCACCACGCTGCGCGGCACCTACACCTTCACGGTCAGCTGCCTCAAGGGCGCCTTCGACCTGAGGAGCCTGCGGGACTTCACGGGATCGCTCCGGTTCACCGCGAAGGACGCGTACCAGGACGGTACGCGCGTCGCGGCCGTGGAGGGAACGGCCCCGGGCGCCGGGGCGCCGGGGCAGTCCGGACAGCCCGTACCGCCGAGCGTGTCGGGGGGCGGTACGGGCGCAGGTACGGAGAACGCGGCGGCCGGGAGCGCGGCGGGCCCGGCGGGCGCAGGCCCGGCGGCGCCCTCCGGGCCGGTGGCGGCCGCCGCGGTGGCCGACGACGCCGCTCCCCAGGACTCCGGCACGTCCTTCGTCGCCTGGTCGGCGGGCGGGTTCGCCGTCGCCCTGCTGGCTCTCCTCGCCGGTGTCGCCCACTGGGTGCGGGGCCGCCGGGCGCGTACGACCGCCGAGCCCGGACCGGGCGGCTGAACACCACCACCACACCTACGTCCTGATCCACTGTCGAGGGAGAAAAGCACCATGCCGAGCACACGCACCACCCGGCCGACCGCCGTCCTGATCGGCTCGCTGATAGCGGCGTCCGGCGCGGCGGGGCTGCTTGCCGCGACCACCGCGACCGCCGCGTACGCCGAGCCCGCCGGCTCGATGGAGGTGGCCCCGCCCACCGGCACGGACGTCAGCCTCATCACACTGACCACCTCGGCCGCCTGCCCGCAGGCGGCGACCAACCTCATCGTCTCGGTGAAGGGTGCGGGCTTCCCGGCCGAGGGCCAGAACGTGGTGAGCAACTCGCCCATCAGCACGTACGGATCGTCGCCCGGCGGCGGCATCATGGTGCCGCTGACGTTCACGATGCGGGACTACGCCAACACGGCCGGGTTCACGACCCTGCAGGGCCGTTACGACTTCACGCTGACCTGCCGCACCGCCTTCAACGGCACCAGCCTCGGCGACTTCTCCGTGCCGATCTGGTTCACCTCCAACACGGCGTACCGGAACACCGACCCGGCCGGTCCCTCCACGCCGCCCCCGTCCTCCTCGTCGCCCACGCCCAGTACGACGCCGACGGACACCGTCACGCCCACCGACTCCGCGACGCCGACGGACACCGCGTCCCCGACGGACACGGCCTCGCCCACGGACACCGCATCGCCGACCGACACCGCGAGCCCGACCGACACCGCGACCCCCGGCGGCGGCTCCCAGGGCATCACCACCCAGATCAGCGGCGGTGCGAGCGGCTCGGGTGACTCGGGCGGTCCGGGCGGCGGCAAGGGCTCCCTCGCGGCGACCGGCGCCGACGCGGCCGTGCTGGGCGCGGTCTCCGCCGCCCTGGTCGCTGCCGGTGTCACCGTCGTCCGCCGGGCCCGTCGGCGCGAGGAGTTCCCCGTCACCGACACCCCGAACGTCTGAGCCGGGGAGAGACACCGACCATGCACCTGATCACCGTCACCGTCACCGGCACGGCGAAGCGCGCCGGATACGCCGCGGGCTCCACCACCTCGACCTCGCGGAGGACCGGATGACGGCACCGGGCGCCGTGGCCGAGGCCGACACCGTGGCCCAGGGCGACCGGCCGCCACCGGCCGGCGGCCGAAGCGCCGGCGATCCGCCGGCTCCGGAGCCCGGCCGGGCGCGTCAGTCGCGCCCGGCCGCCGGCCCCGGACTGCGCGTCGCCAGTGCCGCGCTGGGCATCCTGGCCGCTCTGCTGCTCGGGTTCGTCGTCGATGCCGGTCTCGTGGGCCAGATACGCCACGCCCGCGACCGGCAGGTCGACTACGCGGACTTCCGCAGCGACCTGGCCAACGGGGTGGCCCCGGTCGGCCGTTCCGAGGGCGGTGGCCTGGCCGCCGCTCCGGGGGATCCGGTGGCGCTCCTGGAGGTCCCCGCGCTCCACCTGCGCGAGGTCGTCGGCGAGGGCACCACGGCGGAGGACCTGGCCCGGGGGCCCGGCCACCGCCGGGACACGACCCTGCCGGGCCAGGCCGGAGTCAGCGTCATCATGGGCCGCCAGGCCACCTACGGGGGGCCGTTCGGCCACCTGGGCGAGCTGAACACGGGGGACACGTTCACCGTGACCACGGGCCAGGGCAGGCACACCTACCGGGTCATCGGTCCGCGGCGGGCCGGCGACCCCCAGCCGCCCGCACTCGCCGCGGGACGGGGCCGGCTCACCCTCATCACCGCCGACGGCACCCCGTTCATGCCCCGCGGCATTCTGCGGGTCGACGCGGACCTGGTCTCGGACGTCCAGCCCACACCGGCTCCCTCCCTCCCGCCGGGCGCCCTGCCGGAGGACGAGAAGCCGATGGCCACGCAGCAGGCTGCCTGGCTGTCGCTGGTGCTGTGGGGCCAGGGCCTCGTGCTCGCGGCCGGCGCCCTGGCCTGGGCGCACGCCCGCTGGGGGCGGCCGCACACCTGGGTGGTCGGGGTGCCCCTGCTCGGTGCCCTGGGCCTGGCCGTCGCCGACCAGGCGCTGCTGCTGCTCCCCAACCTGCTGTGACCGAGTCTTCCGAGATTTCCGAAGGACATGCCGTGACCGAACAGACCACCCTCCCGCTGCCGGTGCACCCGGACGGGGCCGCCGGAGCCGCCGGAGCCACCGGAGCCGCCGGCGCCGCGCTCGACGCCCGGCGGATCTCGGCCTGGTTCAGCGACCACAAAGTCCTCGACCGTGTGTCGCTGACCATGCCCGCGAGTCTGGTCACGGCCCTCATCGGCCCCTCCGGCTGCGGCAAGTCGACCTTCCTGCGGATCCTCAACCGCATGCACGAACTCATCCCCTCCGCATCGCTCGCGGGTGAGGTGCTGGTCGACGGCCAGGACATCTACGCGCCCGGGCAGCGGCTGACCGAGGCGCGGCGCCAGGTCGGCATGGTCTTCCAGAAGCCCAACCCCTTCCCGGCGATGTCCATCTACGACAACGTCACCGCGGGCCTGAAGCTCACCGGGACCCGCATGGGCGGTGCGGCCAAGGACGACCTCGTCGAGGAATGCCTGACCAAGGCGGGCCTCTGGAAGGAGGTCCGCGACCGGCTGCGCCAGCCCGGCGGCGCGCTCTCCGGCGGTCAGCAGCAACGCCTGTGCATCGCCCGGTCGCTGGCCGTGCGACCCAAGGTGCTGCTGATGGACGAGCCGTGCTCGGCGCTGGACCCCACGTCCACGCGTCGCATCGAGGAGACGATCCGCGAACTGGCGCACGAGGTGACGATCGTGATCGTCACGCACAACATGCAGCAGGCGGCAAGGGTTTCGGACCAGTGCGCGTTCTTCCTCGCGGAGCAGGGGACGCCGGGGGTGATCGTGGAGCACGGCCCCACGTCGGCGATGTTCACCGCCCCCGCGGACCCGCGCACGGCCGACTACGTCGAGGGCCGCTTCGGCTAGGGCCGCGGCCTTCCCCTACCCGCCCCTTCCCGAACCGGGGGCAAGCCCCCAGACCCCGTGAGGGCTCTGTCTCCGGTCCGCCGACCGGACGGTACCGGATACGTCCCGGGGGTCTGGGGGCCTGCCCCCACGCGGTGGAGCCGCAGGTCGCCACAGCCGGGGAAGAGGAGGGGTGGGGAAAGGCCCCGCGCAGCGGTGTCGCCCGGCACCGCGTCGTAAGGGGCCCATGCCCATGCGTCCCTATACTTCGCCCATGCCGCCCATAGCTCACCGCCCCCGCCCCGCGGCCGTCGTCGTATGACCGACACCGGCACGCCAACCGGCACCCCCACCCCCACCCCCACGCGCAAGCGCCGTAGCCCCAGCCGGATCCTCGTCGATCTCACGCCGCTGCGGACCTCCGCCGACTACCGGCGGCTGTGGCTCGGGAACACCGTTTCGTGGATCGGGCAGGGGATGACCACCCTGGCGATCTCGCTCCAGGTGTACGACATCACCCGGTCCACCTTCTCCGTCGGGCTCGTCGGGCTCTTCTCGCTCGTACCCCTGATCGTCTTCGGGCTGTACGGCGGAGCCGTCGCCGACACCGTCGACCGGCGCAAGCTCGGGCTGTACAGCGCGAGCGGGTCCGCCGCGCTGTCGGCAGCGCTCGCCTGCGCCGCGTTCGCGGGGTTCCACCACGTCTGGTTCCTGTACGGCGTCGTCGCCCTGCAGGCCGTGTGCGCCGCTCTCAGCTCGCCCGCGCGGACCACGATGATCCCGCGGCTGCTGCCGCCCGAGCAGCTGCCCGCGGCCAATGCGCTGAGCTCCATGACGACGACGTCGGGGATGCTGATCGGGCCGATGCTCGGCGGGCTGATCGTCGGATACGGCGGCTACCAGACCGCGTACTTCATCGACGCCGTCGCCTTCGGCGCCGCGCTGTACGCCATGTGGCGGCTGCCCGCCATGCTGCCCGACCGGGACGGCGACGGCACGGCGAGGAAGCGGGCGTCGGTCCTCGACGGGCTGCGCTTCCTCGCCACCCGCCCGAACATCCGCATGACGTTCTTCTCCGACTTCTGCGCGATGATCCTGGCGCACCCACGGGCGCTGTTCCCCGCCGTCGCCGTGCTCTGGTACGGCGGTGACGCGCGCACCACCGGGCTCCTCGTCGCCGCGCCCGCCGTCGGGGCCCTGCTCGGCGGGGTGTTCTCGGGCTGGCTGGGGCGGGTCCGGCGGCACGGGGCGGCGATCCTGCTCGCCGTGGCCGCCTGGGGGACGGCGATCGCCGTGTTCGGGCTGACCAGGAACCTCTGGCTCGGGCTGTTCTTCCTCGCCCTGGCGGGCTGCGCCGACACCGTGTCCATGGTGTTCCGGCACACGATGCTCCAGGCTGCCGCGCCCGACGAGATGCGCGGGCGCCTGCAGGGCGTGTTCATCGTCGTCGTCGCGGGCGGGCCGCGCCTCGGGGACTTCCTCGCCGGGTCCGTCGCCGGACTGACCTCCCCCGCGGTGGCCGTCACCGGCGGCGGGCTCGCCTGCGTGCTGGCGATCGGTCTGCTCGCCCTGCGCGCACGGGGGTTCGTACGGTACGACGCGCGCGAGCCGACGCCGTAGGCGCACACCCGCAGCACACGCCCGCGGCACAAACTGCGACACACGTCCAGCCACACGCGGGCGACTGGCAGGTAACCGCCATGGCAGGTAACCGCCAACATCCGGTCGCCCGAAGCGACTTCCGCTCACCCACACTCTTCGCAACGCCCGGAGCCACCCCTTCACCGGGCGTACGAGGAGACATTCATGACCAGAGCACCCGCGAGGAGGAGAGCACGGCTGCTGGCGGCCGGGCTCTCCCTCGTACTGCTCCCGGCCGGACAGGCCCTCGGCGCGGAGACCCCCGACAGCCCCAAGGGCGCTGTCGCCCCTGCGGAATCGGCCGCCCGCCACACCGTCACCCTCATCACCGGCGACGAGGTCACCGTCACCGACCTCGGCGGCGGCCGCAAAGCCGTCGCCGTGGAGCGTCCCAAGGGCGCCACGGGTGCCGTACGCAGCGAGGTGGCGAACGGCCGCGTCACCGTCGTACCCGACGAGGCCCGGCCCTACCTCCACTCCGGGGTCCTCGACAAGCGGCTGTTCGACGTCACCGGGCTCATCGAGCAGGGCCTCGGCGAGGGCGAACCGCTCCCGCTGATCGTCACCCACGCCAAGGGCAGCCGTGCCGCGACCCCGCGCGGCGGGGACACGGTGCGGTCCCTGCCCAGCATCGGCGGCGTGGCGATGAAGGCCGAGCCGGGGATCCTCTGGGACGCGGTGGCCACCACGCGCCGCACCTTCTCCGGCGGCATCGAGAAGATCTGGCTCGACGGCCGCGTCGAGGCCGACATGGCCGAGTCCAACGCCCAGATCGGCACCCCCGACGCCTGGGAGGCCGGACTCACCGGCAAGGGCGTCAAGGTGGCCGTCCTCGACACGGGCGTCGACGCGGGCCACCCCGACCTCGCCGGACGCGTCGGCGAGTCGAAGAGCTTCATCGAGGGCCAGGAGGTCGCGGACCACCACGGCCACGGCACCCACGTCGCCTCCACCGTCGGCGGCAGCGGCGCGGGCTCCGACGGCGAGGAGAAGGGCGTCGCGCCCGGCGCCGACCTCGCCGTCGGCAAGGTCCTCGACAACGACGGCAACGGCACCGAGTCGCAGATCATCGCCGGCATGGAGTGGGCCGCCAAGGACATCGACGCCAAGATCGTGTCGATGAGCCTCGGTTCGCGTGAGGGGAGCGACGGCACCGACCCGATGGCCGAGGCCGTCAACACGCTGTCCGCCCAGACCGGTGCCCTGTTCGTCATCGCCGCGGGCAACTCCGGCGCCCCCGGCACCATCGGCTCGCCCGGCGCCGCCGACTCCGCGCTGACGATCGGCGCCGTCGACTCCGCCGACCGGGCCGCCTACTTCACCAGCCAGGGCCCGCGCTACCGCGACTACGCCCTCAAGCCGGACCTGTCCGCGCCCGGCGTCGGCATCCTCGCCGCCCGCTCCCAGCTGACCCCCGGCGACGGCCTGTACACCTCGATGAGCGGCACGTCCATGGCCACCCCGCACGTCGCGGGCGTCGCCGCGCTGCTGGCCGAGGAGCACCCCGACTGGACGGGCGCGCAGCTCAAGGACGCGCTGATGTCGTCGTCGAAGCCGCTCGAGGCGTCGCCGTACGCGCTCGGCGCCGGCCGTGTCGACGTACCGGCCGCGACCCGCGCCCGCGTCACCGCGACGGGATCCGCCGACCTCGGCTTCCACAGCTGGCCGTACGAGGCCAACCAGCCGGTCACCAAGACCGTGACGTACACCAACCACACCGACGCGCCCGTCACGCTGACGCTCGCCGTCGAGGGGCTGCCCGCCGGTGCCGCCACGCTCGCCGACACCACGCTCACCGTGCCCGCGCACGGCACCGCGCAGACCACCGTCACCGGCGACGGCGCGAAGGCCGCCGTCGGAAACAACGGCGGCCGCATCACCGCCACCGCGGCCGACGGCACGGTCGCCGCACGCACCGCCCTCGGCCTGGTCAAGGAGGAGGAGCGGTACACCCTCACGGTCCACGTGAAGGACCGCGACGGCGCCCCGACGGCCGCCTACCTGGGGGTGCAGAAGCTCGAGGAGGGCGTGGACCCGTTCCCCGAGCTGGTCGGCGAGTCCGGCACGCTCGAACTGCGCCTGAAGCCCGGCACGTACACCGTCGACACCCTCCTCGACGTGCGCGGCTCCCACGGCAAGGACTCCCTGGGCCTCGGCTTCATGACCGCCCCCGAGATCGTCCTCGACCGGGACCGCGAGATCACCCTCGACGGACGGCAGCTGCGCGAGATCCGTGCCGAGGTCGAGAAGCACACCGAGACCCGGCAACTCGTCATGGAGTTCGACCGGAAGGCGAACGGATCACACTACGGCGGCCACGTCCTGGTCCCGATGACGTACGACTCGATCTTCGCCGCGCCCACCGCGAAGCCCGCCACCGGCACCTTCGAGTACCGGACCGTGTGGCGGCTCGGCAAGCCGATGGTGGAGGCGAGCGTCGGCGGCACCCGGCTCTCCGGGGCCACTCCCCAGGGCGGTACCGCCCTGCTCGACGGCCAGTTCCGCCTCGGGCTCGTCGACGCGGGCACCGGCACCGCCGCCGAGTACGAGGGCAAGGACGTCGCCGGCAAGGCCGTCCTGATCCGCCGCACGGCGGACGCCAACACGGCGCAGCTGGCACAGAACGCCCAGGACGCGGGCGCCAAGGCCCTCTTCGTCACCGACGACGAGCCCGGCCGGCTGATGTCCTGGTTCGGCACGGCGGCGTGGGAGGACCGGCCGCTCGCCGTCGCCACCGTCAACTCCGCGGACGGGGCGCTGCTCTCGGCCGCCGCAGCGCGCGGCACGCGACTCGACCTGACGGCCACGCGCTACACCCCCTTCACGTACGACCTCTCCGAGGTGCACCGGGGCGCGATCGGCAAGGACCTCGTCTTCCGTCCGGACGACGGCGAACTCGCCACCGTGAACTCCACGTTCCACATGCCGACGGGGAAGAAGGAAGAGGGCGGCGAGTTCCGCTACGCGATCACCGACACCTTCCCGATCGGCTGGGGCTTCAAGGAGCGGATCGCGTTCCCGACCGCGCGCACCGAGTACGTCTCCACCGGCACCGGCCAGCTCTGGCACGAGTCCGTCGACCTCGGCGATTCTCTCGAGGAGCGCGGCGGCCTCATCCCCTACCGGGGCGGCAGCCGCGTGGACCGCGAGTGGTTCAAGCCGGTCTGGCACTCGTGGCTGGGCACCGGACTCGGCTGGGGCCAGACGCGCGTCGGCAACACCCTGCGCTTCAACACCCCCGGCTGGGGCGACTCGGGACCGGACCACACCGGCTTCGGCAACGTGTGGAGCGACGACTCGATGACCCAGTTCACCGAGGTGTTCGTCAACGGCACCAGCGTCGACCGCAGGATGAGCTCCGGCGCCTACGCCTGGGACGCCCCGGCGGAGGAGGCCGACTACCGGGTCGTCACGGACACCACGCTCGAGCCGGAGCGGTGGCGGCTGTCGACGAAGGGCCACTCCGAGTGGACCTTCCGGTCCACGGAGACCCCGCAGGACAGGGAGACCTACCTGCCGATGATCAACCTCGGTTTCGACCTGGACACCGACATCAACGGCAACGTCCGCGCCGGAAGCCGCCTGCCCGTCGGGATCTTCGCCGAGTACGTGAAGGGCGCGGCGGACACCGGCACCATCGGCGGCGGCGCCATCGAGGTCTCGTACGACGACGGCGAGACCTGGAAGAAGGTCGCACTCGACCGGGTACACGGCAAGTCCGTGGCATGGGAGGCGGACCTGTGGGTGCCGAAGGGCGCGCAGTACATCTCGCTGCGGGCCTCGGCGACCGACGACCGGGGCGGCACCGTGAAGCAGGAGATCATCCGGGCGGTCGGCGTGAAGTGACACGCTGATCCCCCCGGAGCGGAGGCCCGGTACGGCGAAGCGGCGCCGTACCGGGCCGTTCAGCGTCCGAGGCTCAGCAGGCGGGCGCGTCGTCCGCGGGGCGGCCGGTGCGGCGCCGGGTGTCGAGCGACCACATGTGGGTGCAGCCCGGGCACTGGAGGTGGACGACGGTCCCCTTGTTGGAGATCAGATATCGCCAGTGCACCCGGCAGTTGCGCCGGTCGGCGCAGGTGGCACAGTCCCGTGCGTCGTCGCAGTTGGGGCACGGCACCCAGGCGCGGCGGGCGATGTCCGCCTGCGGATCAATGGGCAGCCGCACGGCCGGGCTCCCCTCCGGGCAGGACACCGGCGGCCACCAGCATGTCGTACGTGCGCTGCTGCTCGGCGTCGAGGCCGGAGTACAGGAGCGCGTAGGCCTCGTCCTCGCCCCGCAGCACGGCGACCGGGTCCCAGTCGGGTCCGAGCGCGGCCACGACCTCCGCACGGCGCCGGGCCTCCTCGAAGGTCAGGTCGATCGTGAAAGGTATGGGACCGGAAGCGTGGTCCTGGTCCATGGCGAGACCTCCGGTGGTGCTGGTCGGGGTCTGCCACGTCTACCAGAGGGTCGGGACGGGCGTGAAGCGCCAGAGTTCGGCTGTGACGCACTTCATGAGCGCTTTGCCCTTTTACTCCTTAGTCGTCACGATTCCGCGTACGACGCCCAGGTCCACCAGGTCCTGCGGCCGCAGCCGCAGCTGGTCGGCGGTCGCGGGAGCGTCGGACGGGGTGCGCTTGAGGATGGCCGCGGCGAGCTCCGGGGCGATGACGGAGAAGTAGCTGTCGGGCGTGGCCCAGGTGTTGCCCGGAGCGGCCAGGGCCAGAGCGCCGCCCGACCCGCCCTCCCCGATCACCAGCGTCGTCACCGGCACCCGCGCCTCGGCCACGGCCGCGAACGCCTCGGCGATGGCCGCGCCCGCCCCGTCCCGCTCGGCCTCGGCGTCATTGGCCGCGCCCGGCGTGTCCACGAGCGTCAGCACGGGAAGGCCCAGCCGGTCCGCGAGCCGGATCAGCCGGGCGGCCGTCCGGTACCCGGCGGGCCGTGTCGCCGTACCCGTCTGCGCGGCGTACGCGACCGACCGCCCGCCCCGCAGCCCGAACCCGCACAGCATCCCGGGGTCGGTCCCGCCGCACCGGTCCCCGAGGACGGCGAGCCGCTCGTCGAAGTACGCGTCGAGATAGGCCCCGGCCCGCGGCCGCCGGGCCGAACGGGCCTGCTGCACGGCATCCCAGCCGGTCGGCGCCACGGCGGTGCCGCCCAGGGCGGCGGGCGGGGGCGCGGGAGCGGGGGAGGGGGCGGAGGCAGACGAACCGCCGGTCAGGAGTGCCAGCCACAGCGCCAGCGTGGAGCGCAGCTCCTCCGGCCGGACGATCGCGTCGACGTGCCCCGCGGCCAGCTGGCCCTCCGCCGTGTACGCGGACGGGTCGGCGTCCGGTGGGCGGACGCGGGAGCCCGCGAAGCCGATCTGGGCGCCGGGCAGGGCCAGGATCACGTCCGCACCAGCGCCGAGGGTGGCCCAGCCGCCGCCCGTCGTGGGGTCGCGGACGACGGCGACCTGGGGGAGCCCGGCCGCGCGGACGAGGGCCGAGGCGCGGGCGACGCGGTGGAGCTGGGTGAGGGCGACCATGCCCTCCTGCATCCGGCTGCCGCCGGTCGCGATCATCGACACCAGCGGGAGCCGCGCGGCGCGCGCGTGCGCGTACGCCGCCTCCAGCCGGTCCCCGGTCCGCTCGCCCAGCGACCCGCCCATGAAGCGGAACTCGAACGAGACGACCACGGCACGCCGCCCCCCGATCTCCGCGGTGCCCCAGACGACCGACTCCTCCTCGCCGGTACGGGCCACCGCCCGCGCCCGCGCAGCGCCGTACCCGACCCACCCGAGCGGCCCGTCGCCGAGGGCCGCATCACCGGACGCGTCCGGTGATGCGGGACCGGCGCCGCGCCCTTCGGCGGGCGTGCCCGGTGCGGCCCCGTCCGCCGCACCCGCCCTGCCGGCCCTGGGCGCGGCCTCGGGCTCGGACCCTTGGGTCGGCGCCGACCAGGCCGTCGCGCCCGTCGCGCCCGCCGAGGGCACGGGACCAGGCCCCGGGCCCGCCTCCACGGACGAGCGCCGCGAGGACGGACCGTGTTCCGTGAACTCGTCCGCGATGAGCGCGATCGCCTCGCGCGCGGGCAGTCCGTCAGACACCGGCCCGGCCGTCCGTCAGTGCCCGCTTCATGATCTTGCCCATGTCGTTGCGGGGCAGGGCCTCCAGGAAGCGGACCGTGCGCGGGCGTTTGTGCGGGGCCAGTTGCGCGGCCACATGGCCGGCCAGCTCGTCGGCCGACGGCGGCCGCGCCGGATCCGCCGGCACCACCCACGCCACCACCCGCTCGCCCAGATCCTCGTCCGGCTCCCCGGTCACCGCCGCCTCGCGCACCCCGGGGTGCTCCAGCAGCGCGTTCTCGATCTCGCCGGCGCCGATCTTGTAGCCGCCGCTCTTGATCAGGTCCGTCGCCCGGCGGCCCACGATCCGTACGTAGCCGTCCGCGTCCCGGACCGCCATGTCCCCCGTGCGGAACCAGTCCCCGTCGAACGCCGCCGCCGTCGCGTCCGGCCGGTTCAGATACTCCGTGAAGAGGTTCGGGCCGCGCACCTGGATCTCGCCGACCGTCTCGCCGTCGTACGCGGTGATCTCGGAGCCGTCGTCCTCGACGAGCCGCAGCTCGACCCCCGGCAGCGGCAGGCCCACCGACCCGGCGCGGGGCTCCCCGTCCACGCGCACACTCGTGTTCATCAGCGTCTCGGTCATCCCGTACCGCTCGACGACCCGCCGCCCCGTCGCCGCGAAGATCCGCTCATGGTCGTGGACCGGCAGCGCCGCCGAGCCCGACACCAGCAGCCGCGCACCGGCGAGCGCCTTCGCCGACTCCGGGTCGCCCTCCACCGCTTCGGCCAGCCGGTGGTACATCGTCGGCACGCCGAACAGCATCGTCCCGCCCGCTCCGAGTTCCCGCGCCACGCCCTCCGGCGAGAACCGTCCGAGGTGCCGCACCGCCCCGCCCCGCCGCAGCGGCCCCAGGACCCCCAGGATCAGCCCGTGCACATGGAACAGCGGCAGGGCATGCACGAGGACGTCGTCACCGGTCCACGCCCACGCCGCCTCCAGCGCGTCCAGCGTCGCCGCGACAGCCCGCCGGGGCAGCACGGCACCCTTCGGCGGGCCCGTCGTGCCCGAGGTGTAGACGATCAACGCGGGTGCACCCGGGTCCGGCTCGGCCGGGAGCGGGACCTCCGGCTGCCCGGACCCCGCCGACACCGGGATGTCCAGACGAGCCAAGGCGCTCAGCACCGGCGGAAGTTCGTCCCCCGGCCCCGCCAGCACCAGCGACGGCGCGCTGTCCCCGACGATGTGCGCCAGCTCCCGCTCGCCGGTCTTCGGGTTGAGCGGCACCGCGGGTACCCCCGCGAGCAGCGCGGCGACCACCCCGACCGCGGTCTCCAGCGACGGCGTGGCCCACACCGCGACCCGCCCCGCTCCCGCGATCCGTCCGGCCAGCGACCCTGCCGCCTCGGCGAGTTCGCCGTACGTCAGCGCACGGTCCCCGAAGCGCAGCGCGGGCCGGTCGGAACCCTCGCCGCCCGCGGCCAGGGCCGGGAAGAGAGCACTCACTCGTCATCCTCCTCAAGTCACGCGTGCACGGGGCTGTTCATCCTTGCCCGCAGCCAGCACCATTCTCCCCGCTGCTCGCTACTCGTGCGTAACAAACGTTGAGGGGGACGCCGCCGTGGCCGTACCGCGCGCAGGACTGATCATGCTCCTCGCCGCCCTTGCCATGCTCCTCGCCCCACCCGCCCAGGCCCAGGCGCAGCCCCGAGCCGCCGCCCGCACGCCCGTCGTCCTCGTCGCGGCACCGGCACCGTCGCCCACTGGGTCTCCCTCGGCGGCCCCAACCACGGCACCTCCGTCGCCCGGGCCTGCGCCGTCCGGGACCAGGCCTGCCGCGACATGACCCCCGGCTCGTACGTCCGGACGAACCTCGCGTCCGGCGACGAGACCCCTGGCGAGGTGAGCTACGCGACGTGGTGGTCCGACTGCGACGAGATGATCAACCCGGACAGCAGCGTCCCGCTGACCGGCGCCACGAACAACGCCGCCCGCTGCCTCGACCACAACGCCCTGCTCGGCGACGACGCCGTCTCCCAGGGCGTCCGCGCGTTCCTGCAGAGCCAGGCCCAGGCCCAGGTCCAGGTCCAGGTCCCGGCCCCTGGTCTCTAGGCCCTCGCCGCCGCCTGTGCCGACCGGATCTCGTCGGCGCCCGGGCGGATGTTCCGCATCCGCCCGTAGGCGTACACACAGCCCGCCAGCGCCAGGTCCGACAGCAGCATGAAGCCGATCGAGTACGAGCCCTTCGCGCTGTACACCGCACCCATCACCAGCGGCGGCACGAACCCGCCGAGCCCGCCCGCCGCGCCGACCATCCCGGTCACGCTGCCCACCTGCGGCTGCGGGGTCACCTGGGCGACCAGCGCGAAGACACTGCCGCTCGCGGTGCCGAGCCCGGCGGCCATGCACAGGAACGCGAGCGTGCCGACCGGTGCGAGCTGCGGGTCGAAAGCCTGCACGATCGCCCACAGCGCCACGAAGCCCAGCGCGGCCGCCGTCACCAGCGCCGGGTGAATACGGTCCGACAGCCAGCCGCCGACCGGCCTGAAGATCACCGTCATCAGCGCGAACCCGGCCGCTTTCGTGCCCGCCTCCGTCGGCGAGAGCTCGTACCAGGTCTTCAGATACGTCGGCAGATAGACGCCGAACGCCACGATCCCGCCGAAGCCGATCGCGTACAGCGCGCACAGCTCCCACGTCACCCGCAGCCGCCCGGCCTGCCCCAGCCGTGCCGCCAGCGAGGACGTCGGCACCGGCCGGCCCGGCCGGTCGGTGATCAGGGCGGCGGCGAGCAGCGCGTACACGGCGAGCGCGATCGCGACGACGTAGAAGGGCATGTCCTCGCCGAGCTTCGCGATCCGCGGCGTGAAGAACCCGGACAGCGCGACGCCGCCCATGCCCATGCCGAACACGCCGATGGCGAAGCCCCGGTGGACCGGCGGGAACCAGGAGTTGACCAGCGGAACCCCGATCGCGAACGTCGTACCGCCGAGGCCGAGCAGAAAGCCCACGACGAGCATCGCGCCGTACGAGTTCTTCGCCGGGATCAGCAGCAGCACGGGCACGATCGTCAGTGCCGACACCAGTGGGAACATCAGCTTCGCGCCGTACCGGTCGGTGAGCGCGCCCGCCGGGATCCGCCCCAGCGACCCCACCAGGACCGGCACCGCCACCAGCAGCGACTGCTCGAACGAGCTCAGACCGAGCCGGTCCTTGTAATCGCCCGACAGCGGCGCGATCAGATTCCATGCCCAGAAGGTGAGCGTGAAACCGACCGTGGCGAGGACGAGATTGCGGTACGCGGCGGAGGAGGGCTTGTCTGCGGCTTCCACGACACCAGTCAAGAGCGACGCCGGCGCGCGGGCCCGTCGTGCTGAGCCGTACGGTTCACGGCAGCGGGAGAGCGACCTTCACGGCGTACACGGCCACCAGGCCGTACCCCACCCGGAACGTCCAGGCCCGCGCCCGCGCGCCGATCCGCGAACCCGCGAAACCGCTCACGGCGACGAGCACCTGCTGCCACACGAACGACGCGGCGAACACCCCGGCCACGAACACCGCCCCGGCCGTGCCTCCGCTGAGGGCGGCGCCCTGGGCGGTGGTGAGGGCCGCGAAGTACAGCGCGGTGGTGGGGTTCACGAGGGTCAGCGCGGCGAACCGGGTGAAGGTCCGCACGGCCCCGCCGGACCCCGCCGCCGTGGTCGCCGTCGTCGCGGCGGCGTCGACCGCCCGACGCGAGGCCCACAGCCCCCGGACCGCGATCACCATCAGCACGGCTGCCGACACGAGCCGCACCCACGCCTCGACCCCCGAGAGCACGGACGCGACGAGCGGGCCGAGGGCCGTCGCCACCGCCGCGTACGCCATGTCGACCACCGCCACCGCGGCGGCCGCGGCGACGGCGCCGCGGCGCTCGCGCATCCCCTCCTGGATCAGCAGGACCCCCACCGCACCCAGCGGCATCGCCACACCTAGGCCGGCGGCCGCACCGGCGACCGCGGTCGTCCATGTCTCGCTCATGGCGCTCACGATCGGACCGCGCCCGCGGCCCGCGCGGCCGGATTAGGGTCCGCACTGCGACAATCGCGGTATGGACCGCCTCGACAGTGAAATCCTCGGCGTGTTGCAGGAGGATGCGCGGATCTCCTACCGCGATCTGGGTGTACGGGTCGGGCTGAGCGCGAACGCGGCGGCCGACCGGGTGCGGCGGATGCGCCGCGTGGGCGTGATCCGCGGATTCACGACTTTGGTCGACCCGGCGGCGGCAGGGGCCCGCGAGGGCCTCGTCGTCTTCATCGACATCACGCTGCGCCTGGACACGACGAACGAGGAGTTCGAGGACGCGGTGCGCCGCTTCCCCGGCATCACGGAGGTCGTCCACGTCACGGGCGCCCACGACTACCTCGTCCGCGCCCGCGCAGCCGACCCTGCGGCGCTGGACACCCTCCTCCGCCGCCTCAAACGCGAAGCGGGCGTCGCGCAGTCCAGCACCCGCATCGCCTTGCGCACGGCCCGGTAGGCGCGCTCCGGGGCGCGTGTCCCCTGGGTTGCCCGGCACCCAGGCGTGCCGTCCCGGCCACGACCACCCAGCCCGTCCGGCGTTCGAGGACGGGCACACCGGCTCACCGTGCGGTACCGCGCACGCTTCAAGCCCGTCCGGCGTTCGAGGACGGGCACACCGGCCCACCGTGCGTTGCCGGTACGGGCACACCGGCCCACCGTGCCCCGCACACCGCGACCCGGGGCAGTCGCGGGGGTCCGGGGCCGTCATCCCCCGGTCCACGTCGTCGTCGTCCCCGCGCCGCCGTCATCCCGCACCCCGTTGTCCGTCACCGTCAGCCGCACCCCCGGACCCCCGTCCGGAAGCGTCACCGTCGCGTCGACCTCCACGTCGATCGCGGTCACCCCGGCCCGCCGGTGCGCCGCCGCGAGCGCGCCCCGCAGGGTCGCCAGTAGCTGATCGGCGTGCGGCTCCTGCACGAGCGCGTCCACCGCCCCCGTGAAGTGCACGGACGGCTGGAAGCCGAGCAGTACCGCCGCCCCGCCCGTCTCCCTCAGCACCCGCCCCCGGAACGACGTCGGCGCCTCCGCCGGCGGCTGCTGCAGCGCGAAGATCGCGGTGCGGACCTCCTGGATCGTGGAGTCCAGCTCGTCCACGGCCCGCCCGAGCAGCTCGTCCTCGCCGGACCCCACCCCCGCCGCCCGCCGCCTGGTCGACTCCAGCATCATCTCGGTGGCGAAGAGCCGCTGGACGACGAGGTCGTGCAGATCGCGGGCGATCCGGTCGCGGTCCTCGTACACCGCGAGCTGCTCCCGGTTGTGCTGCGCGTCCGCGAGGACCAGCGCCAGCGCCGCCTGGGAGGCGAACTGCGAGGCCAGCAGCCGGTCCACGGCCGTGTACGGGCGGCCGCCGCGCCGCCGCGGCAGCGCGAGCGTGCCGATGAGCCTTCCGCCGCTCTGCAGCGGCAGCATCATCGAGGGCCCGAAGCGGTGCCGTACATGCGTCGTCATCCGGGGATCGGTCGCGGAGTCCTCGATGAACACCGGCTCGCCGCCGAGGAGTTGGACGAGCACGTCCGACCCCGGCTCGATCGTCGTACCGATCAGGTCGCCGGGGTCGTCCAGCGTGGAGGCCGCGACGACCTCCATCCCGCCGTCCTCCGTGGGCTGGAGGACCACCCCGGCGGAGGCGTCCGCGAGTATCCGCGCCCGCTCGGCCACGGTCATCAGCGCATCCGCGGCGGTCTCCCCGGTGAGCAGCGCCGTCGTCACCGCCGCCGCGCCCTCGATCCAGCGCTCGCGCTGACGCGCCGCCTCGTACAGCCGGGCGTTGCCGATCGCGATGCCGGCCTGGGAGGCGAGGACGCGCAGCAGGGCCAGGTCGTCGTCCGTGAAGGGGCCGGAGCGCTTCTCGGTGAGGTAGAGGTTGCCGAACACCTCCGTGTGCACCCGGATCGGTGCGCCGAGGAACGAGTGCATCTCGGGATGGCCCTCCGGCACACCGCACGAGCGCGGGTCGGCCGTCAGGTCGTCGATCCGCAGCGGCCGTGGGTCCTCGATCAGCGCGCCGATGAGTCCGCTGTGCCCGTCCGGGAGGGGGCCGATGCGCTCCCGCTCCTCGTCGGTCAGTCCGGTGGTGAACAGTTCGGTGATCCGGCCGCGCTCGGGGTCGACGACGCCGAGCGCCCCGTACCGGGCGCCGATCAGCCTGGTCGCCCAGTCCACGATGTGCTGGAGGGTGGCACGCAGCTCGAGGTCGGTGCCGACGCTCAGGACCGCCTCCAGCAGCATGGGCAGCATCGCCGGAGCCCTCCCCGCCGCTTCCCCGCCGGTTCCGCCGCCGGCCCCGCTCCGACCAGGAGGCATCCCGGCGTCAGGCGGTGAGCGGATCGAGGATCATAGTGTGGATACGGCCCTCCAGCATCTCCCCGAGCCCGAGCACCGCGCACACGTCGGGCCGCTCGGCGATGTGCACCGGCATTCCGGTCCTGTCGCGCAGCATCTGGTCGAGTCCCGGCAGCAGCGCGCTGCCGCCGACCATCATGATCCCGCGGTCGACAAGGTCGGCGACCAGGTCGGGCGGGCATTCGCGCAGGATCTTCCCGATGCCGTCGAGGACGGCGGTGAGCGGGGTGTGGATGGCGTCGCGCACGGCGGCGGTGTCGACCTTCACCGAACGGGCGAGCCCGGTGGCGACATCGCGGCCGTGGATCTCGGTGACAGCCGGCCCGCTGAGGGTGAGGCCGTTGCCGCTGAGGGCGAGCTGGAGGGGGCGTACGGACTGGCTGGGCAGCATCAGCTCGTGCTGGTGCCGCAGGTGCTGGATCACGGCGTGGTCGACGGCGTCACCGCCGACGGGGATCCGTACGGCGGTGACGATCGAGCCGAGCGAGAGGACGGCGACCTGGGTGGTGGCTGCCCCGCACACCATGATCATGGTGGCGGTCGGCTGCTCCACCGGCAGCCCGCAGCCGACGGCCGCCGCGATCAGTGTGTCGACGAGTTCGACGCGCCGGGCGCCGAGCCCGACGAGTGTCTCCACGGTGGCGCGCTGCGCCAGTGGATCGGCGTCGTGCGGGGTACAGGCTGCGGCTCGCAGCCGGGGCTTGCGGCGCAGCTGGCGGCGGAGCTTCTCGCCGAGCAGATGGCGCAGCATGCGCTGGGCCATCTCGATGTCGACGACGGTGCCGCCGCTGACGGGGCGCATGACCCGGATGTAGTCGGGCGTCCGCCCGGTCATCTTCTGTGCGAACTCGCCGACGGCGATGAGCGCTCCGTTGCGGGTGTTGACGGCGGCCACGCTCGGCTGGTCGACGACGAGCCCGACGCCCTTGACGAAGACGCGGGTCCTCGCGGCGCCCAGGTCGACAGCGACATGGCAACGGCGCAACTGCTCAAGACTGACGGTCATGGCAGGTCCTCCCGGGAGCGGTTCTCTTCGCATCCTGCGATCGCCCGCGGCCCGGCGCGCGCTGGGCTGAGCCGGTCGGGGGTGATGGAGGGGTGGGTACTTGACGTCACATCAGCCACTGCAGCAACCCCCAGGTGGCTGTGTTGTCGCGGGGGGCGACCTCCGGACCTCCGGCAGGGAGGTGTCGGCGGCCGCGTCACATCAGCCGCTGCAGCAACCCCCACGTGGCTGTGTTCTCCCGGGGCGACCCCCGGACCCCCAGCAGGGAGGTGTCGGCGGTCGCGTCACATCAGCCGCTGCAGCAACCCCCACGTGAATTCCGCGACGCACGGCTTTCCGCCGGGCAGCGTGATGGCCAGCCGCCAGCGCGTCGGGGCCGTGCCCTCCATCGGGCGTACGGGGGCGAAGGCCCTGGCCACCTCGTCGACCGTGCAGGACCAGGGGCGCAGATCGTCCTCCGTGCGCAGCTCGGGACCCGCCGCCCCCGGCGCCCGGACCAGCCATTCGTTCCAGACCGCCCCGCCCGGTGCCGTCAGCACCTCGAAGCGGAGGTCGGGCCAGAGCGGCACCGGCCACAGGAGCGCGTCGCAGTCCAGGTCGCCGATGCGGCGGCGGGCCGTGGACTCGGGTTCGCCGAGCACGGAACGGTAGCGGGCGAGGGAGCCCCGGGTGCGCGGGGAGCGGACCATCGCCTGCCAGCGGCGGTTCGCCTCCCTCATGTCCGCGATCGACGCGCCCAGTTGGTGGCGGGCGTCCTCGACGAGGTCCGGCTGGTGGTCGGCCATCCGGCGGAGCAGGACGAGCTGGAAATCGAGCGGCCCGAAGCTGTTCATGCACCCATCCTGCCCGTCTCCTGCCCGCTTTCTGTCCGCTTCCGGCCCGCCGCCGAGGGACCCGTGGGGACGGGCCGTCGCCAGGCGCCCCGCCAGGGAATCCTCGATTCCACACAAGATCCTCACAGACCCGGCTACCTCTGTTGTCCGGAGCCTGCGTACGCTGCGGGCGCCATGGACTACTGCCACCAGTGCCGTCGGCACCTCAACGGGGCTCTGGCGTGCGCCGGATGCGGTACCCCTGCGGAGGAGCTCAGGCATCACAGCCCTGCCGCGCCCGCGCCCGCGCCTGCCGATGACGTCGTCGTCGAGCTCGGCGGTGCGTACGACGAGGACCGGCCGCCGGCCGGGCGCCGCCGCGCGCCCGCCCAGGGGCGGCGTAGCCGCCGGGCGGCCGGCACGCGCAGACGCCGCAAACGCGGGCGCAAGGTGCTGATCGGGACGGTCGGTCTGGCGCTGGCGGCGGGTGCGCTGAGTCTGGCGGAACTCGCGCGGGAGGCGGCGTGGGACGACGGCGCGTCCGTGGAGGTCCGCGAGGAGGAGTCCATCGCGGTCGACGAGATACCCGACCCGACCGCCAGCGACGAACCGGCGGAGGGTCCCAGCGAGGTGAGCGAGCCGGTCACCACGTCCTCGTCCGCGGCCCGGCCGGGCACGTCCGGTGCGGGGCGCGGGAGTGCGCGGCCCACGGTGGCCGCGTCGTCGTCGCAGGCCGCGCCGTCCGCGACCTCGTCCGCGACGGGGCCGGCGCCGAGCAGTGACGGTTCCCCGTCGGGCACCGGCGCCCCCGGGAACCCGTCGCAGTCGTCGGCACCGCCGCCCCCCGCGCCTACGCCCACGCCCTCGCCGACCGAGACGTGCACGTGGTTCCTGTTCTTCTGCACGTGAGGGCCACCTGCGCCCCCAGAGCCCTGGGGTTGAGCCCGGTACCGCCGGGCGGGCTGGTGTGTCCGTCCTCCAGCGCCGGACGGGCTGAGTGCGCCCCGTACCGCCGGGCGGGCCGGTGTGTCCGTCCTCCAGCGCCGGTTGGGCTGAGTGCGCCCGGTACTGCCAGGCGGGCCGGTGTGTCCGTCCTCAAGCGCCGACGGGCCGAGTGCGCCCCCGTACCGCGGAGTGGGCCGGTGTGTCTGTGCTCAAGCGCCGGACTGGCTGACCACGCCCGGTACCGCCGGGCGGGCCGGTGTGTCCGTGCTCAAGCGCCGACGGGCTGAGTGCGCCCGGTACTGCCAGGCGGGCCGGTGTGTCCGTCCTCAAGCGCCGGACGGGCCGAGTGTGCCCGGTACCGCCGGGCGTCCCGCGGTGTCCGTCCTCCTCAAGCGCCGGACGGCTCCAAGAGGAGCCTCGCCGGCGTTCTGATCGCGGGGGTCGGGGGCGGAGCCCCCGGACACCTACGCGCCCCGCTCCCCCAGCATCCGCTTCAGCAGGTCCCGCAGCACCGTCCGCTCCTCCGTCGACAGTTCCGCCAGCGGCTCGCGCGCGAAGCGCAGGGATTCCCGCAGCCGGCGCGCCGTCTCGCGGCCCTCGTCCGTCGCCGCGGCGATCTTGACACGGCGGTCGGCCGGGTCCGGGCGGCGCTCGACGAGGCCGCGGGCCTCGAGCCGGTCGACTATCCCCGTCACGTTCGACGGCTCGCACTTCAGCGTCTGCGCGATCCGGCGCATCGGCGTCGCCTCCAGCGACAGCAGCCCGAGCACCCGTGCCTGGGCGCCGGTGAGGGAGTGCCGGCTCGCGGCCTCCTCGTACTCGTCGTGGTAGCGGGCCACGACGGTGCCGATGAGATCGACGACCTCCAGGGTCAGCGGGTCGGTGCCGGTACGAGGTGCGGTGGCCATGCCCTCAGCATACCGTGATACTTGACAACCTGAAATATTCAGACGCATGGTTGTTTCAGTACGTGAAGTTTTTCTAGGAGGCACCGCACCCATGTCCACGTCCGCTCTTCCCTCGTCCGGCCGTGAATGGCACCTCGTCGCCCGCCCGCAGGGCTGGCCCAAGCCGGAGGACGTCGCCCTGCGCGAGGCCCCGGTGACCGAGCCCGGCGAGGGCCGGATCCTCGTCCGCAACCTCCACTTCTCGGTCGACCCGTACATGCGCGGCCGGATGAACGACGTGAAGTCGTACGTTCCGCCGTTCCAGCTGGACAAGCCCATGGAGGGCGGCGCGATCGGCGAGGTCATCGCCTCGAACGCGGAGGGCTTCGCGGTCGGCGACCACGTCCTGCACGGCCTCGGCTGGCGCGAGTACGCGGACGTGCCCGCCCAGCACGCCACGAAGGTCGACGCCTCCCTCGCCCCTCTCTCCGCGTACCTCGGCGTGCTCGGCATGACCGGCCTCACGGCGTACGCCGGCCTCTTCGAGGTCGCGTCCTTCAAGGAGGGCGACGCGGTCTTCGTCTCCGGCGCCGCCGGTGCCGTCGGCAGCCAGGTCGGCCAGATGGCGAAGCTGAAGGGCGCTTCGCGCGTCATCGGCTCGGCCGGCTCCGACGAGAAGGTCAAGCTCCTCGTCGAGGAGTACGGCTTCGACGCCGCGTTCAACTACAAGAACGGCCCCGTGGCCGAGCAGCTCAAGGCGGCCGCCCCCGACGGCATCGACGTCTACTTCGACAACGTCGGCGGCGAGCACCTGGAGGCCGCGATCTCCTCGTTCAACGTCCACGGCCGCGCCACCATCTGCGGAATGATCGCCCAGTACAACGCGACCGAGCCCACCCCCGCGCCGCGCAATCTCGCCCTGGTCATCGGCAAGCGCCTGCGCCTGCAGGGCATGCTCGTCAATGACCACGCGGCGCTCCAGCCGCAGTTCGTCCAGGAGGTCGCGGGCTGGCTGCGCTCCGGCGAGCTCAAGTACAACGAGACCGTCGTCGAGGGCATCGAGCACGGCTTCGACGCCTTCCTGGGTCTGCTGCGTGGCGAGAACACGGGAAAGATGATCGTTTCGCTCACCCGGTAGGCTCACCCCAGCCGTCGCGGTCGTGGGCGCGAGCCGCGGCGAACCACAGAAGGAAACAGCTTCATGTCGATTCAGCAGTCCGATGTCCTGTACACCGCTGTCGCCACCGCGGAGAACGGCCGTGACGGCCGCGTCGCCACCGACGACGGCAAGCTCGACGTCGTCGTCAACCCGCCGAAGGAGATGGGCGGTTCCGGCGCCGGTACGAACCCGGAGCAGCTCTTCGCCGCCGGTTACAGCGCCTGCTTCCAGGGCGCGCTCGGTGTGGTCGCCCGCCAGGAGAAGGCCGACATCTCCGGCTCGACGGTCACCGCCGAGGTGGGCATCGGCAAGAACGACGAGGGCTTCGGTCTCATCGTCAGGATCTCCGCGGTGATCCCGAACGCGGACGCCGCCACCGCGAAGGACCTGCTCGAGAAGGCCCACCAGGTGTGCCCGTACTCCAAGGCCACCCGCGGCAACATCACGGTCGAGCTCGCGGTCTGACCCGTACGCAGGGAGGGCCGCACCCCCGCCGGGGTGCGGCCCTTCCGCACGCCCGCCTCAGCGGGCCGGCAGCGCCCGTCCGACCTGGGCGAACCCACCCGTCGGGTGGTCACGGAACAGCAGCTCCGTACCGAACGGCACCACTGGGGCGCCCTGCGCCGACCTCCCGCTCACGACGGCCGCCCGGCCCGCCGCATCGCGCGGCCCGGCTTGAGGCGCGGGTCGCGCGTGGCCGCCGCGGGCCGGTTCTCGATGAGCTCGCCATCCGCTCCTGGTCGCGGGCCTCCTTGGCCGTCTCCGGGGCCGTGACGGTCACCAGATACGCTCGTGGCCGCCCGCGGAACGCCCGGCGATCTCGGAAGCGTTCGGTACGCAGGGTCTATCCGTTCAACTCCGTGACAACAAGGGGGACTTGTGGGGCACCCGGGGCGCCCGGGCCCGGCCGCACGGCCCCTGACCGGCGCATTCCGGCCCCCCGATAGGGTGGGCGGCATGCGTGATCTCCGGGTGGGCTTCGGCTATCTGATGAAGGGCCAGCGGTGGGTCGGCCGGCACGGCCGGTGGTTCGGTTTCGGGCTGCTGCCCGGGCTGATCGCCCTGGTGCTGTACGCCGGCGCGCTCATCGGGCTCGGCTACGGCTCCGACGACCTGGTGGGCTGGGCGACGCCGTTCGCCGACGGCTGGTCGTCGCCGTGGCTCGGTCTGTTCCGCGGCTTCCTCACGGGACTGGTCTTCGGCTTCGGCCTGTTCCTCGCCGTGATCACCTTCACCGCCGTGACCCTGCTGATCGGGCAGCCGTTCTACGAGTCGCTGTCCGAGCAGGTCGACCGCGCCGAGGGCGGCGACGTGCCAGAGTCCGGGCTGCCGCTCTGGCGGGAGCTGTGGATCTCGGCCCGGGACAGCGTCCGGGTGCTGCTGCGGGTCGCCCTGTACGGCGTAGTGCTCTTCGCGCTCGGCTTCGTCCCGGTCGTCGGGCAGACCGTGGTCCCCGCGATCGGCTTCTGCGTCTCCGGCTTCTTCCTCGCCCATGAGCTCACCGCGGTGGCGCTGCAGCGGCGCGGTGTCGAGCTGAAGGAACGTCTCGCGCTGCTGCGTGGCCGCCGCGCGCTCGCCCTCGGCTTCGGCGTCCCGCTCACGCTCGCCTTCCTCGTCCCCCTCGTCGCCGTCTTCCTGATGCCGGGCGCGGTCGCGGGCGCGACGCTGCTGGTCCGGGACCTGACCGCGCCCCGGCCCGAGCCGGAGCCCGCGCACCGGGCGCCGGACCCGAACGTTGGCCCGGGCCCGTCACCGTCGTCGCCACCGCCGTCGTCGCTGTACGGTTTCAGCAAGAACGAGGCCCGGTCCTAGGGCCCGAGGCCCGTGTCGTCGACGTGTACGTCAATTTCGGCATGGGCTACGAGGCCGGTTCCGAGGGCAGCCCGGAGCCCCTCCCGGCGCACACGTGGCTCGACGCCTTCTGCCTGGCCGTCCTCTCCGGCACGGCCGAACGGCACGGCGAGGCCTTCCCCTTCGCCCGCGAGGCGCCCCAGCAGGGCCAGGCACGGCGTCCCGCCGCCGAGCTCATCAACGGCTTCATGGCGTACGTCATCGGGGACACGGGAGACGAGGACGCGAGCTAGCCGCCGTCCAGGGAGGAGAAGCTTGCCGCCATCGTTGCCGCGATCTCCCGGGTCTGGGACCTCGACGACGAGATCGGCCTGGCCCTGACCGCCACGCCCGCCGTCGGGGCTGGAACATCCGGGTCACGTCCCCCTGCCTGCCGCCCCGTCTCCTCCAGGCGGCCGAACCCCTTTGGGCGAGCCCCTCCACCCGAGCCCCTCCAGCCGGGAGCCGCCGGCCGAGCGGCAGCTCCGCGACCGCGAGCCCGGGCGCGTCGCTGCCCGCCGTGGCAAGCAGCGTGCCGTCCGGGCCCCAGACCGCGCTGCCCCCTGCGCACTCACCCGCCTCCGTGCTCGGCCCCACCAGGTTGCCGAGCACCACCCACAGCCCGTTGTCCCGCGCACGGACCGGATACACCGACTCGAAGGAGTCGTTGCCGACGTCGAGCGCCGAACTCGCCACGTACACCTGGCAGCCGTCGGCACCGGCGCGCCCGGCGACCTCCGGGAAACGGTTGTCGTAGCAGACGGCGAGCGCGAACCGGACCCCGTCCAGGGTGAAGCGGCCGTCCGCGGAGCCGGCTGCGAAGACGTCGTTCTCCGCGCCGTGCAGATGCCGCTTGTCGTAGCGGGCGATCAGCGCGCCGTCCGGGCCGATGACCAGTGACGCGATGGCGGGCCGGCCGCCGTCCGTCGGTGCCGCGCAGTTGACCACGGCTGCCGTGGAGGTGGCGCGGCAGGCCTCCCGCACCCGCGCCAGTCGCGGGTCGTCGGGCGCCGGCCACAGGCCGGGGTCCGCGGCGAGCAGGCCCAGTTCGTACCCGGTGGCCGCCAGCTCGCCGAAGACGACCAGCCGGGCACGGCGAGCGGCGGCCTCGTGGATCAGGCCGGCCATGGAGCGGACGTTGGCCGGTATGTCACCCGGAACGGGAGCGAACTGAGCAGCTGCGACGATCACGCGTCCATCATGGCCGGTGTGCGTCAGCGGTTCGCCGCCGCCACCTGCACGATCGCCCGCACCTGCGCGATGATGTCCAGCCGGTTGCGTACGAAGTCGGGATCGGTCACCGTGCCCGTCGCCGGGTCGGTGTTGCCCGTGCCGAACTG
Organism: Streptomyces sp. NPDC059909; assembly: GCF_042730885.1. Taxonomy (NCBI): domain Bacteria; kingdom Bacillati; phylum Actinomycetota; class Actinomycetes; order Kitasatosporales; family Streptomycetaceae; genus Streptomyces; species Streptomyces sp. NPDC059909. The sequence goes on from NZ_JBHWKX010000012.1 coordinate 100,638, forward strand.
CAGGACCGGGGTGTGGACATGGCCGGCCGGCAGCGCCTCGTGCAGTCCGAGGCGGTCGCGCAGCAGGGTGGCCCGGTAGGCGATCTCGTTGGAGAGATAGTTGCCGCCGCCTCCGGCGCGGGCCGTCGAGCCGGGCGTCGGGCCGTCGGGGCGGACCACCGGGTCGGTGCCGCCCGCCGGGATCTCGGTGACCGACGTGTTGTCGTAGACCGGGAAGCGGCCCGTGCGCGCGGCGGCGATGGCCGCGTACGGGAGCGTCGTCGACGTCCACTGCGGCTGCGAGGCCGGGTCGGTCACCGGCACGGTCTCGGTCCGCGACAGATTCTCGTTGTCCGGGAAGCCGCCCCGCCAGGCGCCGTTGGTGCGCTCGATGTCGAACCTGCCGACGCGGCCCTGGCTGACGGTGGTGACCAGGTCGGCCTCGGGCAGCCGGTGGCGCAGGGTCCGCTCGACCGTGCCCGCCGCGAAGTCGGTCCAGCGGACGGGGAAGACGGCCGTCTCGATCCTGGCCGCGCCCCCGTCCGCCGTACGGATCCAGGTGCCGTCCAGGGCGAGGGCGGTGGCCCCGCTCGGGTTGCTGATGCGGATGTCGCGATCCAGCGTGAAGGGGTCGAAGCCGGTCAGCACGATCCGCTTGAAGCCGTTGCCGTCAGGGCCCTTGCCGCGTGGGAAGCCGAGCGTGTCCTGGCCGCGCGAGGTCTGCTCCAGCCGGTCGAGCAGCCGGGTCCGCGCGGCTTCGGACAGCCCGAAGCCGGGCTGCCACTGCCGCAGTTCGCGGGTCATGCCGAGCCGCGCCCAGTACAGCGGCCGGTCGTCGTCCCGGCTCAGATCGCCCCGTACGGCGCCCCTGCCCTGAGCCCGGTCGACGGCCCGCCGCCACAGCCCGGAGCCGTGCCGGTCCACGGCACGCCACGCCTCGGCGTACGAATCCGCGGCCCCCAGCGCCTTCGCGAACTCCGGTGCCACCGCGTCGAATCCGCTGCGCCGCAGGATCTCCTGCGGTACGGCCCCCTCCAGCCGCTTCTCCTCCACGGTGGCGACGCCCGGCACGTCCGCTGCGCCCGCCGGCGCCGTACCGAGCATCGTGCAGGCCACCGCCGAGACGAGCAGCACTCCCAGTGTCCGCCGCACGCCGCATCCCTTCCCTGGACGACCACTCCGAAGTGGCCAGTATCGGGAAGGAGTTGGGCTGTGAACAGAGGGACTAACGGGGCTCGAGCAGTTTCAGGAAGTCCCGGAACGCCGTCGGCATGTCCACCGACTCCGGGTCCAGCACCACTGGTACTGCAGTCCGTCCATGACCGCGGTCAGCAGTGGAGCCACCCGCTCCGGGGTGAGTCCGCCCGGCAGCCGGTCGCCGTACTCGGCGCGGAGGACGGCCGCCATCTCCGTACGCACCTGCTCGTAGCGGCGGGTGAAGAACTCCCTGGCCGGATGGTCCTCGGTGACGCTCTCGCCGAGCAGCGCGGAGAAGGTCTGCACGATGCCCGGGCGCATCGCGTTGTACTCCACCAGGGAGGCGAGCAGTTCGACACGCCAGCTGCCGGGGGAGTGCCGCGCGCCGCTCGTGTCCCACTGGTCGCGCTCCTCCAGGACAGCGACGAGGAGCGCCTCCTTGGTGGGGAAGTAGTGCAGGAGCCCCTGCTGGGTGAGGCCGACGCGCTCCGCGACCGCGCCCAGCGACGAACCCCGGTAGCCGCGTTCGGCGATCACTTCGAGGGCGGCGCGCAGGATTTCCGCGCGTCTCTCCTCGCTCCTGGCCCTGGCCATCGGACGTCGCCCCGTTCCTTCTTTCGAGTGCTTGCCAGCAGGACCGTACTGGGAGTACCAGTCCCTGGAGGCGACACCGGCGACCGCCAAGGTCCGCGTCCGCAACAGCGGCTCACGCCCCGGCCGCGAGACCGTCCAGATCTATCTCGCCCCCGCTCCCGCCGAGGACGGCGAACAGCGCCCGCGGCGCTGGCTGGCCGGTTTCGCGTCCGTGACGGCCGCCCCCGGCGAGAGTGTGGAGGTCGAGATCCCGCTGCCCCGGCGCGCCTTCGAGATCTGGGACGAGGAAGGCGGATCCTGGAGTTTCGTCTCCGGCTCGTACGAGGTCCAGGCGTCCCACTGCCTCGACGACCGCCGTCTGGCCGCCACCCTGGAGGTCTGAGGCGCATGTGACGGCCCCGGGGCGGCACCTGACAACCGCCCCGGGGCCCGCCGCCCCCGCCGCCCCGGCGTCCCGGACGGGACCCGTCAGGCGGGCGGCTCCGCGGCCGTCACGTTCCGGTACGCGATCTCCGCGAGCCTGCTCTGACCGTCCCTGCTCGGATGGAACCAGTCCCAGTGGCTCAACTGCTCACCCGTGAAACGGAAGGCGAAGACGTCCCCGCCGTCGTACCGGCAGCGCGGATCCTTCGCGCAGACGCTCTTCAGCGCCTCGTTGTACGCGACGACCCGGTCGTGGACCTGAGCCCGGCGCAGCCGTGCGTCCTCGCTCATGTCGTCCGCGTCGCCCAGCATCGAGGCGCAGATGCCCAGCTTCCACACCTGCTTGCCGAACGGATTGCCGCGGCCCGTCGACCACAGCCGCTTCAGGTCCGGCACGCTCGACACGTACACCTGGGCCGTGGGGGCCGTGCGCCGCAGGGTGCTCATCGCGGCAGCGAACGCCTCCGTGAAGTCCGCGACCGGCGTCATGAGACCGGGCGAGTCCCGGCAGGCGTCGTTGGCGCCCACCATCACCGCGACCAGGCCGGGTCTGCGGGCCGCCGCCTCCGCCATCTGTCCGGGCAGATCCGCCATGCGGGCCCCGGTCCGGGCGTGGTTCCAGCTCCGCCCGGCCACCGCGGCCGGCCCGAGGAGGCGCTGCGCGAGGCTGCGCACCTGTGTGTCGGTGCCGGTCGCCCACGACACCTCCGGACAGTCGGCGAGTACGTCACAGGCGTCGAAGCCGCGCGTGATGGAGTCGCCGACTGCGGCCACCGACGACGGGCTGCGGTCCCAGACGGGGGTGGGGGAGGGGCGCGGCCGCTTCTGCGGGTGACTCTGCGTGGTGGGCGTGCCGGAGGTGCACCCCGTCAGTGCCGCGAGCCCGACGAGTGCCGCCGCCGTCAATGCGGCGACGGCGGTGGGCGGTCGAAGAATCGTTCGCCCACTCCGCCGGTTTTCACGCATCCTGCCCTCCCCGTTGGCGTCCTCGCGGGTGAAACCTTCGTGCGTACGGGCCCCCGGCCGCACGGTACGACACACCTCGGCCCCCGCCGCACGGTAGCTTTTCCCCCGTCGAACCTGAGGCACCTGGCCCACCCGGCTCCGGTAAATTACATCACGTCACATGCTGTCCGTTTTGCGGAGTTTCACTCCTGATGCTGTTTACTGAGGCCGCTGGGAAAGGCGAACCTCGTCCCACACTGGAGGTCCCGGTGACGACACGCGGCGTTCTGTACGTCCACTCCGCACCCCGCGCTCTGTGCCCGCACGTCGAATGGGCGGTCGCGGGTGTACTCGGCGTGCGGGTCCAGCTCGACTGGATCCGCCAGCCGGCGTCGCCGGGCACCTGGAGAGCCGAGTTCTCCTGGCAGGGCGAACCCGGAACGGCCTCGAAGCTGGCGTCCGCGCTGCGCGGCTGGCAGATGCTCCGCTTCGAGGTCACCGCGGAACCCTGCCCCACCGCCGAGGGCGAGCGCTACAGCGCCACCCCCGAGCTCGGCATCTTCCACGCCGTCACCGGCATCCACGGCGACATCCTCATCCCGGAGGACCGCCTCCGCGCCGCCCTCGCCCGTTCGGCGCAGGGCGAGACGGACCTCGAGGCGGAAATCTCCCGCCTCCTCGGCAAGCCCTGGGACGACGAACTGGAGCCCTTCCGCTACGCGGGCGAGGGCGCCCCCGTGCGCTGGCTCCACCAGGTGGTCTGAGCGGGTTCCGCGTTCGGGAGCCCTCGGGCGCCCTTGGAACGCCTCGGAAGGCTTCGGAAGATGGATTCCGCCCCAACGGGCACGCAGGGGGCGTGCCGTGAGGTGGGGTGTGTGAATGCGTGAACGTACGGCGGCCGGGTCGGCCGCCGTTCTGCTGTCCGGGACGGCACTGGGCGCGGCCTCGGTGCTGCTGGCCGGACCCGTCTTCGGAGGGATGGCCGAGGCACAGGTCGTGTGCGGGACGTCCTGGCCGTCCGGCGGGGGCGGCGACGGCGGTGGCCCCGCCGACGTCATCGGCGGGCGGCGCGGGCGAGGTCCGGGACGCGGCCGAGATGGCCGCCGGGTCCGCCCGTGGCGCACGCCTGGACAAGACCGACGGCAAAGGTGACACCCGAGGCCGCCGTGGTCTCCGTGGCGCCCGTGGTCGTCGCCGTGACGGAGGACGACGAGCGCGGCACCCGTGCCCTGCTCGCCTTCGACGACCGTGGCGCACCCACCGCGACCGTGCCGGTCTCCGGGCGCGACGGGCCGCCCTGCGCTGAGCGGCTCGCCGCTCCGGGCACGACGAGGCCCCCGCCGGAGATTCCGGCGGGGGCCTCGGGTTCAGCTCATCGGCTGATCAGTCGTCAGCCGGCCAGTCGTGGGGCGCGATCAGACCGTACGGAACGCCAGCACCACGTTGTGGCCGCCGAAGCCGAACGAGTTGTTGATCGCCGCGATCGTGCCCTCGGGCAGCGTGCGCGGTTCGTCGCGGACGATGTCCGCGTCGACCGACTCGTCGAGGTCGTCGACGTTGATCGTCGGCGGGGCCAGCCGGTGGTGGAGCGCCAGGACCGTCGCGACGGTCTCGATGCCGCCCGCGCCGCCCAGCAGATGACCCGTCATCGACTTCGTGGCCGAGACCGCGACATGGTCGAGGTCGTCGCCCAGGACACTGCGCAGCGCCTTGATCTCGGCGACATCACCCTGCGGGGTGGACGTCGCGTGCGCGTTGAGGTGCACGACCTCGGACGGCTTGAGGTCCGTCGAGTCGAGCAGGTTCTGCAGCGCGGCGGCGATACCGCGGCCCGTCGGCTCGGGCTGCGCGATGTGGTGGCTGTCGGCCGACAGGCCCTGGCCCAGCACCTCGCAGTACACCTTCGCGCCCCGCGCGGCGGCGTGCTCCGCCGACTCCAGGACGACCACGCCGGCACCCTCGCCGAGGACGAAGCCGTCACGGGACTTGTCGTACGGACGCGAGGCCTTCTCGGGCTCGTCGTTGTTCTTGGACATCGCCATCATGTTGGCGAACGCCGCGACCGGAAGCGGGTGGATCGCCGCCTCGGTGCCGCCCGCGATCACGACGTCGGCGCGGCCGGTACGGATCATCTCGACGGCGTAGCCGATCGCCTCGGCGCCCGACGCGCACGCGGAGACCGGGGTGTGCACGCCCGCCTGGGCGTTCACCTCCAGGCCGACGTTCGCGGAGGGGCCGTTGGGCATCAGCATGGGCACGGTGTGCGGGGAGACGCGGCGTACGCCCTTCTCCTTCAGCACGTCGTACTGGTCGAGCAGCGTCGTGACGCCGCCGATGCCGGAGGCGATGACCGTCCCGAGCCGCTCGGGGGCGACCTTCTCGTCCTCGCCGGCCGGCGCGGCATAGCCGGCGTCGGCCCATGCCTCACGGGCGGCGATGAGGGCGAACTGGGCCGAGCGGTCCAGCTTGCGCGCCAGCGGCCGGGGCAGGACCTCGCCCGGGTCCACCGCCGCCGGGGCGGCGATACGGACGGGCAGGTCGGCGAAGCGTTCGCCCTCGAGGGGCTTGACGCCGGAGCGTCCCGCGATCAGACCTTCCCAGGTCGATGCGGAGTCGCCACCCAGCGGTGTGGTTGCGCCGATACCGGTGACGACCACGGTGCGATTGGTCGAGCTCACAGGAATTCTTTCTCCACGGTCTATGAGGGTTCGTGAATCAGCGGCGCCACCGCTGGGTGGCGTACCTGATCAGTCGGGGATCAGTCCTGGTGCTTCAGGATGTAGTCGGCGGCGTCGCCGACCGTCTTGAGGTTCTTGACGTCCTCGTCCGGGATCTTGACGTCGAAGCGCTCTTCGGCGGCGACGACGACCTCGACCATGGACAGCGAGTCGACGTCCAGGTCGTCGGTGAAGGACTTGTCCAGCTGGACGTCCTCCGTCGGGATACCGGCGATCTCGTTCACGATCTCGGCGAGACCTTCGACGATCTCTTCCTGAGTGGCGGCCATGTGGCGCTCCTTCGGTGTGTAGCAGAGGGTTGATCTGGCGTTGTCCGGAGGACCGTAGGACCCGGGAACCGGAGTCCGGAAGATCCGGATGCTGCCTAGGGGAGGGTAACGACCGTCGCGGCGTAGACGAGACCCGCCCCGAAGCCGATGACGAGCGCGGTGTCGCCGCTCTTCGCCTGCCCGGTCGCCAGAAGCCGCTCCATCGCGAGCGGAATCGAGGCGGCCGAGGTGTTGCCGGTGGTCTCCACGTCGCGGGCGACCGTGACGTGCTCCGGCAGTTTGAGAGTCTTCACCATCGAGTCGATGATCCGCATGTTGGCCTGGTGCGGAATGAAGACGTCCAGGTCGTCCGCGGTGATCCCGGCCGCGTCGAGCGCCTGCTGGGCGACCTTCGCCATCTCGAAGACGGCCCAGCGGAACACCGCCTGGCCCTCCTGGGTGATGGCGGGGAACTTGACCTCGCCCTTCGCGTCGAGCGGCAGTTGCGCCACATCGCCGGTGCGGAAGTGGTCCCACGGCACGGTCTGCTTGATCGTCCCGGCCTTGTCGCCCTCGGAGCCCCAGACCGTCGGACCGATGTTCGGCTCCTGGGAGGGACCCACGACGACCGCGCCCGCGCCGTCGCCGAACAGGAAGGCCGTCGCGCGGTCCTCCAGGTCGGTCAGGTCGCTGAGCCGCTCGACGCCGATGACCAGGACGTACTCGGCGGAGCCCTCCACCACCATGCCCTTGGCGAGGGTGAGGCCGTAGCCGAAGCCGGCACAGCCCGCCGAGATGTCGAAGGCCGCGGCCTTGTTCGTGCCGAGCTTGTCGGCGATCTCCGTGGCGATGGCCGGGGTCTGGCTGAAGTGCGAGACGGTCGAGACGACCACGGCGCCGATCTGCTCGGCGGTGATCCCGGCGTCGGCGATCGCCTTGCCGGACGCCTCGATCGACATCGCGGCGACGGTTTCCTCGTCGTTCGCCCAGTGACGGGTCGCGATGCCCGACCGGGAGCGGATCCACTCGTCGGAGGAGTCGATCTTCTCGAGGATCACCTCGTTCGGCACGACCCGGGTCGGGCGGTAACCGCCGACGCCCATGATCCGTGCGTACGGGGCGCCCTGGCTGGGCTTGATCTTCGACATGCGCTACGGCTCCTTGTCAGGCTGCTGTGTGCTCGGCGATCAGCGTGCGGGCCGCGTCGAGGTCGTCGGGGGTCTTCAGCGCGAGGGTCGCGACGCCCGGCAGGGCGCGCTTCGCCAGACCGGTGAGGGTACCGCCGGGGCACACCTCCACCAGGGCGGTGACGCCCAGCTCCTTGAACGTCTCCATGCACAGGTCCCAGCGGACCGGGTTCGCGACCTGGCCCACGAGCCGGGAGACGACGTCCGCGCCGGTGGCCACGGTGCGGCCGTCCTTGTTGGAGACGTACGGCACCTTCGGGTCGGCAACGGCGAGGGCCTTCGCGGCCACGTCGAGCTTCTCCACCGCGGGCGCCATGTGGTGCGTGTGGAACGCGCCGGCGACCTGCAGCGCCACGACACGCCGCACACCCTCGGGCTTGTCCGCCTCCAGCGCGGCGAGCTGCTCCATGGTGCCGGCGGCCACGATCTGGCCCGCGCCGTTGACGTTCGCCGGGGTCAGAGCCAGCTTCTCCAGATGCGGGACGGTGACGTCGGGGTCACCGCCGAGCAGCGCCGACATACCGGTCTTCGTGACCGCGGCGGCCTCGGCCATCGCCAGTCCGCGGGTACGTACGAAACCCAGCGCGGCGGTGTCGTCGAGGACACCCGCGAACGCGGCGGCCGTGATCTCACCGACGCTGTGGCCCGCGACGGCACCGGGCGCGATGTCGCCCAGCGCGGACGCCGACAGCAGACCGGCCGCGACGAGCAGCGGCTGCGCCACGGCGGTGTCGCGGATCTCGTCCGCGTCGGCCTTCGTGCCGTAGTGGGCGAGGTCGAGTCCGATGGCGTCGGACCAGGCCGCGATGCGGTCGGAGGCGCCGGGGAGTTCGAGCCAGGGGGTCAGGAAGCCGGGCGTCTGAGCGCCTTGGCCGGGAGCGACGAGTACGAGCACCCTCACACTCTCTCTTGTGGACGGTCCGGGCCGCCCGTGGGGACAGGGACCAAGAACCGTCAGGGGAATTGTTGGTGTCCGACAAAAGACTAGGACTGCGGATCGCCGTCTACCAGACGCCCGAGGATGAGTGCGATCCGGAGAGTGAACGCCGAGCGGACATCGGAGGGTGACCAGCCGGTGACGTCAGTCACACGTCGAAGCCGGTAGCGAACGGTGTTGGGGTGGACGAAGAGCATCCGTGCGGCACCCTCGAGACTGCTGGCCTGCTCCAGATAGACACTCAGGGTTTCCAGGAGCGCCGAGCCGGCTTCCTCCAGCGGTCTGTAGATCTCCTCCACCAGCTGCTCGCGGGCTGCAGGGTCGCCCGCGATGGCGCGCTCCGGCAGCAGATCATCCGCCAGAACCGGCCGCGGGGCGTCCTGCCAGGCGGAACACGCCTTCAGCCCGGCGGCCGCGGCCTGCGCGGAGCGTGTCGCCGCCAGCAGGTCGGGCACGACGGGTCCCGCGACGACGGGGCCCGCGGCGTACGGGCCGATCAGGGCCTTGGCAACCTGCAGCGGATTGTCGTTGCCGCCCGCGATGACGACGAGTCGGTCGCCGAGCACACCGGTCAGCACCTGGAGCTTGGCGTGCCGGGCCGCGCGGCGGATGGCCTCCACGGTGAGCTCGCTGTCCCCGTCCGGGGCGGTGCCCAGCACCACGCACACATGCTCCGGGGAGTTCCAGCCGAGCGCCGCGGCCCTGCTGACGGCGCCCTCGTCGGCCTCGCCCGACAGCACCGCGTTCACGACGAGAGACTCGAGCCGGGCGTCCCAGGCGCCGCGGGCCTCGGCGGCCTGCGCGTACACCTGCGCGGTCGCGAAGGCGATCTCCCGGGCGTACACGAGCAGCGCCTCGCGCAGGATCGACTCGTCGCCGGGCGCGGCGACCTCCTCGATCGCCGACTCCATGACCTCGATCGTGGTCCGCACCATCTCCACGGTCTGGCGGAGCGTGATCGCACGGGTCAGCTCGCGCGGCGCCGTGCCGAAGACGTCGGTCGAGATCGCCTGCGGGGTCTCGGGGTGCCGGAACCACTCGGTGAACGCGGCGATACCGGCCTGGGCGACCAGACCGATCCACGACCGGTTCTCCGGGGGCATCGCCCGGTACCACGGCAGCGTCTCGTCCATGCGGGCGATGGCGTTCGCGGCCAGGCGCCCGGACGACTGCTCCAGGCGCTTCAGGGTCGCGGAGTGCGGGTGGGCGGCGTTGGCGGGCAGAGCCGGTTCGGGATGGGGCACGGGGACAAGAGTGCCTTATCGGGAGCCCCGCCCGGGGTGCCGGGTCCCGGGGCTCCGCCCTGGACCCCTTTTTCCGGGGGGCGGCCCCCGGGCGTCCGGTTCCGGTACCGGCGGGCGGGCTCGGTGGGGTGGCCGCTACCGGGTGGTCGCCCGGGGTGTCCGTCCTCAAGCGCCGGACGGGCTTGAGCTTGCCCCCGAACCGGCAGGTTGGCCCGGGTGTTCGACCTCAAGCGCCGGACCGGCTTGATGGGTGGCCGGTTGCGGGGTGCTCCCCCCCAACGCCCGTCAGGGCGTAGGGGGAGGGGTCCGGGGCGGAGCCCCGAAATCCGGGGGTTGGGGGGCGGAGCCCCCGCAGGACGGGGTCCGGGGCGGAGCCCCAGCGGGGGTCTGGGGGCGGAGCCCCCGGTTCGGGAAGGGGCGGGGAGGGGAGAAGGGCCCGCCGCAGGCGCCCGCGCGCGTGGCCGGGCGGGCCGGGTCACGGAGGCCCGACCAGGACCGGATCCGCCGGGACCGGATCAGACGGGACCGGACCGGGCGGGACCGGACCGGGCGGACCGGTCACGGTGGACCCGGGGCGGGCCCTACCGTAGAGGCGTGATTTCCGTACGGCGCGCCGGAGGGCGCTACCGCGGTGGGGACGAAGCCGCCGGGATCGAGTCGTGGCACGCCTTCTCCTTCGGGCGTTTCTACGACCCCGACAATCTGCGCTTCGGCGCGATCCTGGCCTGCAACGAGGAGCGCCTCGCCCCCGGCGCCGGGTTCGACGAGCACCCGCACAGCCACACCGAGATCGTCACGTGGGTCGTCGAGGGCGAGCTGACGCACCGGGACTCGGCCGGGCACGCCACCGTCGTACGGCCCGGCGACGTGCAGCGGCTCAGCTCGGCGGCCGGCGTGCGCCACGTCGAACGCAACGACGGCGACGCACCGCTGACGTTCGTGCAGATGTGGCTCGCCCCGAACGACCCGGGCGGGGACCCCTCGTACGAGATCGTGCGCGGCATCGCCGACTCGACCCCGTACGCACTCCCGGAGGCCGGCGCGCTGCTGCACGTACGGCGCCTCGCGACGGACGAGCGGACCGCGATACCGGACGCGCCCTTCGTGTACGTGCACGTCGTACGCGGTGTGGTGCGGCTCGCCGGCGACGACCTGGGTCCCGGGGACGCCGCGCGGATCACGGACGCCGAGGGACTCGAACTGGCCGCCGCCGTCGCCGCCGAGGTGCTCATCTGGGAGCTGTCGGGCTGAGCGCGCTCCGCGTCCGCCACTCCTCCCAGGACAGATTCCACTCGCCGAAGCCGTTGCCCGGCGCCACCGTGCCCTTCGTGTCCGCGCCAACCCGCCTGGCACCCCTCACCCCCGAGGTCTACCAGGCCTTCCTGGCCTCGCAGGCAGGAGCGGCCCTCGGCGCCGGTTTCCTGCAGTGCCCGTCCTGGGCGCAGGTCAAGCAGGGATGGCGTGCGCAACTGCTCGGCTGGGGCCCGGAGCCGGAGGCCGGGCGGCTGACCGGCGTCGCGCTCGTGCTGCTGCGGCAGTTCCCCGGCACCCGCAAGTACTTCGCGTACCTCCCGGAAGGGCCCGTCGCCGACTGGACGGACCCGGACATGGACGGCTGGCTCGACCCGCTGCTGCACCATCTGCGCGCTGCGAGCGCCTTCGCCGTGCGCATCGGCCCCTCGCCCGCGTACCGCCGCTGGAACGCCGACCGCCTCAAGTCGCTCACCGGCCCCGGCCGGCGCCTGACCGACGTCCTCGCCTGCGAGGTCGACCCGCTCGGCACGGCGGTCGCGGAGCGGCTGCGGGCGCGCGGCTGGCGCAGATGCGGCGGCGACGGCACCGGGGACGACGGGGACGCGCAGCCCCGCCTTGTCTTCCGGGTGCCGCTCGCCGGACGCACCCCCGACGACCTGTGGACCGGGCTCAACCAGGAGTGGCGCCGCAACGTCCGCCGGGCCCGGAAGGCGGGCGTGGAGGTCGTCGTCGGCAGCACGGCCGAACTCCCCGAGTTCTACCGGCTGCTCCGGATCACCGAGGAGCGCGACGGCTTCCGGCTCGGCCGCTCGCTCCCGTACTACGAGCGCCAGTACGCGGCGCTCAACGCCGAGGAGCCGGGCCGGATGAAGCTGTACCTCGCCCGCCACGAGGGCGAGATCCTCGCCGCCCACACCATGGTCACGGTGGGCCGGCGGGTCTGGTACCAGACCGGCGCCTCCGCCGACCACCGCCGCGAGGTCCGCCCATCCAACGCCCTGCAGTGGCGGATGCTGCTCGACGCCCACGCGCTCGGCGCCGACGTGTACGACATGCGCGGGGTACCCTCCACACTCGACCCCGACGAACGTGCATTCGGACTGCTGCGCTGGAAGCTCGGTACCGGAGGTCAGATCGTCGAGACGCTGGGGGAATGGGAGAGGCCGTTGGGCGGGACCGCCAACCACACGCTGTACCGCGCCTTCCAGGCGTACCTGGCCCGCCGATGAGCGCGACATCCGTCGCCCCGCGGGCCGAGGGCAGAGCGCCGTCCGCGCTGCGCAGCAGTGCCGTCATGGCCGCCGGGTCCGTCGTCTCCCGCGCCACCGGATTCGTCCGCTCCGCCGTGGTCGCCGCGGCGCTCGGCATCGGCCTCGTCGCCGACGGGTACGCGGTCGGCAACTCCGTCCCCACCATCGTCTACATGCTGCTCATCGGCGGCGCGCTGAACGCCGTGTTCGTGCCCGAGCTGGTCAAGGCGGCCAAGGAGCACGAGGACGGCGGCGCCGCGTACACCGACCGGCTGCTCACCGTCTGCGCCGTCGCCCTGCTGGTGATCACCGCGGGCGCGGTCTGGGCGGCGCCCGCGATCGTCGACGCCTACACCGACTACACGGGCGCGCAGGCGTCCATGACCATCGCCTTCGCCCGCTCCTGTCTGCCGCAGATCTTCTTCCTCGGGCTGTTCACCCTGCTCGGACAAGTCCTCAACGCGCGCGGCCGGTTCGGGGCGATGTCGTGGACACCCGTCCTCAACAACGTCGTCGTCATCGCGGTGTTCGGGCTGTACCTGGCCACGGCCGACGGAGGCACCCTCACCTCCGGCGAGACCGCGCTGCTCGGCTGGGGCACGACCGCGGGCATCGCCGTCCAGGCGCTCGCCCTCGTCCCCGCCCTGCGCGCGGCCCGCTTCCGCTGGCGGCCCCGCTTCGACTGGCGTGGCAGCGGGCTGACCCGGCCGCTGCGGTCGGCCGGGTGGCTGGTGCTGCTGGTGCTCACCAACCAGCTCGCGTTCTGGGTCACGACCCGGCTGGCGACGGCCGCGCGCCTCGGCGGCGGCCCCGGGTTCAGCGCGTACAACTACGCCTATGTGCTGTGGGTCGTACCCCACGGCATCGTCACCGTCTCCCTGGTCACGGCGCTGATGCCGCGTATGAGCGCGGCCGCGGCGGACGCGGACACCGCCGGCGTACGGCGCGATGTCTCGTACGCCCTGCGCAGCAGCTCGGCCGCCGTCGTTCCCGCCGCGTGCATGCTGCTCGCCCTCGCCCAGCCGGTGATGGCCCTCGTCTACGGGTACGGCAGGACCGACGCCGGCGACACGGCGGCGATGGCGGGCATCCTGATGGCGTTCGCCCCCGGGCTGATCGCCCTGTCCGGCCAGTACGTCCTCTCCCGCTCCTTCTACGCGCTCTCCGACACCCGCACCCCGTTCCTGCTCAACCTCGTGATCGCGGGCCTCAACGCGGGCCTCTCCGTGACCGCGTACCTGCTGCTGCCCGTGCGCTGGGCGGTCACGGGCATGGCCGGGGCGTACTCGCTGGCGCTGTGCGCGGGGTGGGCGCTGACGGCGTACGTCCTGAACCGCCGGCTGTCCGCCGGGGAGCGCCGCGCGCGGCTGTGGCGCTCGGCGGCCGTCGGCGCCCATGCCCGGCTGCTGCTCGCCGCGGTCCCGGCCGCCGTGCTCGGTCATCTCGCCGCCCGCTTCGCCTCCCCGGCAGGTGCCGCGGCGGCGACGGCTGCCGGTGCGCCGGTCATCGTGCTGACCTTCGCGCTGCTCGCCCGTCCGCTGCGGCTCACCGAACTGGACACATTGCTCTCCGGCGTACGCCGACGCCTCGCCCGGCGCTGACACACCCTCGGGAGACCCTGCACCCATGCCCCGTGTGCTCCTCATCGAAGACGACCCGTCCGTACGCGAAGGGGTCGAGCTCGGCCTGCGACGCCGGGGCCACGACGTACGGTCCGCCGCCACCGGTGAGGCCGGACTGGCCGCGCTCGGCGAGTTCCGGCCTGACCTGGTGCTGCTGGACCTGATGCTGCCCGGCATGAACGGCGTGCAGGTCTGCCGGCGGGTGCGCGAGAACAGCCAGTTGCCGATCATCATGCTCACCGCGCGCGGCGACGACTTCGACGTCGTCGTCGGGCTGGAGGCGGGCGCCGACGACTACATCGTCAAACCGGCCCGTACCGAAGTGATAGAGGCCCGGATCAGGGCCGTGCTGCGCCGGATCGAGGAGCCGGGCGGCGGGCGGCCCGCGGTCGAGTTCCACGGCGAGCTCGCCATCGACCGGGCGGGGCTCACCGTCGCCAAGGCGGGGCAGCGGCTCGCGCTCGCGCCGTCCGAGCTGAAGCTGCTGCTGCACCTGTCCGCGTTCCCGGAGCAGGTGTTCAGCAGACAGCAGCTGCTGGAGCACGTGTGGGAGCACAACTACCACGCCGACGCACGGCTGGTCGACGCGTGCGTACGGCGCCTGCGCAACAAGATCGAGGACGAGGCCGGGCGTCCCCGCTACATACAGACCCTGCGGGGCTTCGGCTACCGCTTCGGACCGCTGTGACAGGCGCCGGGGGCCGGCGCCGCATCGCCGCGTTCGGGCTGCGCACCCGCCTCGTCCTCGCCTTCCTGCTGGTCGCCGTGGTCAGCTCCGGGACCACGGCCGCCCTCACCTACCGCGAGGCGCGCAACGCCGTCCTCGTCACCGCGCAGGACACCGCGGTCGCGTCGTTCCGCGAACAGGTCCAGCAGCTCGGCCTCTCGCTGCCCGTGGAGGGCGGCCCGTCGCTGCGGGACGTGCTGCGCGACATCGCCCGCAGGGGCAAACCGCATCCGTGGGTCGTCTTCGCCGAGTACGGCTCGCTGCGGGCCTCGTCCGGCACCAGCCCCACCTCCGGCGTGATCACCCCCGAGCTGCGCCGTGCGGCCCACAGGCAGCCGAACGGGAGCTTCGAGCGGGTCGTCAAGGACGGCGTCCCGTACCTGACCATCGCCATGCCCGCGGTGTTCAAGGCCGGCGCCAACGGCGTACTGTCCAGCGGACTCGTCCTGTTCGCCGTGATGCGGATGGACGACGAGCAGGCCAATGTCGAGGCCCTGGTCACCGCGGCCAGGGACGGCGCCCTGCCGGGCCTCGCGATCGCGCTCGTCCCGGCCCTGTTCTCCGCCCGCAGCGTGCTGCGCCCGGTGCGCGAACTGCGCAAGGCCGCCGGCAACATGGGCAGCGGTCGCCTCGACACCCGCATCCAGGTCCGGGGCAGCGACGAACTCGCGGATCTGGCCCGTACGTTCAACGAGTCCGCGGCCGAGCTCGAGCATTCCGTGCACGAGCTCCGGCAGGCCGAGGCGCGCGCCCGGCGCTTCGCCTCCGACGTCTCGCACGAACTGCGCACCCCACTCGCCGGGATGCTCGCCGTCACCGAGGTCCTCGACGAGGACGCGGACGGCCTGGACCCCGACACCGCCCGGGCCGTCCGGCTGATCAGCTCCGAGACCGGGAAGCTCGCCGTGCTCGTCGAGGACCTGATGGAGATCTCCCGCTTCGACGCGCGTGCGGCCGAGCTCAACACCGACGAGGTCGACGCGGCCGAGACCATCCGCAAGACCCTGGAGAACCGGCACTGGACCGACGGCCGGGTCCGCACCGAACTGCCCGACGGCATCCGCGCCCGCCTCGACCCGCGCCGTTTCGACATCGTCGTCGCCAACCTCGTCGGCAACGCGCTGCGGCACGGCGCCGCGCCCGTCACCGTACGGCTGCGCACCGAGGCGCGCGCGGACGGCGCGCACGTGCTGGTCACCGAGGTCGAGGACACCGGCCCCGGCATACGGGACGACGTCCTCCCGCACATCTTCGACCGCTTCTACAAGGCCGACGCCGCGCGTACCCGCTCGGTGGGCAGCGGTCTCGGACTCGCGATCACCCAGGAGAACGTGCGACTGCACGGCGGCACCGTCCGCGCCGCGAACGCCGCCGGCGGCGGAGCGCTCTTCACCGTGGAGATGCCCCTGTACCCGCGGGAGACGGCCCCATGAGACGACCGCGCGCCGCCGCGGCGGCGCTGAGCGCCCTGGCCGCCGCGGCCCTCACCGGCTGCGGCATCCAGGAGACCGACGTCATCGAGGCGGGCGGCCCGGCCACGATCCAGGTCTTCCCGAACAGCGGGGGCGGCCTGGTGCTGTTCTTCCGGACCCCGCAGAAAGAACTGACCCCCGTGATCCGGTACCTGGAGGGGGAGAACCCCGCGAGCCCCGGGAATCCGGACGCCGGGTCGGAGGATGCCGAGAACCCGGGGAATCGGACCGCCGAGGCGGTCACGGCGCTGTTCCGCGGCCCGCAGGGGAAGGAACGCGCGGCCGGACTCACCGACGGCCTGCCCGCGATGGGCCCGCAGGCTCCGGTCGTCCGCGTGATGCCGCCGGAGCAGGGCGGCGTCGAGGTCACCCTGCCGATCGCGCTCGGCGGCCTCGACGACCTCGGGATGCGTCAGCTGGTCTGCACGATCGCGTTCTCCCAGGACGCCGAAGGGCTGACCCCGGTGCACTTGAGGGGGACGGACGGCGCGCTGGAGCAGGCCAACTGCGACGCCGACATCGATCTCGGCCTCCAGCCCCGGCCGAGTCCGACCACCCTGCCCTCGCGGTCCTAGACCCTGACCGGCCGATCCTGCCGGGCTCGCGTGCCCTGGCACCGCACCTCGCTGCGTTGTCGTCGGTCACCAACTCGCCCGTAGCCCTTCGGGCACGGGAGGTGCCCCCACCGCGTCGTTTTCTCCCCCTGCCTTCGGCGGGGGCCTCACCTCCGCCGTGCGATGCGCCCCCTGGGCCCTGCGGGCCTGGGGAGACCACATGCACCAGACCCCGCTCCCTGATCCGGCCTGATCGACCGGACAGGACCTGGGGGTTGTCTTCCGGACAGGCCCTAGCGGGAGCCCCGCAGCTCCGCCAGCACCGCGTCCGTGAACGGCGGCCACGCCTCGATCGCCCACGGCCCGAAGGCCCGGTCGGTCAGCGCCACACACGCAGCCCCCGCCTCCGGGTCGATCCACAGGAACGTGCCGGACTGGCCGAAGTGCCCGAAGGTACGCGGCGAGGACATCGCCCCCGTCCAGTGCGGGGACTTGCCGTCGCGGATCTCGAAGCCCAGACCCCAGTCGTTGGGCTTCTGGTGCCCGTATCCCGGCAGGATGCCCGAGAGCCCGGGGTGGACCACGGACATCGCCTCCAGCACGGTCCGCGCGTCGAGCAGCCGCGGCGCCTGCACCTCCGCCGCGAACCTCACCAGGTCGTCGACCGTCGAGACACCGTCCTTCGCGGGCGAGCCGTCGAGCGTCGTCGACGTCATGCCCAGCGGCTCCAGCACGGCCTGGCGCAGATACTCCGCGAACGGGATGTCGGTCGCCTTCGCGATGTGGTCGCCGAGCACCTCGAAGCCGGCGTTCGAGTACAGCCGGCGCGTACCGGGCGCGGCCGTCACCCGGTGCTCGTCGAACGCGAGACCGCTGGTGTGCGCGAGCAGATGCCGGACCGTGGACCCCTCGGGCCCGGCCGGCTCGTCCAGCTCCACCGCGCCCTCCTCGTACGCGACGAGGACCGCGTACGCGGCGAGCGGCTTGGTGACCGAGGCCAGCGGGAAGCGGTGCGCCGTGGGGCCGTACGCCCCGGCGACGGTGCCGTCCGCGCGGACGACGGCGGCGGCAGCGGTGGGGACGGGCCAGTTCTCGGTCAACGCCAGGCTCTGCATGCCTACGACCCTAAAGGGTCAGCCGCATCGCCGGATCGGGGGTCCTGACGAAGCCGAGCGACGCGTACAGGGGCTCGCCCTCCTGCGAGGCCCGCAGATCGATCCTGCGGACGCCGTGCTCCTGGAACCAGGCGAGCAGCCCCTCCATGCAGGCGCGCGAGTGGCCCCGCCGGCGCCGGTCGGCGTCGGTGGCGACGCTGAAGACGTAGCCGGTGGTGCCGGCGGGGTTGCCGGGGCCGCCGAGCCGGTACTCGATCGTCCCCACCGCGCAGGCGGCGAGCCCGCCGGGCCGGTCGACCACGAAGGCCGTCAGGTTCCCGTCCGGATCCGCGAGCCGCTTGCGCAGGGACTCGACGGCGGCGGGCTGCCAGCTGGTGTCGGGGTTCGGCGCGGCAACCAACGAGTCGTGCATGACGGTACGCAGGCGCACCAGCTCTTCGGCGTCGTCCGGACGTGCGCGGCGTGCGAGGCTCATGAGGGGGAGGCTAGCCAGCGCATCGCGGAAAGCCGACAGTTTTCGCTTGCTTGGAGTGCACTCCAACCTTCTAGCGTGGAGGTCATGACGGTGCTGGAGACCACATCCGCGACAACCGACATCTGCGTCGCCGCGCCCCCCGTCCATCCGCGGCCCGAGGGGCAGGACCACTACACGATCAGCGAGGTCGTCGCCTGGACCGGACTCAGCGCGCACACGCTGCGCTGGTACGAGCGCATCGGGCTGATGCCGCACATCGACCGCTCCCACACCGGCCAGCGGCGCTTCCGCAACCGCGACCTGGACTGGCTGGACTTCGTCGGCAAGCTGCGGCGCACCGGGATGCCGGTCGCCGACATGGTCCGGTACGCGGAGCTCGTGCGTGAGGGCGACCACACCTTCGAGGAGCGGCAGGAGCTGCTGGAGGCCACGCGCCGTGCCGTACGCGCGCGGATCGCGGAGCTCCAGGACACGCTGGCCGTGCTCGACTACAAGATCAGCTATTACGCGGACGCCCACCGGGCGTCGGAGAGGGCCTGAGCCCCATGACGAACGGAACGAACGGCACGAACGGCAGGAGCGGCGAGATCGACAAGGTACGGCTCGGTACGGACGGCCCCGAGGTCGGGGTGCAGGGCCTCGGCTGCATGGGCATGAGCGAGTTCTACGGCGACACCGACGAGGCCGCGGCCCGCGACACCCTCGACGCGGCGCTGGAGGCGGGGGTCACGCTCTTCGACACGGCGGACGTGTACGGGCGCGGCGCGAACGAGGAGTTCCTGCGGCCCTTCGTGACGGCCCACCGGGACGAGATCACGCTCGCCACGAAGTTCTCGATCATACGGACGGACGACCCGCAGTACCGGGGCATCCGCAACGACCCCGCGTACATCCGCGAGGCGGTCGAGGGCAGCATGCGCAGGCTCGGCGTCGACGTCATCGACCTCTACTACATGCACCGGCGCGATCCCGGCGTGCCGCTCGCCGACTCGGTCGGCGCGATGGCCGAGCTCGTCGCGGCGGGCAAGGTCAGGTACCTCGGGCTGAGCGAGGTCACCGGCGCGGAGCTGCGCGAGGCGCACGCCGTGCACCCGATCACCGCCCTGCAGTCCGAGTGGTCGCTCTTCAGCCGTGACGTGGAGCGCAGCGCGGTCGGGGCGGCGGCGGAGCTGGGCGTCGGTCTCGTGCCGTACTCGCCGCTCGGGCGCGGCTTCCTGACCGGGGCGTTCGCGGACGCGGGCAAGGAGCTGTCCGAGGGCGACTTCCGCCGCTACCAGCCGCGCATGGTCGGGGACGCCGCCGTGGCGAACGCGGCGCTGCTCGAGCCGCTGAAGAAGATCGCGGCGGCCCACGGGGCGACGGCGGCGCAGATCGCGCTCGCATGGGTCCAGCAGCGGGCCCGGGTCCACGGCGTGACGGTCGTCCCGATCCCCGGCACCCGCAAGCGCACCCGCATCGAGGAGAACGCCGCCGCGACCCGCATCACGCTGACCGAGCCGGAACTGGCCCTGCTCGAGCCGATCGCGGGCCAGGTGGTGGGCCACCGCTACCTGGACATGTCCTCCACTGCGGCGGCCCGCGAGTAGCCTCCGGCGGGGTGTGGCCGGTGGGTGGCGCCCACCGGCCCTCCCCTGGATGCGGCTGGATGCGGCGCGAAGCCGCCGCAGGGGCTCGGGGGGTCGGCCCCCGGCACCTGCCCCGGGGGCTGGGGGGACGGACCCGCAGGCACACGTGTCACGCCAACCCCAGGGCGAACGCCGCGAACCCCGCCGCCAGCAGCCCCGCCACCGCCCGGCGCGCCGTCGTCGCCCGCGTCCACGGGGACTCGAAGCCCCGGGCGTACCGCCCGATGAGCACCAGCAGCCCCGCGAACAGCGGCGGCCAGGCCGGCCGGGCCAGGACCCACCCCAGGGAGTCCGGGGCGGTCGTCAGGCCCGGCACCGCGCCCGCGTACGACGCGGGGACCGCGGCCGCGAGCATCGCGGTCTGGTGCCAGCACAGGATCGTCATCGCCGACAGATTGACGACCACGACCGGCGCCCACATCGCGGGCCGCTCCAGCAACCGTCCCAGCCGCTCGCGCAGCAGCACCGCCGCACCGCTCTGCGCCGCCGCAAGCGCCAGGACCAGCAGCGACGGCGGATGGGAGTTCGTGCGGGCCTCCCCGGGCACGCCGACCATCGACGCGGGGTAGTGGAAGAGGACGAGCAACGCCGCGAACAGCACCGTCCCGCCGGCCAGCAGCAGCACCGCGCCCCGCTTCCCGATGCGCTTCTCGCCCCAGGAGACGCCGAGTTGGTATGCGAAGAGCCAGCCGGGAAGGATGTTGAGCACGCTCAGCCAGGACGGCATGCCGTCCGCGTACGGCCCGTACCGCAGGAGGTCGACGACGGCGACCGAGCCGAGCAGCGGCGCCGCGGCCCACCCGCCCAGGCGTCGCGCGGCGCGCACGCACAGCGGGGTGAGGGCGGTGACGACGACGTACACGCCCACGAACCACAGCGGCTGGACCACGAGGGTCGAGGCGGTGTGCAGGGTCTCGGCGGGCACCCCGGCGGCCGACAGCGCCGCGATCAGCACGGCCCACACCGCCGTCACCCCGAGCACGGGCCGCCCCAGCCGGGCGACACGGCCCCCCAGCCACTGCGCGGTGCTGCCGGTCCTGCGGTGGTACGACAGCACGGACGCGTAACCGCCCACCAGGAAGAAGATGCCCAGCATCTGGAGCACCCAGCTGACGGGCGCGAAGAAACCGAAGGCGGACAGCGGGCTGGCGTTGTGGATCGCGCCGTCCTCGTCGAGCGTGAAGCCGCCGAGCATCCAGTGCCCGGTCGGCACGGCGAGCAGCGCGAGGGCGCGCAGGCCGTCGATCGCGCGGTCGCGGTGGGCCTGCGTCGAGGACTCGATCTTCGCGGTGAGTGCGGCGAGCGTCTTCATCGGGCCTCTCCCCGGGCGATGGCGGCGAAGGTACGGAGCGACGCGGTGCCGGGCGCGAAGTAGCCGGTGTGGCCCTCGGCGTCGCCGGCGGGCACGTAACGGGCGCCGAACTCCGGCGCGGCGGGGTCGTTTCCGTGGCCGAGCCCCGCGAACTCGACGTTCGGGACCTTGGAGATCCAGTCGGAAGGGGCCTTGGCGGCCCACACCCGGGCATCCGTGCGCAGATCCGCGACACTGTCCGCGCGCATCCCGGGGGAGCCGAAGGCGACGATGTCCGACGCGTCGGCCCCGTGCGCCGCGAGCCCGCACACGACGGAGCCGTAGCTGTGGCAGAACAGGGCGGGCTTCGGGGCGCCCGCAGCGGCGAGGCCCTGGGTGAGGCGGACCAGCCGTTCCGCGCCCGCCTCCGCGAGCTCACCGGTGGCGGCGTCGATGCCGACGCCGACGGGCGTGGTGTAGCCGGCCCACGCGACCACGGCGGTGAGGCCGTTCGCCGCCTCGTACAGCGACCGCGCCATCGCGCTCGTACGGTCGAAGGTCCCGGCGTCGATGTCCGAGCCAGGCACGACCACGGCGACATGGCGGGCGCGGTCGAGGTCGCCGTGGACCTCTACCAGCTGCCCCCGGCCGCGCGGGTCGTACGCGAGGATCTGCCGGCCGTCCGCACCGGCCCGCAGGGCGCGGGCGTTGGCCTCGTACCGCAGGGCGACAGGGACGCCGTCCAGATTGCCGACCACCCTCGGATGACGCTCGACCAGCGCATGCCGCTGACCGGCCGTCAGCGAGGCGAAGAAGGAAGCGACGTCATCCGGTGACGCGCTCGCCGGGTCCGGCAGCTCGCGCCCGAGCGAGCGGTCGGCCCGCCACTCGGCGGTCCCCGGGGGCGGCCCGGTGACGGGCGTCTGGGCGGTCCCCGAGGCCCACCCGGCCGTCCCCGCGACGACGGCCGTCGCGAGCGCCGCGGCGACCAGAGTCCTCCTGAACCGTCGCATGATCCCCTCTTCCTCCTCCGACTGCGTGGCGGGGAGGAAGGTAGGAAGACGGTGCCTGAGGAGGCGTCACACCGGGGAGCCAACTGCCCGGTGATACCTGGGTACTACTGGTCTCCAGGGGTCACGAGTCCGGACTCGTACGCGAAGATCACCGCCTGCGCGCGGTCACGCAGGCCGAGCTTGGCCAGGATGCGGCCGATGTGGGTCTTCACGGTCTGCTCGGCGAGGACGAGGTGCTCGGCTATCTCCTGGTTGGACAGGCCGCGCGCGATCAGTTCGAGGACCTCGGTCTCGCGCGGGGTGAGGCCGTTGAGCCGGAGGGAGGCGCGGTCCTTGCGCCGGGCCGGGCGCTTGTCGACGAGGTCGGCGATCAGGCGCCGTGTCACGGAGGGTGCGAGCAGGGCCTCGCCCGCGGCCACGATCCGTACCGCCGAGATCAGGTCGGCGGGCGGCGCGTCCTTGAGCAGGAACCCCGACGCGCCCGCGCGCAGCGCCTCGTACACGTAGTCGTCGATGTCGAAGGTGGTCAGCATCAGCACCTTCGGCACGTGGACGATCCCCGGCGGCGGGGTCAGGATCTGCCGTGCTGCCGCCAGCCCGTCCACCTCCGGCATCCGTACGTCCATCAGCACCACATCGGGGTGGGCGGAGTACGCCAGGTCCACGCCCTGCCGGCCGTCCGGTGCCTCGCCGACGACGTCGATGTCCGCCTGCGCGGACAGCAGCGCGGCGAAGCCCGCGCGCACCATGGCCTGGTCGTCGACGATGATCACGCGAATGGTCAACGGGGGTCCTTCACATCGTCCGGCACGGTCGTCAGCGGCATGCGCGCGGCGACCCGGAAGCCGCCGTCAGGCAGCGGCCCGGTGTCCAGGCTGCCGCCGGTCAACCGTACGCGCTCCCGCATCCCGACCAGCCCGTGGCCGGTGCCGGTGGTCTCCAGCGCCGGAACGGGCTCGGCCGCGGGGCCGTTGACCACCAGCACCGTCAGATACCCGTCGTCCGCGGTCACCGACACGCGGGTTGCCGCGCCCGGCGCATGCCGGACCACGTTCGCGAGCGCCTCCTGCACGATGCGGTACGCGGACAGGTCCACGGCCTGCGGAAGGTCACCCAGCCCGGCGGGGAGCGACAGCTCGGCCGGCACCCCGGCCCGTACCGTCGCCTCGACCAGATGCTGCACCCGCCCGAGCCCCGGCTGCGGCGCACGCTCGCCCTCCGAGCCGTCGCTGCGCAGCACCGCCAGCAGCCGGCGCATCTCCGCGAGCGACTCCCGTGCGCTGGAGGCGATCGTGGCGAACTCCTCCTGGGCGGCCTCCGGCAGCCCGCTGATCCGGTACGGCGCCGAGTCCGCCTGCACCGTGATCACCGACATGTGGTGGGCCACCACGTCGTGCAGCTCGCGGGCGATCCGGGCCCGTTCCTCCAGCAGCGTGCGCTGCGCCCGCTCGGCCTCGCTGATGGTCTCCTGCTCGGCCAGCCTCCGCTGTACGTCGCCGCGTTCGCGCAGGGCCCCGCCGATGACCAGGACGACGCCGCTCAGCACGAAGAGCAGCACATGGGTGCCGTTGCCGCGATCCGGCGCGAGCTGCCCCAGTACGTATCCGACCCCACCGGTGAGAAGCCAGACCGTCACGAGCGTGCGCCGTGGCTCCCGCAGGGCGAGCGCCAGCATCAGGAAGAGGTAGCCGACGATGATCGGCGGCGGCCAGGGCCAGGCCGTGTTGTCGCGTGCGTCCAGACCCGCCAGGTTCAAGGCGCAGACGATGTCGACGGGGAAGACGATCCACCAGGCCTGCAGCGGGCGGTGCGCGATCAGCAGCAGCGGCGCGGCGGAACCGGTGGCGATCGCCCCTGCGAGTCCGGCGTTCATGCCGTACACGTCGGTGAGAACGGCGATCGTCGACGGCAGCAGCGAGGCGGTGAGCGCGAGCACGACCACGTACGGCAGCGCGCGCCTCCACCGCTTCGGCGAGTCGGCGAGCAGCGCGGTGGGTGCGTGCGAGGGGTGCGCGAGACCACGGAGGGCCTCGCGGACGGGGAGCAGGGCAGTCCAGGACATGGCCCGACCAGCGTAGGCGCCGCCCCGGCGCGGTACGTCATACCGCGGAGCCGGGCGCGACGTCATACCGGGGTATGACGCCCCGGCAGAGCCGGCCCGTCCGGCGTGTGCGGACGGACAAACCGGGCATCGCCCCGGCGCGGGGCAACAACGCACTGTGGACCGGGGCCCAGGGGGCGCGGCGCGCCCCCTACAGCTCCGCCAGGAGCTCCGCCTTCTTCGCTCGGAACTCCTCGTCCGTCACCAGCCCCGCACTGTGCAGCTCCCCCAAGTGCCGTATCCGCTCCGCGACCGCCGCCGGGTCACTCGGGACCGCCCCGGCCGCGGCCGACACCGCGGCCGGCACCGCCGCGGGGGCCGCCCCGCGGATCGCTTCGAGGACCGCCGCCGCGAAGGGGAGGGACTCGTGGACCGGGCCGTAGCCGAGGCCGAAGACGACCGCGGCCGGATCCTGGTCGGCCTGTGCGCTCGACGATCCGGCGCGCGGCAGCAGCCGCAGATAGCCGTCCAGGACATCGGGGGAGCGCCACTCGACGCCCACCAGGTCGGAGACCGCGAAACTCTGGTCGCCCGCCTTCCACTTGGCGGACGAGGCGCCCGTCCAGAACCAGCGGAACGACACCTTGTCCCCGTCGAACGTCGCCTTCCCGTCGTACGCCTTGAACTGCAGCGGCGCGGCGACCGACGAGACCAGGTACGAGGCCGCGGGCACCGCGTCCTCGACGGAGAGGACGGGAAGCGCGGCGCGCAGCTCGTCCGCGTAGTACTCGGCGAGCGTCTCGCGCTCCGCGGGCAGCACCAGCCGGTACGGGTCGCAGCCTTCCTTCAGCTGGCCCGCGGCCGCGTCCATCAGCGGATCGGCGCCCGGTCTCGGCACCGCGTGCAGCACGAACGTGCCGCGTTTGCCCGGGGAGAGGGTCACCGACTCCAGCGCTTCGAGGGGAATGCGCCGTTCGCCCAACGCCTGGAACAGCTTGGGCGTGCCGCGGGTCCCCCGTGCGAAGCGGATGAGTACGGAGTCCGGTTCGAACTCCCAGGTGGCATGAATTCCGGCCAGCACATCACCCATGCGCCTCATCGTAGGCGGCGTGCGCCCGCGCGTCGCCCATCGGGGCAATCCCCGGCGTGCACCCGGTACGCCCGCGCACGCCTCTTCGCGCGTCAGACCGCTGCCGTACCGTCGACGCCGGTGAGGCAGGCAGCATCGCCGTCCGCGCAGCTCAGCGTGTCGTAAGAACCGACGCCTATCTCGGCGAAGTTGCTGAGGCTCTCCGTGCCCGGCTCGAAATAGCCGGTGTGGCCGACCGCTCCGGCCGCCGAGAGCACCCGCGCGCCGAAGCCGGGGGCCACCGGATCGGCGCCGTGGCCGAGTCCGCCGACCTCCATGTACGGCACGTCCTGGATCCAGTCGTCGCTGTCCCGCATCGCCCACACCCGGGCGTCCGTCCTCAGCTGCGCGGCGCTCTCCGTCCGCATGCCGGGGCTGCCGGCGACGGCCAGGTCGCCGACCCGGCCGGGCAGTTCGCGGGCGGCGACCCCGCACACCACGGAGCCGTAGCTGTGGCAGAAGAGCGACACCGGGGCGGTGCCGGGCAGCGCGCGGGTCATCTCCACCAGCCGGTCGGCACCGCTCGCGGCGAGCCTTCCGGTCGAGGCGTCGAGGCCCACTCCGGCCGGGGACGTGTAGTCGGCCCAGGCGATGACGGCGGTGCGGGTACGCGGCGACGCGGCACGCTCGGCCATGTACAGCGACTCGGCCATCCCGGCCGGTGCCGTGAACTTGCGCTCGGTCTTCTCGAAGGTGAGGAGATTGGTGTCGACTCCAGGGACGATCACCGACACCCGCTGGGCGTGGTCGAGATCGCCGAGCACCTCGGCCGCCCGGCCCTTGCCGGTCGGGTCGAAGGCGAGGATCTGCCGGCCGGGGCGCATGAGCGACTCGAGCCGGTGCATCCGGCGGCCCGCCTCGCGTCTGCCGTCCTCGGAGAGCCGGATGTCGCGCATCCGCCACGCCTCGACCTGACGAGCCTGGGAGAGGGCGACCTGGTTGGCGCGGTAGCGCAACGTGACCGGGACCCCGTTGAGGTTTCCCACGACGAGGGGGTGACGCTTCGCCAGCCTGGCGGCGTTCCTGGTGCCGATGGAGGCGAAGAATCCGGCCAGCAGCGCGGGCGGCGACTCCGGGTCGGGGAGCGCACGGGTGCCGATCCGGTCCTTCTCCCAGGAGGCGAGTGCCGCTTCCCTCGGCTCGCCGGGACCACGCTGATGCCGGACGGCGGTCCAGCCGGTGGTCGCGAGCAGCACGAACACGACGGCGAGAGCGAGCAGGGCGCGCCAGACGTTGAGTGTGGGGGAGGAGTCGAAAGCAGTCACTGAGGAGACAGCGTAGGGGCCGCCCGGCGATGGCCGCGAAGACCGTGAGGGACATCACGCGTCCGGAGGGCAGGGAACGGCGCGCGGCTACTTTCCGTAGGCGCCGCTCGCGCCCCGCCGAGCCGGCGCCTAATCCCGCGAGCCGCTCGTGCCCGCCGCAGCGCCGCCCGTGCCATCCGCGCCGCCGGCACCACCCGCCGCGCCGGCGTCCGCCCCGCCTGCGTCCGCCGCACCCGAGCCCGCCGCCCTCGAACCGGGCGTGCGCCAGTTCGTCGCGAGTGCCGGGCCGAGGTGGTCCAGATAGCTCTCGGTCAGTGCCCGGATGGTGTCCATGCTCGCGTCCTCGCCCTGGCCCCAGAGCCGGCCGGTCACCCGCATCACCCCGGTGAAGGCGGCGACGGCGACCCGCGGACGGGGGTCGGCGTCGATGTCGAGGCCCTCGCGGTCGGCGATCAACCGGGCGACCTCCTCGTCCAGTTCGGCGGAGCGGCGCAGATGGACGGCGAGCAGCGCGGGCGTCGACTCGATCATCTGGTACGCCCGCATGTAGAGCTCGACCGGGACGACCGCTTCGATGACCTCGCCGATGGTGTCCCAGGCGATGTGCGCCGCGTTGCGCATCGCGTCGAACGGGCCCTCGTCGGCGGGCCGTTGCCGCAGCTCCGCGACGAAGTGGGACTCGACGAGCTCCTGGACGGCGAAGGTCACCTCTTCCTTGCTGGCGAAGTACCGGAAGAAGGTGCGCTGGGACACCTCGACGGCGTCCACGATCTCGTCGACCGTCGTGTGCTCGTACCCCTGCGTCGTGAAGAGCTCGAGCGCGGCCCGCACCAGGGCGTCGCGGGTGCGCTGCTTCTTCAGCTCACGCAGTCCGGTTCCCGTCACCTCGTGGCCTGCTCTCCGCCGTCTCTTCGATGCTTTTCCCAGCTCAGGGTATCTGTGAGCTACATGACAGTTACCGACTCATGAATTGCTTTGTCAACTGTCAGTCGCTGACATTAGCCTCGGGCGCATGACTAGTCAGACCACAGTCGACAAGGCGCCGGCGGACCATCTTCCCGTACCGGCGCCGGCCAAGGGGCTTCGCGGCCACCCCTGGCTGACGCTCTTCTCCGTGGCCATCGGCGTGATGATGGTCGCGCTGGACGGCACGATCGTCGCGATCGCCAATCCGGCCATCCAGAAGGACCTGGGCGCCTCGCTCGCGGACGTCCAGTGGATCACCAACGGTTATCTGCTGGCGCTCGCCGTCGCGCTGATCACCGCGGGCAAGCTCGGTGACCGCTTCGGCCACCGCCAGACCTTCCTCATCGGCGTCGCGGGCTTCGCCGCGGCCTCCGGGGCCATCGGCCTCGCCGACTCCATCGCCCTGGTGATCGTCTTCCGCGTGCTCCAGGGCCTCTTCGGCGCCCTGCTGATGCCGGCCGCGCTCGGCCTGCTGCGCGCCACCTTCCCCGCCGAGAAGCTGAACATGGCGATCGGCATCTGGGGCATGGTCATCGGCGCGTCGACGGCCGGCGGCCCGATCCTCGGCGGTGTGCTCGTCGAGCACGTCAGCTGGCAGTCCGTCTTCTTCATCAATGTGCCGGTCGGCGTCGTCGCGCTGGTCCTCGGGCTGGTCATCCTCAAGGACCACCGCGCCGAGAACGCGCCGAGGTCCTTCGACATCCCCGGCATCGTGCTGCTGTCCGGCGCGATGTTCGCCCTCATCTGGCCACTGATCAAGGCCGGCGAGTGGGGCTGGGGCTCGGCGAACACGCTGGGCTGGCTGGCCGGGGCGCTGGTCCTGTTCGTGCTGTTCGCCGTCTGGGAGAGCAAGGTCAAGGAGCCGCTCATCCCGCTGCGGCTGTTCCGCTCCGTCCCCGTCTCGGCGGGCACGGTACTGATGGTGCTGATGGCCTTC
The DNA here is from genome assembly GCF_042730885.1 of Streptomyces sp. NPDC059909. NCBI lineage: Bacteria > Bacillati > Actinomycetota > Actinomycetes > Kitasatosporales > Streptomycetaceae > Streptomyces > Streptomyces sp. NPDC059909. The sequence continues at coordinate 128,866 of NZ_JBHWKX010000012.1, forward strand.
GCCTTCATGGGCGGCCTGTTCTTCGTCACCTTCTACCTGGCGAACGTGCACGGCATGAGCGCCGTCGACAGCGGTCTGCACCTGCTGCCGCTCACCGCGATGATGATCGTCTCCTCGCCGCTCGCAGGAGCGCTCATCACCAAGTTCGGCCCGCGCATCCCGCTGGTCGGCGGCATGGTGTGCACGGCGGTCGCGATGTTCGGGATGACCACCCTTTCGACGGACACCGGCACGCTGCCGATGTCCGTCTGGCTGGCTCTCCTCGGCCTCGGCCTGGCCCCGGTCATGGTCGGCGCCACCGAGGTCATCGTGGGCAACTCGCCGCTGGAGCTGTCCGGCGTGGCCGGTGGCCTGCAGCAGGCCGCCATGCAGGTCGGCGGCAGCCTGGGCACGGCGGTGCTGGGTGCGGTCATGTCGGCCAAGGTCAGCTCGGACCTCGCCGGGAACTGGGCGGACGCGAAGCTCCCGCCGCTCACGCCCGAGCAGCTGGGCATGGCGAAGGAGGCGGTCGAGGTCGGTATCGCCCCGGTCACCCCGCAGACCCCGAAGCCGGTCGTGGAGCAGATCACCGGCGTCGCGCAGGACACCTTCATGTCGGGGATGCACATGGCCTTCACGGTCGCGGGCATCGTCGCGGTGGCCGCCGCCGGAGTCGCCCTCTTCACCAAGCGCGGTGAGAACGCGGAGGCGGGTGCGGGCGCGGCCCACATCTGAGGCCGGCCTCCGACGTCGACCACGGGCGTCGGACCCCGACGTCAACCTCCGATGTACGACAGCCCCGCCGGGCGGTTCCGGCGGGGCTGTCGCCTATCAGGGTGGTCCGCCCCGGCGGGTCTTCCGCGCCCACGTCCGTACCGGTCAGGCTGCGGCCAGTGATCCACAACGACACGGGGGTTGATCCGCCATGCGTACGTCCGTCCTCACCGCCACCCTTGCCCTGACCACGGCACTCCTGCCCGCCGCCGCCTCCGCCGCGACCGGGCCCGCGCTCGGCGCCTGCGGCCCCGGGGAGCTGTGCCTCTGGCAGAAGCCGGACTTCAAGGGGACCGTGCAGACCCATGAGCTGTCCGGGCTCGACATCGACTCCTGCGTACCGCTCCCCGCCGGCACCACCGCCCAGGCCCTCGCCAACCGCACCGGACGCCCCGTCACCACCTACCAGTCGGCGGAGTGCGCGGAGACCGGCGAGTTCGAGACGTACCCGGGCGGTGGCACCTGGGTGCCGCAGTCCCCGTACAAGGTGCGGGCGTTCAAGGTGTGGGAGAACTAGGAGCCTGCGCGGGCATCTCGGGCGTGGCCGTCGGGACCACCGGCGCCCCCGACAGCCGCGCCACCTCCGCCCGCAGCTCCCTGACCTCCATGGCCAGGGCCTCGAGGAGCGCCGTCTGCCGGCGCTCCTCGGCGTCGTCCCGGTCGAAGCGGGCGATGAACCACGCCGCGATGTTCGCGGTCACCACACCGAGCAGGGCGATACCGGAGAGCATCAGCCCGACCGCGAGCACCCGCCCGAGGCCGGTCGTCGGCGCGTGGTCCCCGTACCCGACCGTCGTCATCGTCGTGAACGACCACCACACGGCGTCGCCCAGCGTTCTGATGTTCCCGTCGGGCGCGTTCCGTTCGACGTGCAGCACCGCGAGCGAGCCGAACATCATCAGTCCGACGACCGCTCCCGCCACATACGTGGTCAGCGTGATCTGCGGGGCCATCCGGGCGCGCCGCCCGACGAGCAGCAGGGTGGCGACCACGCGCAGCAGCCGCAGCGGCTGCACCAGCGGCAGGAGCACCGCCAGCAGATCCAGTGGATGCTTGCGGACGAACAGCCACTTGCACGGCGCGAGCACCAGCCGTGCGAGATAGTCGACGGCGAAGGCGCCCCACACCACCCACTCCACGAGCGCGCAGAGATCGTGCACCCAGGACCGGGCGTCCGGAGCCACGATCGGCACGGCGTAGGCGGCGCCGAACGCGATGGCGAGCCCCAGCAGCGGCCCCTGCGTACGCGCTTCCCAGCGCATCTGCGCGGTTCGTTCCTTCATGAGCGCATCGTAAACGGGGGTACGAAGGCACGAAGAGCTAGGCGTCGCCGCCCGCCGCGCCCGGAGCCGCCGCCGCCACCTCGAGCAGCTGGTAGCGGTCCACGGCCTGCTTCAGCACCGAGCGGTCCACCTTGCCGTCCCTCGCCAGCTCGGTGAGCACCGCGAGGACGATCGACTGGGCGTCGATGTGGAAGTAGCGACGGGCCGCGCCCCGCGTGTCCGCGAAGCCGAAGCCGTCCGCGCCCAGCGAGGTGTAACGCCCCGGCACCCAGCGGGAGATCTGGTCCGGCACCGACCGCATCCAGTCGGAGACGGCCACGAACGGTCCCTCGGCGCCGCCGAGCTTCTGCGTCACGTACGGCACGCGCTGGTCCTCCTCCGGGTGGAGCAGGTTGTGCTCGTCCACCGCCACGGCCTCGCGCCGCAGCTCGTTCCAGGACGTCGCCGACCACACGTCGGCGCGTACGTTCCACTCCTCGGCGAGGATCCGCTGCGCTTCGACGGCCCATGGCACCGCGACACCGGACGCCATGATCTGCGCCGGGATCTCGCCCGCCTCGCCCGCCTTGAAGCGGTGGATGCCCTTGAGGATGCCCTCCACGTCCACGTCGGCCGGCTCCGCGGGGTGCTGGATCGGCTCGTTGTAGACGGTCAGGTAGTAGAAGACGTCCTCGCCGTGCGGGTGCTCGGCGTCGGAGCCGTACATCCGCCGCAGACCGTCCTTGACGATGTGCGCGATCTCGAAGCCGAAGGCCGGGTCGTAGGCGACACAGCCCGGGTTCGTGGAGGCCAGCAGCTGGGAGTGGCCGTCCGCGTGCTGCAGACCCTCACCGGTGAGGGTCGTACGGCCCGCGGTCGCACCCAGGACGAAGCCGCGCGCGAGCTGGTCGGCCATCTGCCAGAACTGGTCGCCGGTCCGCTGGAAACCGAACATCGAGTAGAAGACGTACACCGGGATCAGCGGCTCGCCGTGCGTCGCGTACGCCGAGCCCGCGGCGATCAGCGAGGACGTGCAGCCCGCCTCCGAGATGCCGTCGTGCAGCATCTGACCGGTCGGGGATTCCTTGTACGCGAGGAGCAGCTCGCGGTCCACGGCCTCGTACTGCTGGCCCAGCGGGTTGTAGATCTTCGCGCTCGGGAAGAACGAGTCCATGCCGAAGGTGCGGTACTCGTCGGGCGCGATCAGCACGAACCGCCGGCCGATCTCCTTGTCCCGCATGAGGTCCTTCAGTAGTCGCACGAACGCCATGGTCGTGGCGATCGACTGCTGTCCGGAGCCCTTCTTCACGGCTGCGTACGTCTTGTCGTCCGGCAGGACGAGCGGCTTCGACCGCACGACCCGGGTCGGGACGTACCCGCCCAGCGACTTGCGGCGGTCGTGCATGTACTGGATCTCCTCCGACTCGCGGCCCGGGTGGTAGTACGGCGGCAGGCCGGACTCCAGCTCCTTGTCGCTGATCGGGAGGTGCAGCCGGTCGCGGAAGCCCTTGAGGTCGTCGACCGTCAGCTTCTTCATCTGGTGGGTCGCGTTGCGGCCCTCGAAGTTCGGGCCGAGCGTCCAGCCCTTGACCGTCTGGGCGAGGATCACGGTCGGCTGGCCCTTGTGGGCGCGGGCCGCCGAGTAGGCCGCGAAGATCTTCCGGTGGTCGTGGCCGCCGCGGCCCAGGTGCAGGATCTGGTCGTCGGTCATGTTCTCGACCATGGCGCGCAGCCGGTGGTCCTCGCCGAAGAAGTGCTGACGGATGTACGCACCGGTCTCCGTGGCGTAGGTCTGGAACTGGCCGTCCGGCGTCGTGTTGAGCTTGTTGACCAGGATGCCGTCGCGGTCCTGCGCGAGCAGCGGGTCCCAGGTGCGGTCCCAGATCAGCTTGATGACGTTCCAGCCGGCACCCCGGAAGATCGACTCCAGCTCCTGGATGATCTTGCCGTTGCCGCGCACCGGGCCGTCGAGGCGCTGCAGATTGCAGTTGACCACGAAGGTCAGGTTGTCCAGGCCCTCACGGGCGGCGATGGACAGCTGGCCGAGCGACTCGGGCTCGTCCATCTCGCCGTCGCCGAGGAACGCCCACACGTGCGACTTGGAGGTGTCGGCGATCCCGCGCGCCTCCATGTAGCGGTTCATCCGCGCCTGGTAGATCGCCCCGATCGGGCCGAGACCCATCGACACGGTCGGGAACTCCCAGAAGCCCGGCATGAGCCGCGGGTGGGGGTACGACGACAGCCCGTTCGGGTACTTCGACTTCTCCTGACGGAACGCGTCGAGCTGGGTCTCGTTCAGCCGGTCCAGCATGAACGCGCGGGCGTAGACGCCGGGCGACGCGTGGCCCTGGAAGAAGATCTGGTCGCCGCCGTCGCCCTCGTCCTTGCCCCGGAAGAAGTGGTTGAAGCCCACGTCGTAGAGCGACGCGGAGGAGGCGAAGGTGGCGATGTGGCCGCCGACGCCGATGCCGGGACGCTGGGCGCGGGACACCATCACCGCGGCGTTCCAGCGGGTCGCGTTGAGGATCTTGCGCTCGGTCTCCTCGTTGCCGGGGAAGAACGGCTCGTCCTTGGTCGCGATCGTGTTCACGTAGTCCGTGCTGCGCATCTCGGGCACGGCCACGCGCTTCTCGCGGGCGCGCTCGATCAGACGCAGCATGAGGTAACGGGCTCGCTCACGGCCGCGCTCGTCGACGGCGGCGTCCAGGGAGTCGAGCCACTCCCGGGTCTCCTCCGGATCGAAATCCGGGACCTGGCTCGGCAGGCCGCCAATGATGATCGGGGTGCGATCGGATCCGGAAGCCACGCTGTTCCTTCGCTGCTCGGTTGCGGGGGGTCTGTGAAGTTCTCGGTGATTGCGCCGTTCCCCATCGTGTACCCCGGGGAGCAATTACGTCATCTCTACCGATGGGTAACCAACCGCCCCCGATTGGCGGACCGGCGCCACCGAAGCGTACAAAGGTGGCGAAGGGGGTGGGGTGTTTCGCCGCTCCGGACGCAGGACTGCCTGGAGTTGCGGCGGGACGGCCGTAAACGTCACCGTTTCGGCGGTCTCGGCGGCAGGGTACTTGCGCGATCCGTCCCGCCCGTGTGGACTACGGCCAATGCCTCGCGTACGCGCGCGGCTGAAGCATTTTCCGAAACAAGATCAGGAGGCAAGCCGTGAGCGCGACCGCGGACCACGCGGAGGAGCGGACCAACCCAGCTGCAAGGCTGGGGTTCGAGCCCGGACAGGTGGTCCAGGAGATCGGCTACGACGACGACGTCGAGCTGGAGCTCCGTGAGGCTATCGAGGCCGTCACCGGCCAGGAGATCGTCGACGAGGAGTACGACGACGTGGCGGACGTCGTCCTGCTCTGGTTCCGTGACGAGGACGGCGACCTTACGGACGCACTGGTGGACGCCATCGGGCTGGTCGATGACGGCGGAACGGTCTGGCTGATGACGCCGAAGACCGGCCGTGACGGCTATGTCGAGCCCAGCGACATCAACGAGGCCGCCCAGACCGCAGGCCTCTCGCAGACCAAGAGCATCAACGCCGGCAAGGACTGGACCGGCAGCAGGCTGGTCACGCCCAAGACGGCGAAGTCCAAGCGCTGAGCACCAGCTGTCCCGGGGCCCAAGGGGAAAAAAACCCGGAGGGGGGACAGGGGGGGAGGGGGGGGGAAAAGATGTCAGCCGAAAAAGAGGAGGAAGGGGGAGGAGGGGAACGATGGGAACAAAAAAACAACACACCCACCACC
>NZ_JBHWKX010000012.1:134633-147709 GCF_042730885.1 Streptomyces sp. NPDC059909
GGTCCGGCCCGGCCCTTGTTTTCTCCACCCCCCACCTCACCAACCCCCCCCTCCCCCCCCCCTCCTCCCCTCCCCCCCCCCGCACCCTCCTCCCCTTGGGCCCTGTGCGTAGGCTGGGGCCGACTGGTTCGCAGCCCCGAAGGGATGTAATGGACATGGCGATCGAGGTCGGCACCAAGGCCCCGGACTTCGAGCTCAAGGACAACCACGGGCGGACGGTGACGCTCTCCGAGTTCCGCGGCGAGAAGAACGTCGTGCTGCTCTTCTACCCGTTCGCCTTCACCGGTGTGTGCACCGGAGAGCTCTGCGCGCTCCGCGACGAGCTGCCGGCGTTCGTCAACGACGACACCCAGCTGCTCGCCGTCTCCAACGACTCCATCCACACCCTGCGGGTCTTCGCCGAGCAGGAGGGCCTCGAGTACCCCCTGCTGTCGGACTTCTGGCCGCACGGCGAGGTCTCGCGGGCGTACGACGTCTTCGCCGAGGACAAGGGCTGCGCGGTCCGCGGCACCTTCATCATCGACAAGGAGGGCGTGGTGCGCTGGAGCGTCGTCAATGCCCTGCCGGACGCCCGCGACCTCAACGACTACGTCAAGGCGCTCGACACCCTCTGACTTCTTCGTTCGATGTGTCTGTTTCCGCAGGGAACCCGTCACTAGGATCCAGACGTTGATCCGATGCCAACGCACGACGGGGGCGCTGCCCCTCAACACCACATGGGAGGACTCGTGGGAGTCAGCCTCAGCAAGGGCGGCAACGTCTCGCTGACCAAGGCCGCCCCCAACCTGACCGCGGTCACCGTCGGTCTGGGCTGGGACGTCCGTACCACCACCGGTACCGACTTCGACCTCGACGCCAGCGCCCTGCTGACGAACGCCGAGGGCAAGGTCGCCACCGACGGGAACTTCGTCTTCTTCAACAACCTCAAGAGCCCCGACGGCTCGGTCGAGCACACCGGTGACAACATCACCGGTGAGGGCGAGGGCGACGACGAGCAGATCAAGGTCAACCTGGCCGGCGTCCCGGCCGACATCCAGAAGATCGTGTTCCCGGTCTCCATCTACGACGCCGAGACCCGTCAGCAGTCCTTCGGCCAGGTGCGCAACGCGTTCATCCGCGTCGTGAACCAGGCGGACGGCACGGAACTCGCCCGCTACGACCTCAGCGAGGACGCCTCCACCGAGACCGCCATGGTCTTCGGCGAGCTGTACCGCAACGGGGCGGAGTGGAAGTTCCGCGCCATCGGCCAGGGCTACGCCTCGGGCCTGCGCGGCATCGCGCAGGACTTCGGCGTCAACGTCTGAGTACGTCCGAGCCAGTCGCACATCCTGACTGCCGGGGGTCCGGAGGCCGGTCCCCGGGAGAAAGCAGCCGGCGCCGCACACCATCCGTGCGGCGCCGGACGCGCCTGTAGTTCCGTACATCCACAGGGGAGGACTCACCGTCATGGGCGTCACGCTCGCCAAGGGAGGCAATGTCTCCCTCTCCAAGGCCGCACCGAACCTCACCCAGGTCCTCGTCGGCCTCGGCTGGGACGCGCGCTCCACCACCGGAGCGCCCTTCGACCTCGACGCCAGCGCGCTGCTCTGCCAGTCGGGGCGCGTGCTCGGTGACGAATGGTTCGTCTTCTACAACAACCTGACGAGCCCGGACGGTTCGGTCACGCACACCGGCGACAACCTCACGGGCGAGGGCGACGGTGACGACGAGTCGCTGATCGTGGACCTGTCCACGGTGCCGGCGCACTGCGACAAGATCGTCTTCCCGGTCTCCATCCACGAGGCCGACAACCGCGGCCAGACCTTCGGCCAGGTCAGCAATGCGTTCATCCGCGTCGTGAACCAGGCGGACGGCCAGGAGCTCGCGCGCTACGACCTGAGCGAGGACGCGTCCACCGAGACCGCGATGATCTTCGGCGAGCTCTACCGGTACGGGGGCGAATGGAAGTTCCGTGCGGTGGGGCAGGGGTACGCGTCGGGGCTCCGGGGCATCGCTCTAGACTTCGGGGTCAACGTTTCGTAAAGCCGCGTGCGGCACGGGGGAGACCCGTTACCAACGGGGCCCGTACAACCGATGGGATAGGCAGTGGTCCTGAGAACATTCGGCTGGTCGTTCGCCATTACAGCGATCGGCCTTGCATTCGCCGCCTGGCAGTGGGGGTGGGAGGCGTTCGGGATCGTCCTGATCCTGTCGATCCTCGAGATCTCGCTGTCGTTCGACAACGCGGTCGTCAACGCCGGAATTTTGAAGAAGATGAATGCCTACTGGCAGAGGATCTTCCTCACGGTCGGCGTGCTCATCGCGGTATTCGGTATGCGGCTGGTCTTCCCCGTCGCCATCGTCGCCATCAGCGCCAAGGTCGGACCCATCGAGGCCGTCCAGCTCGCGCTGGACGAGCCCGAGCAGTACGAGGCGCTGGTGACCGACGCCCACCCGGCCATCGCGGCCTTCGGCGGCATGTTCCTGCTGATGATCTTCCTCGACTTCATCTTCGAGGACCGTGACATCAAGTGGCTCGCCTGGCTGGAGCGTCCGCTGGCCAAGCTCGGCAAGATCGACATGCTGTCGGTCTGCATCGCCCTGATCGCCCTCCTGGTCAGTGCGATGACCTTCGCGACCCACGCCCACACGAGCTCCGGCTACGCGGACAAGTCCGCCACCGTGCTGCTCGCCGGTGTCGCCGGTCTGATCACGTACCTGATCGTCGGCGGTCTCTCCGGCTACTTCGAGGACAAGCTCGAGGAAGAGGAGGAGCGCGAGCACGAGGAGGAGGAGAAGGCCAAGGCCGAGGGCAAGCAGGTCTCGGCGGTGGGCCTGGCCGGCAAGGCGGCGTTCTTCCTGTTCCTGTACCTGGAGGTGCTGGACGCGTCGTTCTCCTTCGACGGCGTCATCGGTGCCTTCGCGATCACCAACCACATCTTCTGGATGGCGCTCGGCCTCGGTATCGGCGCCATGTACGTCCGGTCGCTCACGGTCTACCTGGTCCGCCAGGGCACCCTCGACGACTACGTCTACCTGGAGCACGGCGCGCACTACGCGATCGGTGCGCTCGCCGTCATCCTGCTCGTCACCATCGAGCACGAGATCAGCGAGATCATCACCGGCCTTATCGGTGTCGTGCTGATCGCCTGGTCCTTCGCCTCCTCCGTGATGCGCAACAGGCGTCTCGCGGCGGAGGAGACCGAGGAGAAGGCGCTGGCGTCGGACTGAGGCCCGCCTCGGACGTCGGAGCACGTGTGACGCCGCAGGGTTTGAGGAACGCTCTCAGCGGGGCGGCCAGGAGGCACACCGGCCTCCGGGCCGCCCCGCGCGGTGTTCAGGGCCTTCGGAATCCTCAGGGCCCTGAGGGGCTCCACAGGCTTCAGGGTCCTCAGGGTCGCGCGAGATATCGGGACCGGCCGGGGCACGTACCGGCCCGGGCGCAGTCAGGGGTGGGTGGCACATGGCCTTCTGGGACGGTTGGTGGCGTGGCAGGGGAGTGGCGCAGTTCGACTCGGGCAGCGCTTCGACCAACTCGATTCAGCTGACGAGGCGGCATCCGCAGGTGTCGCTCACCAAGCAGGGCGCCGCCACCGGCAACCTGCGGGTCAATCTGTCGTGGCGGATGCGGACCTCCGACATCGAGGGCCGGTCCAAGCAGAGCGGCCGGCTGCTGCGGAATCCCTCCAAGCTCTTCAAGCCCGAGGTCGTCCAGGCGCACACCCAGGGCGTCGTCAACGTGGACCTGGACCTCGGCTGCCTCTACGAGCTGATGGACGGCAGCAAGGGCGTCGTACAGCCGCTCGGCAGTTTCTTCGGCAGCCTCAACGAGCCGCCGTACGTCAGGCTCAGCGGCGACGACCGCTTCGGCGCGCCCTCCGGCGAGACGCTGTTCGTCAATCTCGACCACCGCGACGCGATCAAGCGGCTGCTGTTCTTCGTCTACATCTACGACCGGACGCCGGCCTTCGACCGTACGCACGCAAAGGTCACGCTGTACCCGAGCAACGGGCCGCGTGTGGAGATCGAACTGGACGAGCGAGCCCCGCAGGCCCGCTCGTGCGCCGTGTTCACCGTGGAGAACGTCAAGGGCGAGCTGGTCGTGCGCCGCGAGGTGAAGTTCGTGTACGGCTTCCAGGCGGAGCTGGACCGCCTGTACGGCTGGGGGCTGCAGTGGGGACGCGGCTACAAGACCAAGGCCTGAACCGAGCCGCCGTCCCCTTCACCCGTCCCCTTCACCCGTCGGGCGTGAGCATGCCGCCGGTCACTGGCGGATGAACTGGGGGCCCATCGGCGGCAGCCGGAAGTTCGGGTCCGCCGCGGGCGCGGCAGCGGCGGCGGGCTGCGGATAGCCGTACGCGGGCTGCGTCGAGGCCGGCTGGGGGTAGCCGTAGGCGGGCTGCGGTGCGGGCTGGGGCGCCGTCTGCTGCGGATAGCCGTACGCGGGGGACGTGGGCGCGGGGAACGTCGGTGCGGGCACCTGCGTCTCGGGCTGCTGCGGCTGGGTCTGCGACGCGCCGGCCTGCGGTTGCGGCTGGGTTTGCGACGGGGCCTGCTGCTGGGACGGTACGGACGGCTCCGGCTGCGCCTGCGGCTCGGTCTCGTCCACCGAGATGCCGAAGGCCGTGGCCAGGCCTATCAGCCCGGTCGGGTAGCCCTGCCCCACGGCCCGGAACTTCCAGCCGTCCCCGCGCCGGTACAGCTCACCGCAGATGATCGCGGTCTCCTCGCCGGTCTCCGGCCGTACGTCGAACACGGCCAGCGGCTCGCCGTCCGCCGCCCCGGCGTCGTACAGCATGATCCGCAGATCCCGTACGGCGGAGAAGCTGCCGCCGTCGGAGGACGCCGCGAGCACCACCTGGTCGACCGACGCGTCGAGCGATCCGACATCCGCCTGGACGGTGTCCGTGAGCCCCTCGGCCTCGCGCTTCTTCGGCATCAGCCGCACCAGCCCCGAGGGGTGGCGGGGCTGGTTGTAGAAGACGAAGTCCTCGTCGGAACGCACACGGCCGTCAGCGCCCAGCAGCAGGGCGGAGGCGTCCACGTCCGGGACCCCGGGGCCGGGGGACCAGCGCAGTACGGCTCGTACCGCCGTCGCTCCGAGCGGAACGTTGGAGCCCTTCAGCATCGCGTGCGTCATGCCCGTCATCCTGCCTTCCCGGCCCCCGCACGGACAACGCGGGGGAGGGCGGGCATGCACCTGCCCGGACGCGGGCAGCCTGAGTCGGGGGCCGGAACCGGACGAGTTACCTGGATTTCATGCACTTGGGGAACTCTTGACACCTGCACCTACGTACTATTACCGGCCACCTCACTGACAGGGCCGCGACGGCAGTACGGGGGACTACATGCGTCATTTCGGGCATATCCCGGCCACTGCACGCAAGGAACTGTTCCACAAGGAGCCGTGCGAGTTCGATGCCGGCTCTCCCGCACGCATGCTCGCGGCCGCCCTCGGGGCCACGCTCTACAGCCCCGCGACGCGGCCCCGGCTCGCGGACGACGTCCTGAAGCAGGCAGCCCGCGGGGTGGTCTCCATGGTGCTGTGCCTGGAGGATTCCATCGACGACGCCGAGGTCCAGGACGCCGAGGAGAACCTGGTCCGCCAGTTCGCCGACCTCGATGCGCGCGGCGCGGAAGTGCCGCTGCTGTTCATCCGGGTCCGGGAGGCGGGCCAGATACCGGACCTCGTGCGGCGCCTCGGCACCTCGGTCCGGCTGCTGTCCGGATTCGTACTGCCGAAGTTCACGCAGGAGCGCGGCGGAGCCTTCCTGGAGGCTCTCGTCGAGGCCGAGACCGAGAGCGGCAGCAGGCTGTTCGCCATGCCGGTGCTCGAGTCCCCCGAGCTGCTCCATCTCGAGACCAGGTCCGAGACCCTCAAGGGGATCGCCAGCACGGTCGGCGCGTACCGGGAGCGGGTGCTCGCGCTGCGGCTCGGTGTCACCGACTTCTGCTCGGCGTACGGGCTGCGCCGCTCGCCCGACATGACGGCGTACGACGTCCAGATCGTCGCCAACGTCATCGCGGACGTCGTCAATGTGCTCGGCCGCGCCGACGGGACCGGGTTCACCATCACGGGCCCGGTGTGGGAGTACTTCCGGCTCCAGGAGCGCATGTTCAAGCCCCAGCTCCGGCGCAGCCCCTTCCTCGAGGTGCGGGCCGAGAAGCTGCGTACGGCACTGATCGAGCACGACCTCGACGGGCTGCTGCTGGAGATCGAGCTGGACCGGGCCAATGGTCTGCTCGGCAAGACCTGCATCCACCCCTCCCATGTGCTGCCCGTGCACGCGTTGTCGGTCGTCAGCCATGAGGAGTTCAGCGACGCGCAGGACATCCTTCGCCCGGAGCGGGGAGGCGGAGGAGTGATGCGGTCGGCGTACACGAACAAGATGAACGAGGTGAAGCCGCACCGCGCCTGGGCGGAGCGCACGCTCCAGCGCGCCGAGGTGTTCGGCGTCGCACGCGAGGACGTCGGATTCGTGGAACTGCTCACCGCCGGGCTCGCCGGCTGATGCCGGGGCGACGGGAAGGGCAAAGACGACGAAGCTGATGGCGGAGACGACGCGGACGACACAGACGATGCACACCGCGCGGCACACGACGCGGACGACGAAGAGGACAGAAACGATCAGAGCGACAGGGACGAAGGAGAGCGGAACGACGGTGGTGTGGTCGGGTAGCTGGGTCGCCCAGCGGCTGGGAGTCGAGCTCGTCGGCGACGACGCGCTGAAGGACCTGCTGGGCCTGGCCCTGCGGCGCAACCCGAAGCGGGCGCACCTGCTGGTGTCGCATGTGCTCGGCAAGCACGTGCCGCAGAGCCCGGCTGCCGTGTACGGACACGGGTTCGCCCTCGGTGTGCGGGTGCGCGAGCTGCTCGGCGACGAGGAGGCCGCCCGCTCGGTGGTCCTCGGCTACGCGGAGACGGCGACCGGCCTCGGACACTCGGTCGCCGACGGAATCGGCCTCGCGCCCTACCTCCACTCCACGCGCCGCCCCGTCGCCGGCGTCGCCCCGGCGGGCGGCTTCGAGGAGTCCCACTCCCACGCCACCTCCCATCTGCTCCTCCCGGAGGACCCCAAGCTGCTGGCCGGTGCCGGCCCCCTGGTGCTGGTCGACGACGAGTTCTCCACGGGCAACACCGTGCTGAACACGATCCGCGACCTGCACGAGCGCCACCCCCGCGAGCGGTACGTGGTCGTCGCCCTGGTCGACATGCGCTCGGAGGCCGACGCCGGCCGCCTGGAGGACTTCGCGAAGGAGGTCGGCGCCCGGATCGACCTGGTGGCGACGGCCGAGGGCACGGTGCTGCTGCCGGAGGGGGTGCTGGAGAAGGGGCAGGCACTGGTGGCCGCCCACGAGCGGGCGTCCGGGGAGACCCCCGAGCGGCCGTCCGCGGCGCTCCCCGGGACCGCGGTGCCGGCCGGGACCGCGGTGCCGCCCGCGCACCGGGCGGTACGGGTCGAGCTCGGCTGGCCCGCCGGCGTCCCCGACGGCGGACGGCACGGGTTCACCCCCGCCGACCGCGTCGCGCTGGAGGCCGAGCTGCCGGCGATGGCAGCCCGGATCGCCGACGCGGCCGGCCCTGCGGAGCGGGTCCTCGTGCTCGGCTGCGAGGAACTGATGTACGCGCCCCTGCGGCTCGCCCACGCGCTGGAGGCCCTGGGCACGAGCGAGGTCCGCTGCTCGACGACCACCCGGTCGCCCGTCCTCGCCGTGGACGACCCCGGCTATGCGATACGGAGCAGGCTGGTCTTCCCGGCCCACGACGACCCGGCCGACGGGCCCGGCGAGCGGTACGCCTACAACGTGGCCGGCGGCGGCTTCGACGCGGTCGTCGCCGTCGTCGACTCCACCGCCGACACGGAGGCACTGCACGCCCCCGACGGGCTGCTGGCACGGCTCGCCGAGCACATACCGCACGTCGTGCTCGCCGTCGTCCCCAGCTACGTCCCCGCCCCTGAAACTCCCGAGAGGGAATCCATGCTGCCCGAGCCGCTCCGAGGACCCGCCTTCTCCTCCTACGCCCCCGACGAGGTCGGCTGGCTGCTCCAGGACCTCTCGGACGTTGAGCTCGAAGCGCCCACGGAGGAGCGCGAGGAGGCGATACAGAGCGGTGGCGCGCACTACGCCGAGTCGCTGCCCGTCGAGTACCAGCCGAGCGAGCAGTACCAGGAGCTGTTCCGTGCCGCGCTCGACACCTCCGCCGCCCGCATCGCCCGCGCCGTCGGCACCGTCACCGAGACCGTGCTCGCCGAGCGGTCCGCGCGCCCCGTCCTCGTCTCGCTCGCCCGCGCCGGCACGCCCGTCGGCGTACTGATGCGGCGCTGGGCCCGGCACCGCCGCGGCCTGGACCTCCCGCACTACGCCGTGTCGATCGTCCGCGGCCGCGGCATCGACGCGAATGCGCTGCGCTGGCTCGCCGCGCACCACGACCCGGCCGACGTCGTGTTCGTCGACGGCTGGACCGGCAAGGGGGCCATCACCCGCGAACTGGCCGTGGCACTCGGCGAGTTCGACGGCTTCGACCCCGAGATCGCCGTCCTCGCCGACCCGGGCGGCTGCGTCCGTACGTACGGCACCCGCGAGGACTTCCTCATCCCCTCCGCGTGCCTCAACTCCACGGTCTCCGGGCTGATCTCCCGTACGGTGCTGCGCGCCGACCTGGTCGGCCCGAACGACTTCCACGGCGCGAAGTACTACCGCGAGCTCGCCGGGGCCGATGTCTCCGGCCACTTCCTGGACACCGTCGCGGCCCGCTTCGACGAGGTCGCCGACGCCGTGGACGCCGAGGTCAAGGAGCTGCTGTCGGCGGACCGGGCGCCCACCTGGGCCGGCTGGGCCGCCGTGGAGCGGATCAGCGAGGAGTACGGCATCCACGACGTCAACCTCGTCAAGCCGGGCGTCGGCGAGACCACCCGGGTCCTGCTGCGCCGCGTCCCCTGGAAGATCCTGGCCAAGCGGGGCGCGGGCGCGGACCTCGACCACGTACGGCTGCTGGCCGAGCACCGCGGCGTACCGGTCGAGGAGGTCGACGACCTCCCGTACACCTGCGTCGGGCTGATCCACCCCCAGTACACGCGCGGCGCGACCGGCGCCGACGGCAGGGCGGTGGCCGGCCAGTGACCCTCTCCCTCATCGCCAGCGATCTCGACCGTACGCTCATCTACTCGGCGGCCGCACTGCAGTTGACGGTGCCCGATGCCGAGGCGCCCCGGCTGCTCTGCGTCGAGGTGCACGAGAGCAGGCCGCTGTCCTTCATGACCGAGACGGCCGCCGGGCTCCTCGCGGAGCTGGCCCGTACCGCTGTCTTCGTCCCCACGACGACGCGGACGCGCAAGCAGTACCGCAGGATCAATCTGCCGGGCCCCACACCGGCCTTCGCGATCTGCGCGAACGGCGGCCATCTGCTCGTCGACGGCAAGTCCGACCGCGACTGGCAGCGGGCGGTGGCGGCCCGGCTCGCGAGCGAGTGCGCCTCGCTCGACGAGGTCCGCGCCCACATGCTGGCGGCGGCCGACCCGGCGTGGCTGCTCAAGGAGCGGGTCGCCGAGGACCTGTTCGTGTATCTGGTCGTCGACCGCTCGCTGCTGCCGGAGGGCTGGACGGAAGAACTGGCCGCATGGGCCGAGCCGAAGGGCTGGACCGTCTCCCTGCAGGGCCGCAAGATCTACGCCGTGCCCAAGCCGCTCACCAAGAGCGCGGCGGTCCACGAGGTCGTCCGGCGCACTGGCGCCGAGCGCGTCCTCGCGGCGGGCGACTCGCTCCTCGACGCCGACCTGCTGCTGACCGCGGACCATGCGTGGCGCCCGGGCCACGGCGAACTGGCCGACGCGGGCTGGACCGCCCCGCATGTCACCGTGCTCCCGGAGCGGGGGGTCACGGCGGGAGAGGAGATCCTGCGGCGCTTCACGACGACGGCGACCCCGGACCTGACCGCACCGGTGCCCACGGTTCCGGCGCCGGCCCCGGCGCCGCACGCGGCGGGCGCGGCGGCGACACACTGAGGCACCTGGGCCCCCCGGGTACCGCCGGGTGGGCCCGGGTGTCCGTCCTCGATCGCCGCACGGGCTCCAAAGGAGCCCAAAGCCGCATCCGGCCTGATCCACAGGACAGGCCCTAGCGCCCGGCGCTCTTGCGCCCCTCGGCCGCCTGGGCCGCCGCACGGTTGATCTCCGGGCTGTACAGGATGCGTTCCCCGGCGCCGCCCGGGCGCGCGACCGCGAGCATGGCGCGGCCCAGGTTCTCGGTGGTCGTCACATGCCTGGGCAGGACCCGCCGCAGCAGCGGATAGAGCCAGGAGAGGCCGACGTACAGCCAGCGGTACAGGGGGGTTCTCGAGGTCGCGCCGTGCAGGGGCTGGATGTAGCCGGGGCGGAACATGTAGGCGTGGAACGGCATCGCGAGGAGCTCGTTCTCCGTGCGTCCCTTGACCCGCGCCCACATCGAACGGCCGCTCTCCGTGCTGTCCGTGCCCTCGCCCGAGACGTAGACGAAGGTCAGCGACGGGTTCGTGGGAAGCGCCCGGGCTGCGGCGAGGGTGTAGTCGTACGTGATCCTGCGGTACTCCTCCTCGCTCCTGCCCGCCGAGGAGACCCCCAGACAGAAGAAGCAGGCGTCCACGGACTCGAACTGCCCGGCCAGGGACGAGAAGTCGGTGAAGTCCTGGTGGACGATCTCGCGGAGCTCGGGGTGGGTGAAGCCGAGCGGCCGGCGTACGACCGCGACGACGGACGTGACCTGGGCGTCGAGCAGGCATTCGCGCAGTACGCCCTGGCCGATCATGCCGGAGGCGCCGAAGAGGAGAACGTTCACGGGAGCAGGCTAACAGAACAGCATCCTCTTAATAAAGGAACGCGGGCCTCTTAAATGTCCTCGTCTCGTATGCTGTCAGCGTCATGGAGCATGAGCACGTGGGATTCGTCCGCGCCCGACGGCCGGAGCAGAAGCAGCAGCGACGCGAGGCGATCCTCGACGCGGCGCGCACGCTGGGCAGGGAGTCGGGGGTCCGCAATGTGACGCTCGGCAGCGTCGCCCTGGCCGTGGGGCTCGCGAAATCCAATGTGGTGCGCTACTTCGGGACCCGCGAGGAGATCTTTCTCGAGCTCACCGCGGAGGCCTGGGCGGACTGGGAGCGCGCGCTCACCGAGCTACTCGGGGACGTGGGGGCGGGTTCAGGGGGCGCGGGGGCCGCCGACGGTGTCGTCGCGGCACTTGCGCAGACCCTGGCCGAGCGGCCGTTCCTCTGCGATCTGCTGAGCCAGACCGCCCTCACCCTGGAGCACAACGTCTCGCTGGAGGCGGCCCGCGTGTTCAAACGGGACGTGATCGCCGTCGTCGGCCGGCTCGGTGCACGGGTCGCCGACGCCCATCCCGAGCTGGACGCGAGCGAGGGCGCGGAGCTGATCTCGGCTGCCGCCGCACTCGCCGGGGTGCTCTACCCGCTCTCCACCCCGCCGGCCGTCATGAGGGAGCTCTACGCCCAGGAGCCGGACATCGCCGCGGCCTGCCCCGAGCTGCTGCCGACGCTGGAGCGCTCACTGGCGGCACTTGCCGCCGGGCTTCCCACCCTGCGCGGGCGGAGCGTGCAGAGCGGGCAGAGGTCCGACAGCACCTAGCCGCAGCAGCCGCCCCCACAGCATCCGCCGCCGCCACCGTTGCCGGCCGGGGCGGGCGCCGACTGCGTGCGCGTACCGCCGACGGCGACGGCGGACAGCAGCTTCACGGTGTCCTCGTGGCCGACGGGGCAGGCCGCGGGGGCGGAGGACTCGGCCATGGGCCGGCTCACCTCGAACGTGTCGTCGCAGGTGCGGCAGCGGTACTCGTAACGGGGCATGCGCACAGACTAGCCCTGGCGGGCGCGCGCCTCACCGGCCGCCGCCCCGGCTGCCTCCTCGGGGTGGCGTGCCCTGTAGTACGGATTGTCGTGGGGGAGGGCGCTGCCGACGCGCCCGTACATCCCGAACCACATCAGCATGATCCCGACGACGAAGCTGAAGAGGACGTTCTGGATCCGGAAGTTGAGGAAGTTGTACTCCGTCTCCAGCATGCCGAGGCCGATGAAGCCGTTGAGGATGAAGAGGATGCCGAGGACCATGTTCAGCGTGGAGGCGAAGTTGCCCCCGATGACCATGCCGACGAAGAGCAGCAGTCCGACGCAGATGGACAGCACGCTCAGCGCGCCGTTGGTGTTGAGGCCCCCGACGGCGTTGTTGCCGGTGTCGAAGAACCCGAGGTTGTGGGTCAGGCCGAGGATCCCGAAGGCGAGCAGGATCAGCCCCATGATCCCGGCGCCGACGCGGTAGACCTGGTTGAGGCGGTGGTCGACGGGCAGGTGCTCGTCCAGTACGACGTGGATGCCGCTCTTGTGCTGCGCGGCCTGGCGTACATGAGTGGATGCCACGATGGCCTCCTTACAGGCGTACGTACATCCACCAGCATCCGCCCGTGCCGACGCCCCGACAAATCCTCGGCCGGCGCAGCGGCCGGGCAGATGGCCCGGTCCTTGGCCGGGCCAGGGCCGCGGGGCGGGGCGCGGCCTGCCGGAGCCCGCGCCCGTCGAGGCGCCCGTCGCAGGCGACCGTCCAGGCGACGGATGCGGGCTGCGGACCCCGGCGGACTCCGGGGTCAGTAATCCGGTCGCCTGACGGCGACACCCTGTGTGCGTGAAAATCGGTGCGTGGTCGTCCGGCGGACGTCGTGACGCCTTGGCGCGTTCCGAGCCCGTGGGTCAGTAGGACGCTGGGGGTCCACCGACAGGCACCCGGATGTGTTGCTCCGAGCACGTGAATCAGACTCTTCCGCCTGCCGGACCCCCGCCGGACGGTCGCGTGCTCGCGGCCGATACCAGGAGGGGGTGCCGACGGGATGGAAGTGATCCACGAACGCTGCGCGGGGATCGACATCAGCAAGGTCGACGTGAAGGTGTGCATCCGCGTGCCCAGTGGCACCGGCAAGAGGCGCCGCAGTGAGGTGCGGACCTTCTCCGCGGTGACCTCGGGGCTGCTGGCGATGCGGGACTGGCTGCTCGCCGAAGGCATCACCGTGGTCGGCATGGAAGCCACCGGCGTGTACTGGAAGCCGGTGTTCTACCTGCTGGA
>NZ_JBHWKX010000013.1:0-133571 GCF_042730885.1 Streptomyces sp. NPDC059909
GGAACGCGCCAAGGCGTCACGACGTCCGCCGGACGACCACGCACCGATTTTCACGCACACAGGGTGTCGCCGTCAGGCGACCGGATTACTGACCCACCACGAAAGACGACGGCGGCCCCCATCTCACGCCAATGAATCGGGGCCGCCGCCTGTCCACCTGCCAACAAACAGACCTGTGGAGGTCTCCCAGCATGACCCAACCAACCGACATCCAGCGAGACCGGCACCGGCCGTTACTACTGGACCTGTTCTCCTGCGCCGGCGGTGCTGCATGAGCGAGCACCTGCGCACCGCGCTCGAACTCGCGGCCTCTCAGATCCCGGTCCTGCCGCTACGGGCGGGCAAGGTCCCGTTCGGTAACTGCCGCCGCTGCGTGGACAACGCGTGCGGCGGTCGGCCGAACATGAAGAATCCTGGGCCGTGCACATGCCCCGGCCCCTGCCATGCGTGGGCCGCCGCCACCACCGACCCGGACGTCATCAGCTCCGGTGTCTGGCGCCGTGCATGGGTGCGGGCGACTGCAGTCGCCTACCACCCGGGCGGGGCCGGATTGACGGTCGTGGACCTGGACAACACCGACGCGATCACGTGGGCACGCGCGCACCTGCCGGCCACGCAGACCGTGCCCACCACACGTGGTGAGCACTGGCTCTACCTCGGTGCGATGCAGTCCGCCAACGCGGTCCGGCCCGGCGTGGACATCAAGTCCACCATGTCCTACGCCCGGTGGCTCGGTCCCGGCACCGGCACCGCAGCCATGCTGCCGACGCTCGTGCGCGCCCTGGTCGTGAAGGAGCCCTCCACGGTCCGGCCCGCGCCACAGGCCCTCACCGCGCCCTCGCCGTCCGGGGGCGGAGAGTGCCGTCACCGCACGCCCGCCTACCTGGAGCGTGGCATCGCCATGGCGGAGCAGCGCATCACCGAGGCCCGCAGCCAGGTACACACCACCGTCTACCGCACCTTCCTCGCGGTTCTCTCCGCCCACGGCCGGTGCGGCTGCCTCACCGACACCCACGTCGCGCGACTGTTCACCGCCGCGCACGCCAAGGGCGAAACCGTCCGTCACTGCACCGAAGCGTGGACCAACGCCCGCACCAGGTTGGGACTGTGACCATGGCCGACGACGAGAAAACCCCCGCCCGCCAGGTCATCACCGACTACGCACAGGCGCACTTCCGCTACTTCCGCACCCCCGACGGCACCGTGTACGCGCAGAGGAAAGGCCACCCCGTGGCCCGCCCGATCCGCTCCCAGGGCACCACGGGCAGCCACCGCCAGGAACTCATGGTCGGCCTGTTCAAGGACGGGCGCGGCGTGTTCAACGGGACCGCGCTCAAGGAGGCGTTGGACTTGATCGAAGCGCTCGCGCTGTCCGAGGACGTGCAGCCCGTCCACATCCGCGTCGCGCCGGGGTTCGACGGAGCGACGTGGCTGGACCTGGGCCGCGATGACGGGCAGTCCGTCCGCATCCACCCCACCGGGTGGGACATCGCCGTCCCCGACCCGCGCGAGGTGTGCTGGCGCCGCACCCAGCTCACCGGGGAACTGCCCCTGCCGGCCAAGGACACCGACGGCAAGGGCATCGACCTGCTGCTCAGGCTCTGCAACTTCGCCACCGCGGAAACCGAATGCCTGGCCATCGCCTGGCTCATCGGCTGCCTCGGGCCGTCCGTACCGGTCCCCGCGCCGTTCCTCACCGGGCCGCAGGGCGCGGGCAAGTCCACCGGTGGACGGATGCTCGTGCGGATCATCGAGGGCATGAGCGGGGACCTGCGGCGGGCCCCGAAGGATGAGGAGAACTTGATCGCGGCGGTTTCCGCCGGGTGGGTCACTGCCCTGGACAATCTCTCCCACATGACCCCGGACCTGTCCGACGCCATGTGCTGCATCGTGACCGGCGCCGAGAACGTAAAGCGCGCCCTGTTCACCGACGGGGACGTGTTCCGCGTCGGCTACCGCCGCCCTCTGCTCCTGACCGGCATCGGCGTGGGAGTCATCCGACCCGACCTCGCAGAACGGCTCCTGCCCCTGCGGCTGGAACGCCCCAAGGTCCGGCGCACCGAAGCGGAACTGTGGGCCGAGTACGCGGAAGTCCTGCCCCTCGTTCTCGGGTCTCTCCTGGACCTCACCGTGAAGGTCCGCGCGGTGGAGGCGGAGACTCCCACTGATCTGCGGATGGCGGACTTCGCGCACCTGTGCGCGCAGCTCGACGCCGCGACCGGTCTCGGAGCTCTCACCGCCTACCGGGCCAGTCTGGACGACCTGAACGACGACGTCATCGAGGGCGACCTCCTCGCGCAGACCGTGCTCAGGCACGCCGACACGATCGGCCCGGGCGCGGCGCAGCGGATGACCTCCACCGAGTGGCTGCACCTCCTCAGCGGCCTCTTCAGCAGCGACGAGCCGCGTCCCTTGCCCAAGGGCTGGCCGACCACGGGCAAGGTCCTCTCCGACCGGCTCAAGCGCCTCCAGCCGACCCTTGCCGCACGGGGTGTCCTCATCGACTCGGGGCGCACCAGCGCGGGCCGCTACCTCGAAATGACCCGCCTGGCTGGCCCGCCCCCACACGAGCAGAAGCGGGTGTTCTGACCCGCGACCACGCTCACCCGGACAAGCAAGAGGAGCACCACCGGCCAGGCGTGCTCCTCTTGCTGTTCGGCGGAACGCCGCCCGATGGTCGCGCCGCGAAGCGGCTCCTTCTTCACGCTGTACGGCGCACCGCACTACAACAGACACCCCCTCTCTTTGTCCTAAGAGGAAAGACGCTGCGTCATCTGCGTCATCCAAGCGGAGAAATGGCCCCTGACCTGCGGCTACAGCCATGACGCAGACTCCGATCCCTGCGTCATCCTGCGTCATCCTGCGTCACCCGATGACACAGCCCATGCCGCACCGATGACGCAACCCCTGACCACTGCGTCAAGCAAAACCGCAGTTCAGAAGCCCAAATGACGCTCATGACGCAATGACGCAGAAATCCGAACCTCGGACACACGCGGGCTAGCGCCCGAGCCCAACTCCCCGAAGGCAAAGACGAACTGCCCAGGAGGCACCCCGGATGAGCACCGCGATTGCCGCCCCCATCTACCGACTGCTCTACAAGCCCGAGGAGGCGGCCGAAGCGCTCGCCATCGGCCGCTCCACCGTCTACGAGCTGATGGCCGAAGGAGTCCTGAAGTACATCAAGTTGGGCCGCACACGCCGGATTCGACGGGCGGACCTTGAGGCGTACGTGGAGAGCCTCGCCCCACTGCCCAACTGACCAGAGCCCGCACCGAGGCGCCCCGAGCACTCTGCTCGGGGCGCCTCTCGCATGGAGGAGCACATGAGCCCCCGCAAGCCCAACATGGAGTCGTCCATCTACTTCGGCGCCGACGGCTGGTGGCACGGCCGCGTCACGATGGGCGTGAAGAGCAACGGCGGCCCTGATCGCCGGCACCGCCGCGCCAAGACCGAGAACGAAATCAAGCGCAAGGTCAGGGAGCTGGAGCGCCAGCGAGACCAGGGGCGCGCCCCGGCCGCAGGCCGCAAGCCGACGGTCGAGCAGTGGATGGAGACCTACCTCACCGACATCGCAAGTCTGAAGCTCAAGCCGCGCTCCCTGGATGACTACTGGTCCAAGACCCGCAACGACATCGTCCCGGGCGTCGGCAAGCATCGCATCGACAAGCTCCAGCCCGAGCACCTGGAGCGCATGTACCGGGCGCTGCTCGATGCCGGGCGCGCCCCGTCCCACGTGGTGAAGGTTCACCGCATCTTGTCCCGCGCCCTCAAGATTGCCCACCGCCGGCGCATCATCGGCGAGAACGTTGCGACGCTCGTGGACCCACCGAGCATCGACGAGACCGAGGCGAACCCCTTCACCAAGCAAGAGGCAAAGGCGTTCCTCGAAGCAGCTGCGAAGCGGCCCACCTTCATGCGGTGGATCGTGGGCGTCGGCATGGGGTTCCGGCAGGGCGAGACGCTCGGTCTGCGGTGGCCGTACGTCGACCTGGACGCGGAGCTGTTCCGCCCGGAGTGGCAACTTCAGCGCCTCACGTGGCGCCACGGCTGTGACGACCCTCGTGCCTGCGGCGCCCGCCTCCACCGCTTCGAGCCGTGCCCGCCCGACTGCACCACGCACAGGAACTACAAGCGAGGCTGCCCGAAGCCCTGCACCAAGACATGTGCCAAGCACGCGAGCGCCTGCCCGCAGCGCAAGGAGGGCGGACTCACCTTCACCCGGCCCAAGACCAAGAAGAGCCGGAACGCCGTCCCGATCCCGCCCGTCTTCATCCCGTTCCTGCGCGACCACAAGGCACAGCAGGAGGAGATGCGAGCTGCGGCCGAGGAGCTGTGGGAGGAACACCAGGTGGTGTTCTCACGGCCGGACGGGCGCCCGCTCGACCCACGGCAGGACTACGAGGAATTCAAGGAGCTGCTCGCCGAGGCCGGGATCGATGACCGCCGCCTGTACGACGGGAGCCGCCACACGGCGGGCACGATCCTGAACGAGTTGGGCGTGGACATGCCCACGATCATGGAGATCCTGCGGCACACGCAGATCAGTCAGACGAGGAGGTACGTAAAGGGCCGGTCACACCTGTCGAAGGACGCGATGCGGCGCATGGGCGAGTTCTTCGTACCCGCTCCCCCGGCGCCCGATCCGGGCCCCACTGAGACCAGAACTGAGACCCTCGACAGCCGCGCGGCCCGCTCCCGCCGCCGTCGCCGCATCCGCTGAACGAGAAAACCCCAGGTCGGAGTGGATCCGATCTGGGGTTTCAGGTGAGCCGCCTTCGGGATTCGAACCCGAGACCTACGCATTACGAGTGCGTTGCTCTGGCCAACTGAGCTAAGGCGGCAAGCTGCGGATATACCCGTTCCCGCAGGAGCAGGCTCGCATCAGCAGCGGCGCTAAGTCTACAGGGTTAATCGGGGTGCCCCTGACCGGCCCGGCGATCAGGGGCGGGGGCGGTCATCGGTCATGTGCAGCGCTTGTCGGCCGGGGGCGGCGTGCCCTCGAGGAGGTAGGTGTTGATCGCCGTGTCGATGCAGTCGCTGCCACGGCCGTACGCCGTGTGGCCGTCGCCGTCGTACGTGAGCAGCGTGCCGGAGGACAGCTGGTCCGCCAGGGACTGCGCCCACTTGTACGGGGTGGCCGGGTCGCGGGTCGTGCCGACGACCAGGATCGGGGCGGCGTCCTTCGCCTCGATGCGGTGAGGGGAGCCGGTGGCCGGGGTGGGCCAGTAGGCGCAGTTCAGGGAGGCCCAGGCGAAGCCCTTGCCGAAGACCGGGGACGCCTTCTCGAAGTCGGCGACGGCCGCATCGACCTCGTCCGGGGCCTCGAAGGCGGGCGGTGCGTCGAGGCAGTTCACGGCCGCGTTGGCGTACATCAGGTTGGTGTACGCCCCGTCGGGCTCCCGCTCGTAGTACGAGTCGGACAGCGCCAGCAGCCCGGCCCCGTTGCCGGCCATCGCCTGGGACAGGGCCTCGCGGAGCTGAGGCCAGGCGCCCTCGTCGTACATCGCGGCGATCACGCCCGTCGTGGCCAGCGACTCCGTGAGTTTGCGGCCCTCGCCGGTCGGGATCGGGTGGGCGTCGGCCTTTGCGAAGAAGGCCTTCAGCCTGTTCGCCGCGTCCTCGGTGGAGGTGGTGCCGAGCGGGCAGAGCGTCCGCTGCACGCAGTCGGCGGCGAAGGATTTGAAGGCGGTCTCGAAGCCCGCCGTCTGGTCACGGTTCACCTCGCGGGCCGGGAGCGAGGGGTCCATCGCCCCGTCCAGGACGAGCCGGCCCACGCGGTCGGGGAAGAGATCGGCGTACGTCGCGCCCAGGAACGTGCCGTACGAAGCCCCGACGTACGACAGTTTCTCGTCGCCCAGCACGGCCCGCAGGATGTCCATGTCGCGGGCCGCGTCCACGGTGGAGACGTGTGGCAGGACCGAGGCGGACCGGTTCTTGCAGCCCGCCGCGAAGCCCTTGTACGCCTTGCTCAGCTTGGTGATCTCGGCCTGGTCGTCGGGGGTCTGGTCGGTCTGCGTGTAGCTGTCCATCTGCTTGTCGTCGAGGCACTCGACGGGCTCGCTGCGGGCGACGCCGCGCGGGTCGATGGCCACCATGTCGTACCGGGCCCGGACCGGGGCGGGGTAGCCCAGGCCCGCGTACCCCTGGAGGTAGCTGACCGCCGAGCCGCCCGGCCCTCCCGGGTTGACCAGCAGCGAGCCGATCCGCTTCCCCGGCCCCGTCGCCTTCACCCGGGCGACGGCCAGGTCGACCGAGGGACCGTCCGGCTTCGCGTAGTCCAGCGGGGCCTTGAGCGTGGCGCACTGGAAGCCGGGCACACCGCAGTCCCGCCAGCGCAGCCGCTGTGTGTAGTAGGGCTTCAGGTCGTCTGCCGACGCCGTGGCCGGTGAGGACGCGACCGAGGACCCGGACGGCGCGGACGCCTCCGAGAATGAACTGCCGCTGCTACAACCCGAGATGAGCATCCCGACGGCCGCGGCGCACACGAGGGCGGAGGTCCGGAGGCGTTGCCTGGTGTCCATTCTGGGAGCCTAACCGCCGAGCGCGGATTCGTGCCCCTTAGCACCCGTATGGGCGGTTCCAGAATTCGTATGCGGTCCTTTCCCGAGCTCAGGGCCCCGGACCCGGACTCCCGGCGACTCCCGGCCCCAGGCCCCGGGCGCCGGATTCAGCCCGTGCGGAGCGCCATCGTCATCGCCTCCACCGCCAGCAGCGGTGCCACGTTCGCGTCCAGGGCCTCACGGCAGGCCAGGACCGCCTGTATCCGGCGCAGCGTCCGCTCCGGGCCTGAGCTTCGCGCGATCCGGTCGAGCGCGTCCCGCACGTCCTCGTTCGCCAGGGCGATCCCGGAGCCCAGCTGCAGCGCGAGCACATCGCGGTAGAACCCGGTCAGGTCGGTGAGCGCGAGGTCGAGGCTGTCCCGCTGGGTGCGGGTTTTGCGCCGCTTCTGCCGGTCCTCCAGCTCCTTCATCGCCCCTGCCGTGCCGCGCGGCATCCGGCCGCCCGCCGAAGCGCCCAGCGCGGCCTTGAGGTCCTCGGTCTCCTTGACGTCGACCTCCTCCGACACCTCCTTGGCGTCCTCCGCGGCGGCGTCGACCAGTTCCTGCGCGGCCTTGAGGCAGCCACCGATGTCCTCGACCCGGAGTGGGAGCTTGAGGACAGCCGCACGACGGGCGCGGGCCCGCTCGTCCGTGGCGAGCCTGCGGGCCCGGCCGATATGGCCCTGGGTGGCGCGGGCGGCGGCCGTCGCCGCCTCGGGCTCGATGCCGTCCCGCCTGATCAGGACATCCGCGACAGCGGCGACCGGCGGGGTGCGCAGGGTGAGGTGCCGGCAGCGGGAGCGGATCGTCGGGAGCACGTCCTCCAGGGACGGCGCGCACAGCAGCCAGACCGTGCGCGGGGCGGGCTCCTCGACGGCCTTCAGCAGGACGTTGCCCGCGCCCTCGGTCAGCCGGTCGGCGTCCTCCAGGACGATGACCTGCCAGCGCCCGACCGCCGGCGACAGCTGGGCACGGCGGACCAGGTCCCGGGTCTCCTTCACACCGATGGAGAGCAGATCGGTGCGGACCACCTCGACGTCCGCGTGCGTGCCGATCAAGCTGGTGTGGCAGCCGTCGCAGAATCCGCAGCCCGGCGCACCGCCCAGCGCCCGGTCCGGGCTCGTGCACTGGAGGGCGGCGGCGAACGCCCGCGCGGCGGTGGAGCGCCCCGAGCCGGGCGGGCCCGTGAACAGCCAGGCGTGCGTCATCTTGGACGCCTCGGGCAGCTGCTCCCCGGCAGCCGCCGCCGTGACCAGCGCGTCGGCGTCCCGGGCAGCGGCGGCGAGCTGCTCCTGGACACGCTCCTGGCCGACCAGGTCGTCCCACACGGCCATGCAGCCGTCACCGCCTTCCGACGTCGTCGTACGAGGTGTTGCACCGGGTTCCCATTGTGGGGCAGGGGTCCGACAGCCCCTGACCCCTGTGGACAACCCCGACTCGGCCGGGCCCGTCGGCTAACGCCTCTTCCCGTACCGGCGGCCGTCCTCGTCGTCGTCGTGCGGGCCGAGCAGTTCGTCCGCCAGAGTCGGCAGGTCGTCCAGCGGGGTCTCCTCGGCCCAGTCCGAGCGGCGCCGCAGGCGGCCCTGCTCGTCGACCTGCGGCAGCTCGCGCGTGCGGTCGTCCGCGCCCGCGGGCTGCTCGTCCCGGAAGATGCCCGGGGGCACGCGATCCGCGGGACCGCCGTCCGGACGCACCGGCGGCAGTACGGCCGTCTCGTCAGCGGCCGCCCCCGCCCTCTCGTCCCGTACCGGGGGCAGGACCGTCGTCTCCGCGGCGTCCGGAACCTGCGGGAGCACCGTCGTCTCCGCGGCGTCCGGAACCTGCGGCAGGACCGTCGTCTCGTCGTCCTGCTTCGTCATGGCGATGCGCGGGCGCGGCGTCTCCACCGTCTGCGTCACCTCGTTCGCACCCGGAGCATCCGCGCCAGGCACGTCGGTCCCGGGAACATCCGCCCCTTGCGCATCCGCCCTGGGCTCATCCGCTCCCCGCGCGTCCGCTTCCGGCGCGACCACAGGCGTGGGCACGGTCGCCTCGGCGGAGGCAGCGGCAGCCGCCGCCTCCGCAGCCCTCCGCGCCTCCTCGGCCCGCAGCAGGGCCTCCTCCGCCTTGCGCTGCTTCTCGCGGCGCCGCTCCTCGGCCTCCGCGCGCAGCCGGGCCTCTTCCTCCGCCTGGCGGCGACGGCGTTCCGCCTCCTCCTGGCGCACCTTCTCCTCGGCCTCGCGCCGACGGCGCTCCTCCTCGGCCAGCCGACGCGCCTCCTCGGCGCGCTGCCGTGCCTCCTCCGCCTGCCGTTCGGCCTCGCGCTGCCGCGCCTCCTCGAGCTCGCGGCGCTTGCGCTCCTCCTCCTCGGCACGCAGCCTGGCGAGCTGCTCCTGGCGCTCGCGCTCCAGGCGCTCCTCCTCCGCCTTCCGCGCGGCCTCTTCCTCGGCCTTGCGGCGGGCGGCCTCCTCGGCGGCCTTCCGCGCCTCCTTCTGGGCCTTCACCTCGGCCTCGGAGAGAGGCAGCATCTGGTCGAGCCGGTGCCGTACGACCGTGGCCACGGCCTCGGGGTCCTGGCCGGCGTCCACCACCAGATAGCGGGTGGGGTCGGCGGCGGCCAGGGTCAGGAACCCGGCACGCACCCGCTGATGGAACTCCGCCGGCTCGGACTCCAGCCGGTCCGGCGCCTCCGTGAAGCGCTCGCGCGCGGTCTCGGGGGAGACGTCCAGCAGCACCGTCAGATGCGGAACGAGTCCGCCCGTCGCCCATCGCGAGATACGGGCGATCTCCGTCGGAGACAGATCACGCCCGGCACCCTGATACGCGACCGACGAGTCGATGTAGCGGTCGGAGATGACGATCGCGCCACGCTCCAGCGCCGGACGTACGACCGTGTCGACGTGCTCGGCGCGGTCGGCGGCGTACAGCAGCGCCTCCGCGCGGTGGGACAGACCGGCCGACGAGACGTCGAGCAGGATGGACCGGAGCCGCTTGCCGACGGGCGTGGCACCGGGCTCGCGCGTGACGACGACCTCGTGGCCCTTGGCCCTGATCCAGTCCGCGAGCGCCTCCACCTGCGTGGACTTGCCGGCCCCGTCGCCGCCCTCGACGACGATGAAGAATCCGGTCGCGGACGACGCCTGCGCCGGGTCCGCGCCGCGGCGCACCGCGTCGGCGAGATCGCGGCGCAGCGGGACGCCGGAGCGGTCGTCCGTCTTGGCGAGGACGATCACCGCGACGGGCAGCAGCAGCGCGCCGACCAGCATGAGGGTGAAGGCGGCGCCGCCGTGCGCGAAGACGAAGTCGCCGTTGGCGAGGCGGTGCGGGCCGATGGCGGCGGCGAGCAGCGGGGCGGCGATCGCGCCGAGCGCGATGGCGACACGGACGACGGCCTGCAGATGCTCGGTGACCCGCGGCCGGCGGTACTCCTCGGTCTCCAGGTCGATCAGCGCGTGCCCGGTGTGCGCGGCGACACCGGCCGCGACTCCCGCGACGACTGCGATGAACAGCACGGTCGCCGTGTCCGGCACGAGCCCGAGCGCCAGCAGCGCGATCCCGGTGACGGCGATCGCGAGGGCGAGGAGCCGGCGGCGCGACAGCGCGGGCAGCACGGCCTGTGCTTTGCGGATCCCGAGCCCGGTGCCGCCGGTGAGCGCGAGCACGAGCAGCGCGAAGGTGGCCGGACCGCCGCCCAGGTCACGGCCGTGCAGCACGGCGACGGCCGCGGCGGCGGCGATGGCCCCGGCGACCGATGCGCAGGCCAGGACCAGCAGCGGCACCGCACCCGTACGCCCCTTGTCGAGACCGCTGCCCGTGGACGGGCGGCGCAGGCCCTCCAGCGGGGAGCGCGGGCGCGGAGTCTGCGCGTCCGGCAGCTCGACGGCGTACAGGACGGACATCGACGCGGCGAAGAGACCCGCCGCGACATACGAGCCGAGGGCGGCCTGGTGCAGTGAGAACCACTCGATGCCGGAGCCGAGCAGATTGCCGATCAGGGTGGCGACGAGCAGGGCGGCGGCCCCCGCCGGAACCACCGCGAAGGCCGTACGGAGGGAGAGCCTGCGCAGCGCGTCCTGGTGATCCGGAAGGGGGCGAACCGCAGCGCCCTCGAGGGGCGGCGGCGGCAGCAGCGCGGGCGCGGCGCTCTCGCGGGCGACCGTCCAGAACCGCTCGGCGACACCAGTGACGAAGACAGTGGCCAGGAGGTACACCAGCGCGGTGTCCGGGGTCCAGTCGATCCACAGGGGGGCGATGACGAGCAGCGCCACGCGGACACCGTCCGCACCGATCATCGTCCAGCGGCGGTCGAGGGGGCCGCTGGGCGCGGTCAGCGCGGTGAGCGCGCCGAGGAGCACGGCCCCGAAGAGCAACGTGGCGAGGACGCGGGCGCCGAACACGGCGGCGACGGCGAACGCCGCGCCCCGGTATCCCCCGCCGAAGGCCCCCTCCGTGACCGCGGCCTGCAGTGCCAGCAGGACCAGCACCAGCAACGCCAGGGCATCACCGATGCCGCCGACGAGCTGCGCTTCCCACAGGCGCCTCAGCGCGGGGACGCGCAGAAGTGACCGTACGGCGCGCTCGCGTGAGTCCGCGGCAAGGCCGTCGGGGGGTGAGGTGGGGCTCGGGGCCGTTGGCTGCTCGGCTCGCGTCATCCGCCCAGCCTATCCGGAGCGGGTGACTCCCCGGAGGCCGAGCCCGAACAAATGGGCGGCGAGAAACGAGGAGGAGGGGCCGCCTCGCGGGGCCCCTCCTCCTTCTGCTCTTCAGACGCCCGACAACTCGTCCTGCTCGTCGGGCGCGGTCCTACTCGTCCGGCGTCGCCGTCCTCTTCGCGGCAGCCGTCGCGGCGGTCTTCTTCGCAGCCGTCTTCTTGGCTGCCGCCGTCGTCGTCTTCTTCGCGGCGGTCTTCTTGGCCGTCGTCGTCTTCTTCGCAGCCGTCTTCTTGGCCGCCGTCTTCTTCGCGGGAGCCTTCTTGGCGGCCTTCTTCGCCGGACCCTTGGCACGCTTCTCGGCGAGCAGCTCGTAGCCGCGCTCCGGCGTGATCTCCTCCACGCTGTCGCCCGTCCGCAGGGTCGCGTTGGTCTCGCCGTCGGTGACGTACGGACCGAAGCGGCCGTCCTTCACCACGACCGGACGCTCGCTCACCGGGTCCGTGCCGAGCTCCTTCAGCGGCGGCTTGGCGGCGGCCCGCCCGCGCTGCTTCGGCTGGGCGTAGATCGCCAGGGCCTGTTCCAGCGTGATGGTGAAGAGCTGCTCCTCGTTCTCCAGCGAGCGCGAGTCGGTGCCCTTCTTCAGATACGGGCCGTAGCGGCCGTTCTGCGCGGTGATCTCGACGCCTTCGGCGTCCTTGCCGACGACGCGCGGCAGGGACATCAGCTTGAGCGCGTCCTCCAGGGTCACCGTGTCGAGCGACATCGACTTGAAGAGCGATGCGGTCCGCGGCTTCACGGCGTTCTTGCCGGTCTTCGGCGTGCCCTCGGGCAGGATCTCGGTCACGTACGGGCCGTAGCGGCCGTCCTTCGCGACGATCTCGTTCCCGGTGACCGGGTCCTTGCCCAGCTCGAAGTCACCGCTCGGCTTGGCCAGCAGCTCCTCCGCCAGCTCGACGGTCAGCTCGTCGGGCGCGAGGTCGGCGGGGACGTCGGCGCGCTGGTGGCCCTCCGACTCCTTCTCGCCGCGCTCCACGTACGGGCCGTAGCGGCCGACGCGCAGCACGATGTCGTTGCCGACGGGGAAGGACGAGATCTCGCGTGCGTCGATCGCACCGAGGTCGGTGACGAGCTCCTTGAGGCCACCGAGGTGGTCGCCGTCGCCGTTCCCGGCCTCGGCGGCGCCGCCCGCTCCCGTGCCCTCACCGAAGTAGAACCGCTTCAGCCACGGCACCGCCTGGGCCTCGCCCCGCGCGATGCGGTCGAGGTCGTCCTCCATCTTGGCGGTGAAGTCGTAGTCGACGAGCCGGCCGAAGTGCTTCTCCAGCAGGTTGACCACGGCGAAGGAGAGGAACGACGGGACGAGGGCGGTGCCCTTCTTGAAGACATAGCCCCGGTCGAGGATGGTCCCGATGATCGACGCGTACGTCGACGGGCGGCCGATCTCGCGCTCTTCCAGCTCCTTGACCAGCGTCGCCTCGGTGTAGCGGGCCGGCGGCTTGGTCGCGTGGCCGTCCGCCGTGATCTCCTCGGCGGTGAGCCGGTTGCCCTCGGAGACCTGCGGGAGGCGGCGCTCGCGGTCGTCGAGCTCGGCGTTCGGGTCGTCCGCGCCCTCGACGTAGGCCTTCATGAAGCCGTGGAATGTGATCGTCTTGCCGGACGCGCTGAACTCGACGTCCCGGCCGTCGGAGCCGAGGCCACCGATCTTGACGGTAACGGAGTTGCCGACCGCGTCCTTCATCTGGGAGGCGACGGTCCGCTTCCAGATCAGTTCATACAGACGGAACTGGTCGCCGGTCAGCCCGGTCTCGGCCGGCGTGCGGAAACGATCACCCGAGGGGCGGATCGCCTCGTGCGCCTCCTGCGCGTTCTTGACCTTCCCGGCGTACGTACGCGGCTTCTCCGGCAGGTAGTCGGCACCGTACAGCTGCGTAACCTGCGCCCGGGCCGCCGCGACGGCGGTCTCGGAGAGCGTGGTCGAGTCCGTACGCATATAGGTGATGAAGCCGTTCTCGTACAGCTTCTGCGCGACCTGCATCGTGGCCTTGGCCCCGAAGCCGAGCTTGCGCGAGGCCTCCTGCTGGAGGGTCGTCGTGCGGAACGGGGCGTACGGCGAGCGACGGTACGGCTTCGACTCGACCGAGCGGACCGAGAACGACGCGTTCTCGAGGGCGGCCTTGAGGGCGCGCGCCTTCTCCTCGTCGAGGTGGAGCACCTGGGCGGACTTGAGCCGGCCGTCCGGGCCGAAGTCGCGACCCTGGGCGACGCGCTTCCCGTCGACCGTGGTCAGGCGGGCGGTGAAGGCGGACGGGTCGGACGCGTCACCGGCGCGGCCGGTGGAGAACGTGCCGGTCAGGTCCCAGTACTCGGCGGAGCGGAAGGCGATGCGCTCGCGCTCGCGCTCGACGACGAGACGGGTGGCCACGGACTGGACACGGCCGGCCGACAGCCGGGGCATGACCTTCTTCCAGAGGACCGGCGAGACCTCGTAGCCGTAGAGACGGTCGAGGATGCGGCGGGTCTCCTGGGCGTCGACCATGCGCTTGTTCAGCTCGCGCGGGTTGGCGACGGCCTCGCGGATCGCGTCCTTGGTGATCTCGTGGAAGACCATCCGGTGGACGGGGACCTTGGGCTTGAGGACTTCGAGGAGGTGCCAGGCGATGGCCTCGCCCTCGCGGTCCTCATCGGTGGCGAGGTAGAGCTCGTCGGACTCGGCGAGCTGCTCCTTGAGCTTTCTGACCTGGGCCCTCTTGTCGGCATTGACGACATAGATGGGCTGGAAGTCGTGCTCGACGTCCACGCCGAGGCGACGGACCTCGCCGGTGTACTTCTCGGGGACCTCGGCGGCCCCGTTCGGGAGGTCGCGGATGTGCCCGACGCTCGCCTCGACGACATAGCCGGGGCCGAGATAGCCCTTGATCGTCTTCGCCTTGGCAGGCGACTCGACGATGACGAGTCGGCGGCCGCCCTGTGCGGTCTCGCTGGTCGGGGACAACTTCGCTCTTCTCTCCGGTCGGCGCTCGGTGGGCACATACGCGCACGGCATACGGCGTATGGGCCGCACTGCCACTGCTGTCGCTGCGGAGTGTGACGGTACAACCCGCCCCCGTGTCAAACGGCAAAAGCTCGCAACGGCCACTCGAACGGTAACCCGACTCCAGGCATTCCTGCCGCCCGGACTCCCACGCCGGTCTCAGGGCGTGCCGGTCGGAGTGTGGCCGGTTCGCGACGGCTGCGGCGGCCCGGGCGCTCCTCGGGCGGTCGTCGTCTGCTCGTCAGACGCGGCTGAAACACCAGACGCCGGCGGCGAGGAAAACGGCACCGAAGATCGCGGTGAGAGTGGCGGCAGCGGCGGGATTCACTCCCTGCGCGACCGGTGCGCGGTGCAGGACGCGTACCCCGGTCCATACCAGCAGTGCCGCTCCGAACAGCGCGAATGCCGTTCCCGCGAAGATCGCCGGCCCGCTCTCCATGCGCGTCTCCCACTCCTCGGCCTGGTCCCGGGATGCCCCCAGGGACGAGGCTGACACCTCCCGGCGTCACCCACGCGAATTCCGGGTGAACGCGACGAGGGTTCACCCGGGCGGCGCCGATGCCCGCACCCTCCGCATGTGCGGCGTGCACCACAGCGCACCGCCCTGCACGGCCCTGCATCGCAGTACGAACAATGGCCAGATTCACACAGGAAGTCTTGGCCAAGGCTTCTCCGCAAGTGCCAAGGACACGACACGAGCTGTCGGCGGACCGCACGAGCCGCGAGCGGAGGACTGTCCGCGAGCCGCCTTGGACTGCCCGCGGTCCGCCGTCGGACTGGCCGCGGTCCGCCGACGGACTGTCCGGGGCTGCCCGCGGACTAGCCGCGAGCCGACACCGGCTCCAGGAAGCCTTCCTCCACGAGGAGCCTGATCGCCTGCGGCGTACGGTCGCGCAGCAGCACCGGATCCTCCGCGACGAGCTGGGCGATCGCGTCCAGGATCCGCCCGGCACTCAGCGTGCCGTCACACACCCCGGCGAAGCCCGCGCCGACATGATCGACCTTCGTGGCGCGGCGCATCCCGCGGTTCTGCCGCAGCACGACGTGCTCGGGGTCCTCCGCGCCCGGCAGGCCGACCTGCTCCTGCATGACCTCCGGGGCGAGCACGAAGGCCTCGGCGAGCAGTGCCGCATCATCGTGCGTACGCAGATAGTCCTGACGCTCGAAGTGGGCCCGCACGGTCTCGCCGAGGGGCTGCTCGACGGGGTGCGGCCACTCCTCCACGACGATCGACGGCTCCTCCGCCCCGGACTTCCGGAGCGTGATCCAGCCGAAGCCGACCGCCTTGGTCCCGCGCGCCTCGAACTCGTCCAGCCACGCGTCGTACTGCGCCGCGTACTCCTCGGGAGCGGTGCGGTGGTCACCGCTGTCCCGGAGCCACAGCTCGGCGTACTGCGTCACGTCCTGCACCTCGCGCTGCACGATCCAGGCGTCACAGCCGCGCGGCACCCAGGAGCGCACCCGCTCCTGCCAGTCCTCCCCTTCCACGTGCTGCCAGTTGGCGAGGAACTGCGCGAACCCCCCTTCGTTCAGCCGCTCCCCCGACTGCTGAACGAGCGAGCGGCAGAGATCGTCCCCGCCCATCCCGCCGTCCCGGTACGTCAGCCGGGCGCCGGGAGAGATGACGAAGGGCGGATTGGAGACGATCAGGTCGTACGTCTCCGACTCCACCGGCGCGAAGAGCGAGCCCTCCCGCAGATCGGCCTCGGGCGCCCCCGACAGCGCGAGCGTGAGGCGGGTGAACGCCAGGGCCCGGGGATTCAGATCGGTCGCCGTGACGCGGGTCGCGTGCTGGGTGGCGTGCAGCGCCTGGATCCCGGAGCCCGTGCCGACGTCGAGGGCCGAGGACACCGGCGTACGGACGGTGATGCCGGCGAGCGTGGTGGATGCGCCGCCGACGCCGAGCACCACGCCCTCTTCGCGGCCGCTCGCCCCGCCGGCGCCGCCGACGGCGCAGCCCAGATCGGAGACGATGAACCAGTCCTGGCCCTCGGGCCCGCCGTACGGCCGGACGTCCACCGTCGCGCGTACGCCGTCGCCGTCCTTGACCACCCAGCCGTCGGCGAGCGCCTCGTCCAGCGGCAGGGCCGCGCTGGCGCGCTCGTACGGCACGGTCTGCTGTAGGAGGAACAGCCGTACGAGCGTCTCCAGCGGGGAGTCCCCGCGGGTCGCACGCAGTGCGGGGACGGTCTCGCTGCGGGCGAGCGCCGCGTAGGCGGGCGCGCCGAGCAGGTCGAGCAGTCCGTCGGCGGTGAACTCGGCGGCGAGCAGGGCGTCGCGGAGCCGGGCGGACTGGTCGGGTGCGGGGAGGCCTGCGGCAGGGCTGGTCGTACTCACGGCCCCATTCTCACCCGCGGGATACGGCGTCGGCTCCTGCCGCGCGGGGGCGGCCCCCGGGGCCTGGGCACAAGGTCACCCGGGCCACCCGGGCCGGATGCGGCCCCGGGTGACCGTGAGCGGTGAGCGTGGTCCGTGGACTGCCGGTGACTGGGGACTACTCGCCGGAGGACTTCGACGAACCGGCGGACTTGGACGGTCCGGTGGCGTTCGACGGCTCGGTCGCCGGCTTCGACGCGCCCGAGCCCGGGTTCGCGGTCGCCGTCCCGGACGGCTTCACCTTCTGGCAGCCGGGCTCCTTGGCCATCGCCTGCCCCAGCTCGCCGGACTGCAGCTTGGCCAGCGAGTCCTGGTCCATCTTCTCGATCTTGGCCAGACCGTCCGCGACCTCCTGCAGACCGTCGGCGAACTTCTGCTGGTCCTTCGGGTTGAGCGCGTCGACCTGCTTCTTCAGCGCGAGATAGGCCGCGGAGGTGGCGTTGAGTTCCTTGACGGCGTCCTGCTGCAGCTTCGCCCCGGCGTCGACCGGCGGCGTACCGGCCTTCTGCACCGCCGCGGCCAGGGCCTTGTTGGCGTCGGCGATGTCCTGGAAGGCCTTGGAGTCGGCGGCCTGGATGTCCGCGGGCTTGCCGTCGGCGGCGGTCGAGATGATCGTCTGCTGGGCGTCGGCCCTCTTCTGGATCTGCGGCTGTGCCTGGTCGCAGACCGTCTTGGCCCAGGCGTTCACCTTGTCGTCGCTGTCGTCGGCGGTGCAGCCCGACAGCGCGAGTACCAGTACAGCGCCGCCGGACAGCGCGGCCGCAAGCTTCTTGTTCACCTTCACCGGATCGGTCCCTTCCAAGGCTCTCGGCCCCGGAACATACACGCCAAGTGGACGACAATCGCATGACAGACGTCCTGTATGTAGGGTATTGCAGCCATTTGCACCAAGAGAGAGAAGGCTCTCATCACGGGCTCTCTCCGAGGTGGCGCGGACACGCGAACGGGCGGACAGCGCGTCAATCCGCTCCGCCCGCCCGTGCTTTGAGCAGGTGTTTCGCTCAGGCGTGCCGTACTCCTACGAAACGACCGCCGGGTCCGGTGACTTCGCCGTACGCTCGGCGGCGTTGCCTTCGTCACCCATGGCGATGGAACGCCGCTTCGACACGTACACGGCGCCGATGATGACCAGGATCGCGAGCGCCGCGATCACAGCCCGTACGGCCACGTTGGCATCGTCCCCGTAGCTGAACTGCACGACCGCGGGCGCGATCAGCAGGGCAACGAGGTTCATCACCTTCAGCAGCGGGTTGATCGCGGGGCCCGCGGTGTCCTTGAACGGGTCGCCGACCGTGTCGCCGATGACCGTCGCGGCGTGCGCCTCGCTGCCCTTGCCGCCGTGGTGCCCGTCCTCGACGAGCTTCTTGGCGTTGTCCCATGCGCCGCCGGAGTTGGCGAGGAAGACGGCCATCAGGGTTCCGGTGGCGATGGCGCCCGCCAGGTACGAGCCCAGCGCGCCGACGCCGAAGGTGAAGCCGACGGCGATCGGGGCCAGCACGGCGAGGAGACCGGGCGTGGCCAGTTCGCGCAGCGCGTCCTTGGTGCAGATGTCGACGACGCGTCCGTACTCCGGCTTCTCGCTGTAGTCCATGATCCCGGGGTGCTCGCGGAACTGCCGCCGCACCTCGTAGACCACCGAACCGGCCGACCGGGACACCGCGTTGATCGCCAGTCCCGAGAAGAGGAAGACGACCGCGGCACCGAGGACCAGGCCCACCAGGTTGTTGGGCTGGGAGATGTCCAGACTGAGGTTCATCTCCGCGGCCTTGGCCCCCACCTCCGCGACGGAGGTGGCGATCGCGTCGCGGTACGAGCCGAAGAGCGCGGCCGCGGCGAGAACGGCGGTGGCGATGGCGATGCCCTTGGTGATCGCCTTGGTGGTGTTGCCGACGGCGTCGAGGTCGGTGAGGACCTGCGCCCCCGCGCCCGTGACGTCGCCGGACATCTCGGCGATGCCCTGGGCGTTGTCGGAGACCGGGCCGAAGGTGTCCATGGCGACGATGACGCCGACGGTGGTGAGCAGGCCGGTGCCGGCCAGCGCCACCGCGAACAGCGCGAGCATGATCGACGTACCGCCGAGCAGGAACGCCCCGTACACACCGAGGCCGATCAACAGCGCCGTGTAGACGGCCGATTCCAGTCCGACGGAGATACCGGCGAGTACGACGGTGGCCGGGCCGGTCAGCGACGATTTGCCGATGTCGCGGACGGGCCGGCGGGTCGTCTCGGTGAAGTACCCGGTCAGCTGCTGGATCAGGGCGGCCAGCACGATGCCGATGGCGACGGCCACGAGCGCGAGGATGCGCGGGTCACCGCCGTGGGACAGGATCGCGGCCTCCGTGACACCGTCCAGCTCCGCGTACGACGACGGCAGGTACACGAACACGGCCACGGCCACCAGGGCCAGCGAGATCACCGCGGAGATGAAGAAACCGCGGTTGATGGCGGTCATCCCGCTGCGGTCGGCGCGCCGCGGGGCGACCGCGAAGATGCCGATCATCGCGGTGACCACGCCGATCGCCGGAACGATCAGCGGGAAGGCCAGGCCCAGATCTCCGAAGGCGGCCTTGCCGAGGATGAGTGCCGCGACGAGCGTGACGGCGTACGACTCGAAGAGGTCGGCGGCCATGCCCGCGCAGTCGCCGACGTTGTCACCGACGTTGTCGGCAATGGTGGCGGCGTTGCGCGGGTCGTCCTCGGGGATGCCCTGCTCGACCTTGCCGACGAGGTCGGCGCCGACGTCGGCGGCCTTGGTGAAGATGCCGCCGCCGACACGCATGAACATGGCGATGAGCGCGGCGCCGAGACCGAAGCCCTCCAGGACCTTGGGGGCGTCCGCTGCGTAGACGAGGACCACGCAGGAGGCACCGAGCAGGCCGAGGCCCACCGTGAACATGCCGACCACGCCTCCCGTTCGGAAAGCGATCTTCATGGCCTTGTGCGAGACGGTCGTCAGATCCTTTGCCGGCTCGCCCTCCGCCGGTGTCGCCTCACGCGCGGCCGCGGCCACACGCACATTGGCCCGTACGGCAAGACGCATGCCGATGTATCCGGTGGCCGCCGAGAACAGCGCACCCACCAGGAAGAACGCCGAACGTCCTGCACGCTGGGACCAGTTGTCGGCCGGCAACAACATCAACAGGAAGAACACGACGACGGCAAAAATGCCGAGTGTCCGCAACTGCCGTGCCAGGTAGGCATTTGCGCCTTCCTGTACGGCTGCCGCGATCTTCTTCATGGAATCGGTGCCCTCACCGGCCGCCAGGACCTGGCGTACCAGCAACTGGGCGACGATCAACGCGGCGAGTGCGACGCCCGCGATGACAATGACGATCATCCGGTTGTCATCGGTGAGTACCGCGGCAGCGGGTGAAGTGGGGTGGTCGGTCAGGTGTGGGTTGAAGAGCCCCGCCATTCGTCCTCCTTGACGTTCAAGCTCAAGATGTGGACGGATTGTAGGGAGCGGAACCTGATCAAAACAGGGCGCGACAAATGCAATTGACCTTCACTTGCTCCTCAGCAATAGATCGCGCCCCAGGATTCACCCCGAAAGAGGTAATGGGTCAAAAGCATTGACGCTTGATCGGTGATCTAGGGAAATGAAAAAAGGCCCTGCTCAGCAGGGCCTGTCGTATGAGCAGACGAGCACATCGGCGTCAGCGTGATGCGCCGGACCGGTCAAGCGGTCATGGGGCGATCGTGGCCGGATTCTTGGGCCAGCTCATCCGGATCACACCGCCGTCCTCGCGGGAGATGACCTCGACGTCGTCGACGAGCCCGCTGATCACCGCGAGACCCATCTGGTCCTCGCCGCCGTCACTGTCCGTGTCCTCGAGTGTCTCCGCGGTACCGGAACCGGACGCCTGTGTGTCCCCGGCCGACGAACCTCCCGGAGAAGGCACCTCGTCGCCGACCTCGATCGAGAAGGTCTTCTCCTCCTCGGTGAGCACGACCCGTACGGGGGCGGTGATGCCGTTGCTCTGGTGCAGCCCTACAGCCCGGCTGCAGGCCTCACCGACGGCGAGTCTGACCTCGTCCAGCACGGCCTCGTCCACACCGGCCCGGCGTGCCACGGCGGCGGCCACGAGACGGGCCGTCCTGACATGCTCGGGCTGGGCGCTGAAGCGCAGTTCAACGGTGGCCATGCGTCCCCCTCGGACGTACGAGCGAGCGTGCAACTCCCGGGCCCGGGCCCTGTACGCCCGGTACCCCTGCCCTTCCTCAAGGACTCTCCGGATCGCCCCGGAGCCCCCGGAGGCCTCCGGACCCTTCGAAACGGTCCGGAGCCCCTCCGGGGCCTTCCGGTCGACTCAGTCGGTCGCCGCGACGGCCTCGTCGACCGTCGTGTGGATGGGGAACACCTTGGTCAGACCAGTGATCCGGAAGATCTTGAGAATGCGCTCCTGGTTGCAGACCAGACGCAGCGAGCCTTCGTGCGCACGCACACGCTTGAGGCCGCCCACCAGGACGCCGAGGCCGGTCGAGTCGAGGAAGTCCACACCCTCCATGTCGACAACCAGGTGGTAGCTGCCGTCGTTCACCAACTCGACCAACTGCTCGCGCAGCTTGGGCGCGGTATACACATCAATCTCGCCACCGACCTCGACGACCGTACGGTCGCCACCAGGGCCGGACACATTGCGAGTCGACAGGGACAGGTCCACGGATCCTCCAGCACCTTGCTATCGAGCGGTCGCCCCTCGGGTCTCCCCGACGGAGCCAGGGGACGGATCGCCAGCCGCGATGGCATTCAATCACTTACCAGCAGCCATGCACGACGCCTTGGGACCATTGTCCGTCAGCCCAGTGACACACTCGGTGCCGATGGCCATGAATCACCGTCCCAGACGACCGCCCGAGAGCGGGGAAACCCGCCCCTCCCCCGGTACGGTCCTTGACCGGCTCACCGCGGGGGCGGGCCGGGCTGCGCGCATCACTCATACGGAGCACTTGCCCCCCAGGCCGGGCCGCCATGCAGTCTGGCCCCACCGCATCCGTGCGGAAGTGATCAACGCCATCCAGCAGGCCGGCATCCAGCACCCCTGGGCCCACCAGGCAGCCGCCGCCGAGCACGCCCTGGACGGCGAATCGGTCGTGATCGCCACGGGGACGGCCTCCGGCAAGTCGCTGGCGTATCTCGCGCCGGTGCTCAGCACGCTGCTCGACGGCTCCGAGGCGGCGAACGGGCGCGGCGCCACAGCCCTCTATCTCGCCCCGACCAAGGCCCTCGCCGCCGACCAGCGCCGCGCCGTGAAGGAGCTCGCCGCTCCGCTGGGCAACCGGGTGCGACCGGCCGTGTACGACGGGGACACGCCCGTGGAGGAGCGGGAGTGGGTCCGCCAGTACGCGAACTACGTGCTCACCAATCCGGACATGCTCCACCGCGGGATACTTCCCTCGCACCCCCGCTGGTCCTCCTTCCTGCGCACGCTGCGCTATGTCGTCATCGACGAGTGCCACACCTACCGGGGCGTTTTCGGCTCGCACGTCGCCCAGGTCCTGCGCCGCCTCCGCCGCGTCTGCGCCCGCTACGGGGCGAACCCCGTCTTCCTCCTCGCCTCCGCCACCGCCGCGGAACCCGCCGTCGCCGCCCGCCGCCTCACCGGCCTGCCCGTCACCGAGGTCTCCGACGACGCCTCGCCCCGCGGCGAGCTCGTCTTCGCCCTCTGGGAGCCGCCCCTCACGGAGCTGCACGGCGAGAAGGGCGCCCCCGTACGCCGCACCGCCACTGCCGAGACCGCCGACCTCCTCACCGATCTGACCGTCCAGGGCGTCCGTACGGTCGCGTTCGTACGCTCCCGGCGCGGCGCCGAGCTGATCTCCGTCATCGCGCAGGAGCGCCTGGCAGAGGTCGACCGCTCCCTGGCCCGCAGGGTCGCCGCCTACCGGGGCGGCTACCTGCCGGAGGAGCGTCGCGCCCTGGAGCAGGCCCTGCACTCCGGCGAGCTGCTCGGCTTGGCCGCCACCACGGCCCTGGAGCTCGGTGTGGACGTCTCCGGCCTGGA
Organism: Streptomyces sp. NPDC059909; assembly: GCF_042730885.1. Classification (NCBI taxonomy): domain Bacteria; kingdom Bacillati; phylum Actinomycetota; class Actinomycetes; order Kitasatosporales; family Streptomycetaceae; genus Streptomyces; species Streptomyces sp. NPDC059909. The sequence continues at coordinate 22,586 of NZ_JBHWKX010000013.1, forward strand.
CGCGGTCGTGATCGCCGGCTATCCGGGCACCCGGGCGTCGCTGTGGCAGCAGGCCGGCCGGGCCGGGCGCTCGGGGCAGGGCGCCCTCGCCGTCCTGGTCGCCCGCGACGACCCGCTGGACACCTTCCTCGTCCACCACCCCGAGGCGCTCTTCCGGCAGCCGGTCGAGTCCACCGTCCTCGACCCCGACAATCCGTACGTCCTCGCCCCGCACCTGTGCGCGGCCGCCGCTGAGCTGCCCCTGACGGAGGACGACCTGGCCCTCTTCGGCCCCGCCGTACCGGAGCTGCTGCCCCAGCTGGAGAACGCCGGACTGCTGCGCAGGCGCACCACAGGCTGGTACTGGACCCGCCGGGAGCGGGCCGCCGACCTCACCGACATCCGGGGCGAGGGCGGCCGGCCGGTGCAGATCGTCGAGGCCGCGACCGGCCGGCTGCTCGGCACGGTCGACGAGCCTGCCTCGCACGCCGCCGTCCACGAAGGCGCCGTCCACCTCCACCAGGGCCGTACGTACCTGGTGAAGCAGCTGGACCTGGAGGACTCCGTCGCCCTCGTCGAGGAGGCGAACCCGCCGTACTCCACCACCGCCCGCGACACCACCTCCATCTCCATCCTGGACACCGACACGGAGATCCCGTGGGGTGCCGGCCGCCTCTGCTACGGCTCCGTCGAGGTCACCAACCAGGTCGTCTCCTTCCTCCGCCGGAAGCTGATCACCGGCGAAGTGCTCGGCGAGACCAAGCTCGATCTGCCGCCGCGCACCCTGCGCACCCGGGCCGTGTGGTGGACGGTCACCGAGGACCAGCTGGAGGCCGCACGGGTGAACCCGGAGCAGCTGGGCGGCGCTCTCCACGCCGCCGAGCACGCCTCCATCGGGATGCTCCCGCTCTTCGCCACCTGCGATCGCTGGGACATCGGCGGGGTGTCCGTCCCACTGCACCCGGACACCCTGCTGCCCACCGTCTTCGTCTACGACGGCCACCCGGGCGGCGCGGGCTTCGCCGAGCGGGCCTTCCACACCGCCCGCGAGTGGCTGACCGCGACCCGCGAGGCCATCGCCTCCTGCGAGTGCGAGGCGGGCTGTCCGTCCTGCATCCAGTCCCCCAAGTGCGGCAACGGCAACGACCCGCTGCACAAGCGCGCCGCCGTGCGCCTGCTCACCGTCCTCCTCCGGGAGGCCCCGGGCCCGGCCCCGGCGGCCACGGCCCCTGGGACCAGCCCCGGCTCGGAAGCCCCGGACTCGGCACTCCCGGGCCCGGAGGCCACCCGGTGGGGCCCGGAGGCCACCCCGTCGGGCCCGGAGGCAGCTGGGAGTGCGCTGCCCGAATCTTCTGAGGGGGCACTGGGCCATCCGGAGGACCGGCCCGGGATCTGACCTCCGGCCTGTACGGGCCGAGCGCGGCGCCGGCCGTCACATCGGCGATCTCCCCGGTCACCGCACACCGCACCAGCGCCGTCCCCTGAGCGCGGGCCACCCGCGCCGCCGCATCGCACGCCGGCCCCGCACCCTCCAGCGCCCGGTCCGCCGCGGCGAGCGCCGCCAGGTCGGCCGCTGCGCCCGCGCGGTGGCGTGCGACGACCACCTGGCCCATGGCGAGCACCACGGCGAGGACCGCACACATCGCGCACGCGGCTATAGCCACCCATACGGTCGCCGAACCCCGGTCGCGGCTTCTGGTCATGGCGCACCGCTCCCCACCGTGTCCTCCGCGAGCGCGGCGGCTTCCGCGGTCAGGGTCAGCGCCAGCCCTCCCGGGCCGGGTGTCGGGGCCTCCACCCGGACCCGCCACAGGTCGCCTTCCCGGCCCACCGAGATCCGGGCGTCGCCCGGGGCCGCCGACCGGGCGGCGGCGAGCACGGCGTCCTCCGGCTCCGATCGTGCGGCCGCACGCGCCCCGGCCCTGGCGGCGTCCACACACTGGATCTGCGCGGACGCCGCCATCAGAGCCCACACCAGCGCCATCGTGAACACCACCAGCGCCGGAACGGCCACCGCCGCCTCCGCCGTCACGGACCCCCTGTCCAGCGGCGCCGATGTGTCCGCCGCCGCGGCCGAGGTGTCAGAACTGGGCATTGAGCGCCTTCCCGATGACCGACTCGAGCGCCGTCGCCACCGTCCCGCTCGTCACCACCTTGTAGAGGACCGCGGCGAAGGCACAGGCCGCGATCGTTCCCATCGCGTACTCCGACGTCGTCATCCCCGCGTCGCGACGCGCCCGTGTCCTGCCCAGCCAGGCCCGCGCATTCGCCTCCGCACGAGTCGCCCGGTCCTTCAGCCGCTCCAAGAACTTCATCTCAACCTCCTGAATCCGTTGGTCAATTGCTGTGTCGGTCGTCGTCTCAGTCGCCTCAGTCGCCGTGCAGCAGTCCGCTCGCCAGGCCGATCACCACCGGGGCCACCCCGATCGCCAGGAACGCGGGCAGAAAGCAGAGCCCCACCGGTGCCGTGATCAGGACCTGGGCGCGCTGGGCCCGGGCCGCGGCGCTCCTGGCACGCTCCGCCCGGAGACCTGCGGCCAGCCGGGAGACCGGCTCCGCCGCCGGCGCCCCCGAGGAACCGGCCCGCTCCAGACAGCGGGCCAGCCCGGCAGCACCCGCTATCTCGCCGAACCTCCCCCACGCCTGCGCCGGTTCGCTGCCGAGGCGCAGTTCGGCCGCGGTCTTCGCCAGGCGTGCGCCGACCGGGCCGCCCAACGACTCCCCGACCGCTTCTGCCGCCTCACGTGGTCCGGCCCCGGCCGAGACACAGGCGGCCAGCAGATCGGCGGCGAGGGGCAGTTGCTCCGCCGAGTGGTCCTCGCCCGCGGCCCTGTCCCGCGCGCGCCCCTGCCGCCACTTCCTGAGGCCGTACGCCCCCGCCGCCCCCAGCAGGCATCCCGTCACTCCGCCCGCGAGGACCCAGCCGGTGATCAACGCCCCCGCCGGAAGAGCCCACTCCCGCGCCCAGGTTCCCGCCCCGGCCACGGTCCCGGTGCCGGACTCGGCCGGCCACTTTTGACGCCGCTGCCCGTACTCCACCGCCAGCAGGGCCGCGATCCGCCCGCGCACCCGTCGCTCGCGCCGCCAGCCCGCCGCCAGGCAGCACAGCCAGGCCACGGCGGCCACCACCGGGACCGCCGCCCCCAGCCTGTGGACGAACTCACCGATCATGGCCGCTCCCCCGTCCGCACGATCCGCGCCGCCCAGCACAGCCCGGCGGCCTCCAGCAGCACGCCCACCACCAGGCATCCCACCCCGATGGGGGTGTGCAGCAGCACCCTCAGCGGACCGGCTCCCAGCGCCGAGCCGAGGCCCAGTCCGACTACCGGGAGCAGCGCCAGCACGACGACCGTCGACCACGCGCCGGCCAACTGCGCGCGCAACCCCTCCCGTTGGTCCCTCTCGGCCCGGAGCGCTGCCTCCAGCCGATCGAGACCGGAGGCCAGCCCCGCCCCGCCGTCCACCGACACCCGCCAGCAGGCCGCGAGTCCGGCCAGCCCTTCCGCGCCCGGCTCACGGGCCGCCCGTCGCAGCTCCGCGGGCACATCGCCGCCGAACCGTGCGGCAGCCAGCACCGCGGCCTCCGCCCCGCCGAGCGCCCCCGTGGCGCGGCCCGCGGTCAGCAGCGCCTGTCCGGGCTGGCGCCCCGCCCGTAGCTCACCCGCGATCCCACCGCAGAGCGCGACCACCGCATCGGCTCTGCGTTCCTGCGCCCGCCTCCGCTCCCCGGCCCGCAGCCGCCGCCCCACCAGCGGCACCGCGATCACGCCCGCGACCAGCGGCAGCACGGACTCCCCGAGCACAGCGAGCACCAACGCCGCCGGCAGACACAGCCACTCCCGCCGCAGCCGCCGCACGGCCCGCATCCACCGTGCCCGGTCCCACCGCGGGGCCAAGTCCATGGCGCCCCCACCCGCGAGCACCAGCCCGGCCCGCCGCGTCCCCTGGTGGTCCCCACCGGCCGTCATCCATGCCGCGGCGCCCGCACAGACCGCCGCACACATCGCCACCGTCGTCACCACGCCCCCCCGATCAGCGACCGCAGCCGCTCCCAGCCCCGCTCCCGCGCGAAGCCCGCCGAGCCCCACCGCAGCGCCGGTACGGTCACCACCAGTCCCGTCGGGTCCCGCTCCAGGACATGCACCTCGGCGATCCGACGCCGTCCGTCCCGGTCACGTACGAGATGGACCACCACCGTCAGCGCGGCCGCCAACTGGCTGTGCAGCGCGGCCCGGTCGAGCCCGGCCGCAGTGCCCAGAGCCTCCAGCCGGGCCGGCACATCGGTGGCCGTGTTGGCGTGGACGGTCCCGCAGCCACCGTCATGGCCCGTGTTCAACGCGGCCAGCAGATCGGTGACTTCGGCGCCGCGCACCTCGCCCACGACGAGCCGGTCGGGCCGCATCCGCAGGGCCTGGCGCACCAGGTCCCGCAGGGTGACCCGGCCCGCGCCCTCCTGGTTCGCCGGGCGGGACTCCAGCCGCACCACATGCGGGTGGTCGGGCCGCAGCTCCGCCGAGTCCTCGGCCAGCACGATCCGCTCGCGCTCACCGACGAGGCCCAGCAGTGTCGACAACAGGGTGGTCTTGCCCGAGCCCGTGCCGCCGCTGACCAGATACGAGACCCTGGCCTCGATCAGCGCCCCGAGCAGCTGGTCCCCGCCCGGCGGGACCGTCCCCGCGGCGACGAGCTCGCTCAGCGAGAAGGCGCGGGGGCGCACCACCCGCAGCGACAGACAGGTCGAGCCGACCGCGACCGGGGGCAGCACCGCATGCATACGGGTGCCGTCCGGGAGTCTGGCGTCCACCCAGGGGCGGGCGTCGTCCAGCCGCCGCCCGGCGACCGCCGCGAGGCGCTGGGCCAGTCTGCGCACCGCGGCCGTGTCGGAGAAGGTGACGTCTGTGAGCTGGAGCCCGCCGCCCCGGTCCACCCACACCCGGTCCGGTGCCGACACCAGGACGTCCGTCACTTCGGGGTCGGCGAGGAGCGGCTCCAGCGGCCCCGTCCCCACCAGCTCGCACCGCAATTCCTCCGCGGCGCCCAGCACTTCGGCGTCCCCGAGCAGCCGGCCCTGCGCGCGCAGAGCGGCCGCCACCCTGGCCGGGGTCGGCTCGGCACCGCTCTCGGCGAGCCGCTGCCGTACGGCCTCGAGCAGTGGTGCGGTCATGAGACCCCACCGCCCGCGAGTGCCTGCTCCCAGAAGGCCGAACAGAACGTGGCCAGTGGTCCGCGCGCGCCGGCACCGGGTGGAATGCCCCCGTCCAGATCGGCGGACAGCCCCGTGTCCACGGGCAGTTCGCCTGCCAGCGGCAGCCCGAGCGCGTCGGCCACCCACTGCTCGTCCAGCCCCGATGCGTACGGCCCGCGCACCACGACCCGTAGATCGCCGAGCACCATGCCCACCGTCGACGCGACACGCCTCGCCGCGGCTACCGCACGCAGCTCGCCCGGAACCACCAGCAGCCCGAGATCCAGCTGGGCCAGCGCCTCCGCCACACCCTCATCGACCCGGCGGGGCAGATCCACGACCACCACTCCGCCACGCCTGCGGGCCGCGGCCAGCACCGAGCGCATGGACTCGGGAGGCACCACCACCGAATCGCCGCGGTCCCAGCTCAGCACCCGAAGCCCATGCACCGACGGCAGGGACTCCTCGAGGGCGCCGCCCGCCACCCTGCCCTTCGACGCCGCGAAGTCCGGCCAGCGTCTGCCCTCGGCCTGCTCCCCGCCGAGGAGCACATCGAGACCACCGCCCAGCGGGTCGCCGTCCACGAGCATCGTGCGCTGCCCCGCCCGGGCAGCCGTCACGGCCAGCGCCCCGGCCAGCGTCGAGGCACCCGCGCCGCCCCTGCCGCCGATCACGCCGACCGTCAGAGCGGGCCGGCCGACGCCTTCCGCCACATCGGCGATCCGGTCGACGAGCCAGCTCTCGGCGTCGGGCAGCCGCAGCACACAGTCGGCACCGATCTCCACGGCCCGCCGCCACACCTGTGGATCGTCCTGATCCCTGCCGACGAGCAGCACCCCGGCTCTGCGCGTGGCCCCACGGCAACGGGCGGCCGCGTCGTCCCCGACCAGGACCAGCGGCGCGCTCTCCCAACTCGCCCTCTCCTCGGGCACCGCATGGTGCACCTGCGGATCGGCGCCCGCCGCGGCACACAGCCGCAGCAGATCGTCGAGCAGCTCCAGGTCCTCCGTGATGATCAGAGGCCCGCCCCGCCGCTCACCGACGGGCGAGCGCGCGCCGACCCCCGACCACCCGTCGGAGACGCCCGACGAGCCGAACCCTCCCGACGAGCCCGATGCTTCGGATGTGCCCGACGCACCGGATGTGCCCGACGTACCAGATGTGAGGAAACCCGACACGATTTCTCCCCCTCTCACCCCACTGGCGCAGTGGAGTGCCGCGAGGCCGGCGCACCGGCCCAGAACAGTGATTCCTTCGGCCCGCAAAGTTCGCGGACGGAATCACCGTGCAGCGCGCCCGAAAATCGTGTGGATCTTGCTTCAAAACTGTGGACAACTCACCACTTGTGAATATCCCGGTAGCCCATACCGGTGACTTCCCGAACGACTTCCGGAGTGCAGTCCAACGGCTACACAGAGTGACGACCCTGGGTCGCCCGCGGACAGGGCCACAGAGGCCGGAAGGAGAGGGAAACGATCATCCGGGAGGGGCGAAAACGCGTCCGGACATGCGACGACCCCCGCCGGGGGGGAGAGCGGGGGTCGTCCCCACGGCCGACTCGGGGGGGGAGGAGTCGGACCGGGTTAGCACGGTCGCGAACGATCCGTGACTTCCATGGTGTACCCGAGAGCCTTCTCAGGCAAACCCACGCGCCCCAGCTTACGCCGAATGGTGGGCGCCTATGCTCGGCGTCGTGGAAAACCACTCCTTGCCGCGCACAGCAGCCTTCTTTGACCTGGACAAGACGGTCATTGCGAAGTCGTCCACGCTGACCTTCAGCAAGTCCTTCTACCAAGGCGGACTGATCAACCGTCGCGCCGTACTGCGCACCGCGTACTCCCAGTTCGTCTTCCTCGCGGGCGGTGCGGACCACGACCAGATGGAGCGGATGCGCCAGTACCTGTCCGCCCTCTGCAAAGGCTGGAACGTCAACCAGGTCAAGGAGATCGTCGCCGAGACCCTCCACGACCTGATCGACCCGATCATCTACGACGAGGCCGCCTCCCTCATCGAGGAGCACCACGCGGCCGGGCGGGACGTCGTGATCGTCTCCACCTCCGGCGCGGAGGTCGTCGAGCCGATCGGCGAACTGCTGGGCGCCGACCGTGTCGTCGCGACCCGCATGGTCGTCGGCGACGACGGCTGCTACACGGGAGAGATCGAGTACTACGCCTACGGGCCGACCAAGGCCGAGGCGATCAAGGGGCTCGCGCAGTCCGAGGGGTACGACCTGTCGCGCTGTTACGCGTACAGCGACTCCGTCACCGACATCCCCATGCTCCAGTCCGTCGGTCATCCGTACGCGGTCAACCCCGACCGAGCGCTGCGCCGCGAGGCGGCGTCACGCGATTGGCCGATTCTCGTCTTCGACCGGCCGGTACGACTGAAGCAGCGGATCCCCGCGTTCACGATGCCGGCACGTCCTGCGCTGGTCGCGGCGGCCGCGGTGGGTGCGGCGGTCGCCACCGCCGGGCTCGTCTGGTACGCCAGCCGCCGCCGTGGCGCGAACTTTGCCCGTATTTGAGGTTAAAAGTAAAGAAGTGTAGCCAGGGGTTCCGCTCGACCGGCCGCTGGAGTACAAAGGACTTAAGGCCCGCGAGACCTGGGATATCCGAGAGGATCACCAATCACGCAAGAAAAGGCCCACGGACCTAAGTATGGACGCCGAGCACCCACGCGACGTCGACCCGTCGATTACGGGCCAGCCGCACCAGGTGACGGGCAAAGTTCCCGACCTGATGGGCAACATATCGAGGACGCTTGGTAACTGGGCGGACATGCCAGCGGCGGTACCAATTCTGGTACCGCCGCAACCCTTTGTGCGGGCACCCCTCGGTACGAGCCCCGTCTCCCGGCCATGCCTCCCGAGAGTCTCCCGGTCATGCCACACGAGAGCTTGGCCGTGCCCGGCCCGGACCCTACGCCGCACCCCGCTGCAAGGCCTCGCAGACCGCGGTCGATTCCCGTACGCCGAGTTCGACCGCGCGGCCGCAGTGGGCGATCCAAGCCGCCATCCCCTCCGGAGTTCCGGACAGATAGCCGTCGAGAGCGGTGACGTACGCCGCGCGACCGAGCTCCGCATGGCCGACTTCGGCCGGGCAGATCGACTTGGGGTCGAGTCCGCTGCCCACCAGGACGATGCGCTCGGCGGCCCGGGCCACCAGCCCGTTGGCCGAGGAGAACGGGCGCAGGGCGAGCAGTTCACCGTGCACGACCGAGGCCATCACCAGCGCAGGGGCCGAACTGCCCGCGATGATCAGCCCGGAGAGCCCCTCCAGCCGCCCGGCCACCTCGTCCGCGTCCGGCAGGGGCGCCTCGATCAGCGACTCGTCGACCTTCTCGTCCGCGAGCCGGGGACGGCCGACCGTGTCGTCCGGCGCCGCGCCGCCCGCGGCCACCAGATGCAGCCGGGCCAGCACCCGCAGCGGCGACTGCCGCCAGATGGACAGCAGCTGGCCGGACTCGGCGGTCAGCCTCAGGGCCGCACCGACGGTACGGGCCTCGTCCTCGCCGCCGAAGTCGCTGCGCCGGCGCACCTCTTCCAGCGCCCAGTCGGCACCCGAGAGCGCCGCGGAAGCACGGGCTCCGCGCAGAGCCGCCTCGGATGCGACCTCGTTGCTGCGGCGGCGCATGACCCGGTGGCCGTAGACCCGGTCGACGGCCTTGCGTACAGAGTCCACGGCATCCGCGACCCCGGGCAGGGCGCCCAGTGCGGCGAGAGGGTCAGAGGCGTTCGTACTCATAAGTAGCGAGGCTACGCGCCCCGAGGGCCGGGCCCCACGTTGGAGTGGTCTTCTTCACGCACTCCGACCACTGCACGCGTACGAGCCGCTACCTTAGGTGAACATGAAGATCGCTTTCGTAGGGAAGGGCGGCAGCGGCAAGACCACGCTGTCCTCGCTCTTCATCCGCCACCTCGCCGCACAGCAGGCCCACGTCGTCGCGGTGGACGCCGACATCAACCAGCACCTGGGCGTGGCGCTCGGTCTCGACGACGACGAGGCCGCGGCGCTTCCCGCGATGGGCGCGCACCTCACGCTCATCAAGGACTATCTGCGCGGCACGAATCCGCGGATCGCGTCCGCCGAGACAATGATCAAGACCACGCCTCCGGGCGAGGGTTCACGGCTGCTGCGGGTACGGGAGGACAATCCGGTCTACGACGCCTGCGCGCGAACCGTCCGGCTGGACGATGGCGAGATCCGGCTGATGGCGACCGGACCGTTCACCGAGGCCGATCTCGGGGTGGCCTGTTACCACTCCAAGGTCGGGGCGGTGGAGCTGTGCCTCAACCATCTCGTCGACGGCCCGGACGAGTACGTCGTGGTCGACATGACGGCCGGTTCGGACTCCTTCGCCTCCGGGATGTTCACCCGCTTCGACATGACGTTCCTCGTCGCAGAGCCGACCCGGAAGGGCGTTTCCGTCTACCGGCAGTACAAGGAGTACGCCCGGGACTTCGGCGTCTCGCTCAAGGTCGTCGGCAACAAGGTGCAGGGGCAGGACGATCTGGACTTCCTGCGCGAGCAGGTGGGCGACGACCTGCTCGTCGCGGTCGGGCACTCGGAGTGGGTGCGGGCGATGGAGAAGGGCCGTCCGGCCCGCTTCGGGCAGTTGGAGGAGCACAACCGGGCGGCGCTGCGCGCGCTGCAGGCCGAGGCCGACGCGTCGTACGGCCGCCGCGACTGGGAGCGCTACACGCGCCAGATGGTGCACTTCCATCTGAAGAACGCGCAGAGCTGGGGCAACGCGAAGACGGGCGCCGACCTGGCCTCGCAGGTCGACCCCGCCTTCGTCCTCGGGGAACCGGCCGCTGAGGTCAGCGCTCCCCAGCCGGCCTGACGCGCTCCCCCGCCGGGCCGAACGTCCCGCTCTGCGGCGGCCACACCAGGCCGGGCCACCTCGGCCCGGAGATTCCCGCAGCTGAGATCCCGGCGCCAGGCATTCCCGCAATGGCACCGCCCAGGGCGGATTTCGCCGACGCGGCGGACCCCGCGGACCCGGCGGACCCGGCGGACCCGGCGGACCCAGCAGGCTTGTCCGACTCGGCAGACTTCGCGAGCTTGGCGAGCTTGGCGGGCTTCGCGGGCTTCGCGGGCTGGGGGGTCATGAAGGCCTCCCAGCCCTGCTTCGGCGACCGGCCGACATCGAGAGTGCGCAGCTTCGCCAGGATCTGCGGGTCCTGTGCGTCGAGCCAGTCGGCGAGCTGCCGGAACGAGACGCACCGAACGTTCCGCTTCACACACACCGTCGCGATGGCCTCCTCGACGGCGCGCATGTACGTGCCGCCGTTCCAGGACTCGAAGTGGTTGCCGATGATCAGCGGGGCGCGGTTGCCTTCGTACGCCCGGTCGAAGGCCTGGACCAGGCCGTCGCGCATCTGGTCGCCCCAGTACCTGTGCATATGGGGGGCACCCTCGGTCTTCCCCGACTGGTTGATCATGAAGTTGTAGTCCATGGCGAGCGCCTCGAAGGCGCGGCCCGGGAGCGGGACCCGCTGGAGGGAGAGATCCCACAGGCCGCGCTCCTTCCTGGGCCAGACCTGGTCGCCGATACCGCTGGTGTCGTAGCGGAAGCCCAGCCGCCGCGCGGCCTTCATGAAGTTCTCGCGCCCTTCCAGGCAGGGGGTGCGGGCGCCGATGAGCTCCTTCTCGTAGTCGAAGGGAAGCGGCAGCTCCTTCTTCAGCCCTGAGTTCGTCTTCCAGTTCCTCACAAAGGACTTGGCCTGGTTGATCTCGCTCTCCCACTCCTTGACCGACCAGTTCCCGACGCCGGACTCCGGGCCGCAGAAGTGGCCGTTGAAGTGGGTGCCGATCTCGTTGCCCTCGAGCCAGGCGCCGCGCAGTTCGTGCAGGGTGTCCCTGATGCCCCGCCTGTTGTTGAAGCCGATGTCGGAGCGGCCCCGTGCGTGCTGTGGCGGGTCGTACATCGTGGCCTTCCCCTCGGGCAGCAGATACACGCCGCTGAGGAAGTAGGTCATCGTCGCGCCGTACTTCCTGCCCGCCTCGCGGAAGCGGGAGAAGAGCTTCTGGCTGTCCTCACCGGCGCCGTCCCAGGAGAACACCACGAACTGCGGGGGCTTCTGACCGGGCTTCAGACGCTCGGGCTTGGTCACCCCGGGCTGTCTTCCTGTGTAGGCGGTCGAGCCGTCACCGATGAGGCGGATCACGCGAACGGAGGCAGCGGCACCCTCCGCACCCGGTGCGCCCGGCCCGGAACCGTCGGCGGAGCAGCCGCCGAAGCCGATGACCAGCGCTGCGGCAGCGGCACCGAACGCGAACTTCCTTGTGTCGGGCTGCATCCGGCCACCCTCTTCCCTCATTTGCAGTGATTGTCTGCTTATCAGCCGATAAGACTGCAACCGCCAAATTCACACCGGTTGGGAAAGGGGGAGGGGCGACAGGCCGAGCCGAAGTGATTAATCACCGAAACGGGTGAACAGTTGCCCCATTTGCCCCGAAATTCATGCCGCAGTCTTTACTCTGCATTACGATCCATTTACCGAGAGTTGAGACTCCGCCGAGGCCGCCACAGGCGCGGCGGACCGAGGCTCCGTGCTCGACCATCCCGCCGCTGTACGCCGTGACCCACGGCCGCGACCCCCACATTCCGCGACCGCGCTGCCCCGGAGGAGACGGGAACCATGTCCGCTTGCGTCCCCTTTCGCATGAACGGCCACGACCGCGACAAGCCCGAAGATCGCGGTACGGCCTCGGCCCAGGCCGCCCCCACACCGGCCGCCCCCACCCCTGCCAGTACGACCCGCTTCCAGCGCCCGCACAGTCCGCCGGGGCAGGCACCCGAGCAGGCACCCGAGGGCCACCGACCCGACGACGACCGACCCGAGGACGACCGACCCGACGACGACCGCCCCGAAGACCAACGGCCTGAGGACCGCCGGTCCGGAGGCAGGCGCCCCGAGAGGCAGCGGCCCCGCTTCCGGATCTCCGGCGCCGATCTGTCCGCCTCGATCAGCGTCTTCCTGATCGCCCTGCCGCTGTCCCTCGGCATCGCCCTGGCCACCGGCGCACCCCTCCAGGCGGGCCTCGTGGCCGCCGCCGTCGGCGGTGTCGTCGCCGGGCTGCTCGGCGGAGCCCCGCTGCAGGTCAGCGGGCCCGCTGCCGGGCTCACCGTGGTCACGGCCGACCTGATCCAGCGATACGGCTGGCGCACCACGTGCGCCATCACCGTCCTCGCCGGCCTCGCCCAACTCGCGCTGTCCGCGCTGCGGGTGGCCCGGTCCGCCCTCGCCGTAAGCCCGGCGATCGTGCACGGCATGCTGGCCGGTATCGGTGCCACGATCGCCCTCGCACAACTCCACATCGTGCTCGGCGGCACTCCGCAGAGCTCCGCGGTCGACAACGCTCTCGGACTGCCCGGCCAGTTGGCCGACCTCCATTCCGCCGCGCTCTCCGTCAGCGTCCTGACCGTCGCCGTACTGCTCGCCTGGCCGCGTATCCCTGGGCGCACCGGCCGGCTCCTGCGGAAGACCCCGGCCGCGCTCGCCGCCGTGGGCACAGCGACCGCCCTGGCCGTGGCCGCCGGCCTCAGCCTGCCCCGTGTCGATCTCCCGTCCTGGCGCAGCCACGCCCTGCCCGAGGTACCCGAAGGGCCGGTGCTCGGCATCGCCGCCGCCGTCCTCACCATCACCCTGGTCGGCAGCGTCGAGTCCCTGCTGTCCGCGGTCGCCGTCGACAAGCTCGTCGCGGGCCGCAAGAAGCCCGCCGTCCGCATCCCACGCGCCGACCTCGACCGGGAGCTGACCGGGCAGGGCGCGGCGAACGTGGTCTCGGGCGCGCTCGGCGGGCTGCCGATCACCGGCGTCGCCGTGCGCAGCGCAGCCAATGTGTCGGCGGGCAGCGTGAGCCGTCACTCGACGATGCTGCACGGGCTCTGGATCGCGGTCGCCGCACTGCTGCTGGTGCCCGTCCTCGATCTGATCCCACTGGCCGCCCTGGCCGCGCTGGTGATGGTCGTCGGCGTCCAGATGGTCAGCATCACGCATCTGCGCAGCGTGCGACGCAACCGCGAAATGCTGGTGTACGCGGCGACCATGAGCGCCGTGGTGTTGACCGGGGTGCTGGAGGGTGTGGCCATCGGGATCGCCGTGGCGGTCGCGGTCGCGCTGCACCGGCTGACCAGGACCCGCATCACCGTGGAAGAGCGCGAGGGTGGCCACCGGATCCGGGTGCGGGGTCAGTTGACGTTTCTGGCCGTGCCACGGCTGAGCCGGGTGCTGGGGCAGGTGCCCCATGACGCCGATGCCGTCGTGGAGCTGGACGGCTCCTTCATGGACCACGCGGCCTTCGAGGCGCTGCACGACTGGCAGGCGGCCCATGAGGCGCAGGGCGGGACGGTCGCCTTCACCGGCCGGTCCGGAGGCCGGATCGCCGAGCCGGCCTCCGAGTCGCACGCCTGCTGCCGGCCCTGGACGCCCTGGCGGAACCACCACTGCGGAGAGCACCCCGCCGCTGCCGCGCCCGAGCAGTCGCCGGTGCCGCCCAAGCACCAACTGGCCAGCGGGCTCAGTTCCTTCCAGCGCAACACCGCCCCGCTGGTGCGGGACGAGCTCGCGCGGCTGGCACGCGAGGGCCAGCGCCCCTCCCAGCTGTTCCTCACCTGCGCCGACTCCCGCCTCGTCACGAGCATGATCACGGCGAGCGGTCCGGGCGATCTGTTCACCGTGCGGAACGTGGGCAATCTCGTGCCCCTGCCGAGCAAGGAGCGCGGGGACGACTCGGTCGCGGCGGCGATCGAGTACGCCGTGGACGTGCTGCAGGTGGACTCGATCACCGTCTGCGGCCACTCCGGCTGCGGGGCGATGCAGGCCCTGATGGCCGGTCCGCCGGACGGTGCGGGCGCGCGGACGCCGCTGTGGCGCTGGCTACGGCACGGGCGGCCCAGCCTCGAGCGGATGACGTCGCGGCACCACTCCTGGGCCAGGATCTCCGGCCGACTGCCCGCCGATGCGGTGGAGCAGCTGTGCCTCACCAATGTGGTCCAGCAGCTGGAGCATCTGCGCGCGCACGAGGCCGTGGCGCGGCGGCTCGCCGAGGGCACGCTGCAGCTGCACGGGATGTACTTCCACGTGGGGGAGGCCCAGGCCTATCTGCTGGCGGGCGGCGAGGAGACCGACCGTATCGACGAGGTCTTCGACCGGGTAACCGCCGTACCGCCGGCGCTGGAGGACACGCACGCCTGACCGGGCGCGCCCTGAACCATTCGGGCGCGGCATACGTGAGAACGTGTGGCCCCTCCTCCCCACCGCCCGGGGACGAGGGGCCATCCGTTCCAGATAGGTCTAAACCAATTTCCGGAAGGCTCTTGTCACCCGGGCATCTGGCTGATGAGCTATGGCCTGGGACACATAGGCACATAGGACGCCCTGGGAAAGGGAGATGTCGTGAGCAACGAAAGCCTGGCCAACCTGCTCAAGGAGGAGCGGCGGTTCGCGCCGCCTGCCGAGCTGGCCGCGAACGCCAACGTGACGGCCGAGGCGTACGAGCAGGCCGAGGCGGACAGGCTTGGCTTCTGGGCCGAGCAGGCTCGGCGGCTCACCTGGGCCACCGAGCCGACCGAGACACTCGACTGGTCGAACCCGCCCTTCGCCAAGTGGTTCGCCGACGGCAAGCTCAACGTGGCGTACAACTGCGTGGATCGTCACGTCGAGGCGGGCCACGGCGACCGCGTCGCGATCCACTTCGAGGGCGAGCCGGGCGACCACCGGGCCCTCACCTACGCCGAGCTCAAGGACGAGGTCTCCAAGGCGGCCAACGCCCTCACCGAGCTGGGCGTCACCAAGGGCGACCGGGTGGCCGTGTATCTGCCCATGATCCCCGAGGCCGTCATTTCGATGCTCGCCTGCGCCCGGATCGGCGCCGCGCACTCGGTGGTCTTCGGCGGCTTCTCCGCGGACGCCATCGCCACCCGCATCGCGGACGCCGACGCCAAGCTCGTCATCACTGCGGACGGCGGCTACCGGCGCGGCAAGCCGGCCGCCCTCAAGCCGGCCGTCGACGAGGCCATCAACCGCGTGGACCGCGTGCAGCACGTGCTGGTCGTGCGCCGCACCGGCCAGGACGTGGCGTGGACCGAGGGACGTGACGTGTGGTGGGACGACATCGTCTCCCGCCAGTCGGCCGAGCACACGCCGGAGGCGTTCGACGCGGAGCACCCGCTCTTCATCCTCTACACGTCCGGTACGACGGGTAAGCCGAAGGGCATCCTCCACACCTCGGGCGGCTATCTCACCCAGGCGGCCTACACCCACCAAGCCGTCTTCGACCTCAAGCCCGAGACCGACGTCTACTGGTGCACCGCCGACATCGGCTGGGTGACCGGCCACTCGTACATCACGTACGGACCGCTGGCCAACGGCGCGACGCAGGTGATGTACGAGGGCACGCCCGACACCCCGCACCAGGGCCGGTTCTGGGAGATCGTGCAGAAGTACGGCGTCACGATCCTCTACACCGCGCCGACCGCGATCCGTACGTTCATGAAGTGGGGAGACGACATCCCCGCCAAGTTCGACCTCTCCAGCCTGCGCATCCTCGGCTCGGTCGGTGAGCCGATCAACCCGGAGGCCTGGATCTGGTACCGGGAGCACATCGGAGCCGGGAAGACCCCGATCGTCGACACCTGGTGGCAGACCGAGACCGGGGCGATGATGATCTCCCCGCTGCCGGGCGTCACCGAGACCAAGCCGGGCTCCGCCCAGCGCCCCCTGCCCGGTATCTCCGCGACCGTCGTCGACGACGAGGCCCGGGAGGTGCCGAACGGCGGCGGTGGCTATCTGGTCCTGACCGAGCCGTGGCCGTCGATGCTGCGCACCATCTGGGGCGACGACCAGCGCTTCATCGACACCTACTGGTCCCGCTTCGAGGGGAAGTACTTCGCGGGCGACGGCGCCAAGAAGGACGACGACGGCGACATCTGGCTGCTGGGCCGGGTCGACGACGTCATGCTCGTCTCCGGGCACAACATCTCGACCACCGAGGTCGAGTCCGCGCTCGTCTCCCACCCGAAGGTCGCCGAGGCCGCGGTCGTCGGCGCGGCGGACGAGACGACCGGCCAGGCGATCGTGGCGTTCGTGATCCTGCGCGGCACGGCGAGCGAGGACGAGGGGCTCGTCGCGGAGCTGCGCAACCACGTGGGCGCAACGCTCGGCCCGATCGCCAAGCCCAAGCGGATCCTGCCGGTGGCCGAGCTGCCGAAGACCCGCTCCGGCAAGATCATGCGCCGGCTGCTGCGCGATGTCGCGGAGAACCGTCAGCTCGGCGATGTCACCACCCTCACCGACTCCTCGGTGATGGACCTCATCCAGTCCAAGCTGCCGACCGCGGCCTCGGAGGACTGACTGGCCCCCCGGTCCCACCGGCCTGAGGTCCCGGCTCCGGCCGACCCCGGGCCGGCCAGGCACCGGTCCTGCCGTTCCGGAATGAGACAGGTCGTCAACAGGGCACCCGGCCATACACCGGGTGCCCTGTTTGTCGTCTTTGCCTCTAAAGTGAAGGTCGCCGGGTCGCCTTGCGCTCTTAGGTAAGCTAAGGACCGCGTCAAGAGCGTGACAAGAAGAACTCAGGTGAGCCGGGAAGTCTGGTCGGCATGTGCTGTGCCCTGCCCGAACGACCGGAGGTTCTCGCCCGTGGCCGCGCCAACTCCCCCGACCCGTAAGTTCCTCGGCCGTCCGTCTCTCCCCGAGCGGACCTTCGTGGCGGATGCGCTGCGCACCGAGACCGTCGGTGGCGTACTGCTCCTGGTCGCCGCGGTCGTCGCCCTCATCTGGGCGAACACCCCGCTGGGCGCCAGCTACGAGGCCGTAAGCGACTTCCACATAGGCCCGGCCGCGCTCGGTCTCGACCTCTCCCTCCAGCACTGGGCCGCCGACGGCCTGCTCGCCATCTTCTTCTTCGTCGCCGGTATCGAGCTCAAGCGTGAGCTGGTCGCCGGTGAGCTGCGCGACCCCAAGGCCGCGGCACTCCCCGTCATCGCCGCGGTCTGCGGCATGGCCGCACCGGCGCTCGTGTACGCCCTGGTCAACGCCACGGGCGGCGGCTCCATGGACGGCTGGGCGGTGCCCACCGCCACCGACATCGCCTTCGCGCTCGCCGTCCTCGCGGTCATCGGCACATCGCTCCCGTCCGCGATCCGGGCCTTCCTGCTCACCCTCGCCGTCGTCGACGACCTCTTCGCGATCCTGATCATCGCGATCTTCTTCACCGACGACCTGAACTTCGCCGCGCTCGGCGGGGCGGTCGTCGGCCTGGGTGTCTTCTGGCTGCTGCTGCGCAAGCGCGTCCGCGGCTGGTACGTGTACATCCCGCTGGCCCTCGTCATCTGGGGCCTGATGTACAACAGCGGCATCCACGCCACCATCGCCGGTGTCGCGATGGGCCTGATGCTGCGCTGCCACCACGAGAAGGGCGAGGAGCACTCTCCCGGTGAGCACATCGAGCACCTCGTACGGCCCATCTCGGCCGGACTCGCCGTGCCGCTGTTCGCGCTGTTCTCGGCCGGGGTGAGCGTCTCCGCCAACTCGCTCCACGACGTCTTCAGCAGGCCGGAGCCCCTGGGCGTCGTCCTCGGTCTGGTCGTCGGAAAGACCATCGGCATCTTCGGCGGCACCTGGCTCGCCGCCCGCTTCACCAAGGCCGAGCTCAACGACGATCTGGCCTGGCCGGACGTGTTCGCCGTCGCCGCGCTCGCGGGGATCGGCTTCACCGTCTCCCTCCTCATCGGCGAACTGGCCTTCGCGGAAAACGCCACCCTGATGGGGGAGGTCAAGGCCGCGGTCCTGATGGGCTCGCTGATCGCCGCCGTGTTCGCCGGTGCGCTGCTCAAGCTGCGCGTACGCAAGTACCAGGCGCTGTACGAGGAGGAGGAGCGCGACGAGGACCTCGACGGCATCCCCGACATCTACGAGCAGGACAATCCGGATTACCACCTTCGGATGGCCGCGATCTACGAGGCGAAGGCCGCGGAGCACCGGCGCAAGGCGGAACTCGCGGGTGCATCGCGCAGTGACGGCGACAGTCCGGCATGATCTGACTTCTGATCCGAAGCAGAGATGAGGGAGTCAGCGATGAGCGACCCCGGCAGGAGCGCGGCCCGCGCCACCGACGCCGTCGAAGCCGCAGGCGACACGGTCGGACCGGTGCGGCTGGCCGACACCGACCGGAGCATCGGCCAACTGGTCGCATTGGCGACCGCGGAGATGTCCGCACTGGTGCACGACGAGATCGCGCTGGCCAAGGCGGAGATCCGGCAGGACGTCAAGCGCGGTGTGACGGGCGGCGTGTCCGGCACGATCGCGGGTGTGCTGCTGCTGTTCTCGGTGCCGCTGTTCAGCTTCGCCGCGGCGTACGGCATCCACAATCTGGGCCTCGGGCTCGCGTGGTCGTTCCTGATCGTGGCCGGGGCTTTCGTGCTGCTGGCAGCGCTGGCCGGGCTGCTCGCGAGGTCCAAGTTCATGAAGGTCAAGCCGCCGGAGAAGTCGATCGCCTCGGCGAAGCAGACCGCGGCCGTGCTGCAGAACGTCAAGCCGCATCCCCGTCAGGGCCAGGACTCGGCCGCCGTTGTGGCACGCTCATCTGCATGACGGCCCCTGATACGAGCCCCGGCGCCGGCGGAAACGGCCATAACACCGCCCACGGCACCGGCGCCGGCAACGGCAGCCCCGTACGCATCGATGGTCCCTGGACCCACCGCGACGTGGCGGCCAATGGTGCGCGCTTCCATATCGCGGAGCTCGGCGAAGGGCCACTGGTATTGCTGCTGCATGGTTTCCCGCAGTTCTGGTGGACGTGGCGGCACCAGCTGACCGCGCTCGCGGACGCGGGGTTCCGGGCTGTGGCGATGGACCTGCGGGGCGTGGGAGGCAGCGACCGGACGCCGCGGGGCTACGACCCCGCGAACCTCGCGCTCGACATCACCGGCGTCGTCCGTTCCCTCGGCGAGCCGGACGCGGCGCTGGTCGGCCATGACCTGGGCGGGTACCTCGCCTGGACGGCGGCCGTGATGCGCCCCAAGCTGGTGCGCCGGCTCGCGGTCTCCTCGATGCCGCATCCGCGCCGCTGGCGGTCGTCGATGCTCGCCGACTACGCGCAGAGCCGTGCCGGTTCGTACGTCTGGGGCTTCCAACGGCCGTGGCTGCCGGAGCGTCAGCTCGTCGCGGACGACGCGGCGCTGGTGGGCAAGCTCATCCGGGACTGGTCCGGTCCGCGGCCGCCCGAGGACGACGCGCTCGAAGTGTACCGCCGGGCGATGTGCATTCCGTCGACCGCTCACTGCTCGATCGAGCCGTACCGGTGGATGGTGCGGTCGATGGCCCGTCCTGACGGCATCCAGTTCAACCGCCGCATGAAGCGCCCGGTGCGGGTGCCGACGCTGCATCTGCACGGCTCGCTCGACCCGGCGATGCGCACACGCAGCGCGGCGGGCTCGGGCGAGTACGTCGAGGCGCCCTACCGCTGGCGCCTCTTCGACGGACTCGGCCACTTCCCCCATGAAGAGGACCCGGCGGCCTTCTCCAACGAGCTCATCAACTGGCTGAAAGACCCCGAACCCGACCGCTGACCCCACGCCGGCAGCCCCCGCCGACCGACACGCCGGGTGCCACAGCCGACTGCCGGGGGTCCGGGGGTCGCCCCCCGGGAAAGCACAGCCCCCATGAAGAGGACCCGGCGGCCTTCTCCAACGAGCTCATCAACTGGCTGAAAGACCCCGAACCCGACCGCTGACCCCCGCGTCGGCGGCCGCACCCGCGCCCCGTCGCCGCGCCGGCGGGCGAGCACGGTCGGCCGGGTCGGCCGGGCCGGGAGGCGTACCCCGGGAAGGCAGGGAACGTCCGTTCTGCGAACGGGCATTGCCTCGCGCATAGGCCAATTGGCGGGCCCCGATGCGGTTACCGACCTTGGGGCACGGGCACACGTCGGGGTATGGGCTGGACGCACGACTACGGTGACACAGCACGCAACTCCCGCTCGGCCTCCGCGCCGATCAGCCAGGAGAGGGGCGGCCCACAGGCACAGGGCCACGATCCCCGGCTAGGGATCCCCCGTATCCTCCGTCGCAGGGCGCGCTGGGTCTCGGCGCGGCTGCGCCATACGCGCGGCTGACGGGGCTCGGCGGCGCACCTGCCGCCTCGCGTACGGATCTACGGCCCCGCGGCGTACCTACGGCGTCACGGCGCGCCTACCGCCTCACAGCGCGCAGCCCCGGCTGTCGACCTGCTGGTTGGCGGTGGCACCGAGCGTGATGTCGTCGCGGATCTCATCTGCCGTCAGCGCATAGCCGGTGTTGGCGTCGTCGAGCGAACGGGCGAAGATCACTCCGTACACGTCGCCGTCAGGGGTGAGCAGCGGTCCGCCCGAGTTGCCCTGGCGGACCGTCGCGAACAGCGAGTAGACGTCGCGGCGCACCTCGCCGCTGCGGTAGATGTCGGGGCCGTTGGCGTCGATACGGCCGCGGACGCGCGCGGAGCGTACGTCGTACGAACCGTTCTCCGGGAAGCCCGCGACGATCGCGCTGTCACCCGTGCGGGCGTCGGAACCGGCGAACCGCAGCGGCGGCGCCTCGAGGTCCGGGACGTCCAGGACGGCGATGTCGCGCTGCCAGTCGTAGAGGACGACCGTCGCGTCGTACCGCCTGCCCTCACCGCCTATCTGGACGGTGGGCTCGTCGACCCCTCCGACGACGTGCGCGTTGGTCATGACGCGGCGCGGGGCGAAGACGAAGCCGGTGCCTTCGAGGACCTTGTTGCAGCTCGGGGCCGTGCCGACGACCTTGACGATGGAGCGCTGGGCGCGGGTCGTGACCGGGCTGTTGGCGAGCGCCGGGTCGGGCGGGCGGACCTCGGTGATGGGTTCGTTTGCGAACGGGCTGAAGACCTGCGGGAGGCCGTTCTGCGCGAGGGCCGCGGAGAAGTCGGTGAACCAGGTGGACGCCTGAGTGGGCATCACCCGGGAGACGCCGAGGAGGACCTTGGAGTTGCGGACCTCCTTGCCGAGCGTCGGCAGGGACGTGCCCGCGAGGGCGGAGCCGATCAGCCAGGCGACGAGCAGCATCGCGACGACGTTGACGAGGGCGCCGCCCGTGGCGTCGAGAGCGCGGGCGGGTGACCACGTGATGTAACGGCGGAGCTTGTTGCCCAGGTGCGTGGTGAAGGCCTGGCCGACGGACGCGAAGACGATCACGATCACGACGGCGACGACTGCGGCGGTCGTGGAGACCTCGGCCTCGTCGGTCAGCTGGTCCCAGAGCAGCGGGAGCAGATAAACGGCGACGAGTCCGCCGCCGAGGAAACCGACCACCGACAGGATGCCGACGACGAAGCCCTGGCGGTATCCGATGATCGCGAACCATACGGCCGCGACCAGCAACAGGATGTCCAGCACGTTCACCGTCAATAGCCTCGCAGTTTCGTCGTCCGGCACTCCGTCCGGCGGAGGTCGTGTCCCCGGGGGGCGGGGTCGGGTATCCCGGGGCTACGCGGCGGAGCCGCAAGTCTCGCAGTCCCGGGGGTGACACGTGGTCAACCGTCTCATGACCGCCAGTCGAGCGGGACCTGCTTCGCACGGTCCCACGGCCGTTCCCAGCCGGCGAAGTGCAGGATGCGGTCGATAACGCCGGCGGTAAAACCCCAGACCAGAGCCGATTCGACCAGGAATGCCGGGCCGCGGTGACCGCTCGGGTGGACGGTCGTCGCACGATTCTCCGGGTCCGTGAGATCCGCCACGGGCACGGTGAAGACCCGGGCGGTCTCGGCCGGGTCGACCGCGGCGACCGGACTGCGGTCGCGCCACCAGCCGAGGACGGGGGTCACGACGAAGCCGCTCACCGGGATGTAGAGGCGGGGCAGCACGCCGAAGATCTGGACGCCGGACGGATCGAGGCCGGTCTCCTCCTCGGCCTCACGGAGGGCTGCGCGGAGCGGGCCGGTGGTGGCGGGATCGCCGTCCTCGGGGTCCAGGGCGCCACCGGGGAAGCACGGCTGGCCGGCGTGCGAGCGGAGGCTGCTCGCACGCTCCATGAGCAGCAGGTCCGGGCCGTGAGGACCGTCTCCGAAGAGGATGAGCACGGCGGACTGCCGGCCGCCGCCGCTCTCGGGCGGCAGAAACCGGCTGAGCTGCTCCGGCGCCACGGTCCTCGCGGCACGCTCGACCGGCTCGAGCCAGTCGGGCAAGCCGTCGCTCGTCACGGCCAGCTCGCCGTCGTACATCTCATCCGTGCGTGTCATGGGCACCCCCGTCGTGTGCAACGCGTTCGGTGACCGGGATCGTTCCATCCTGTCCGGTAACACGCCGGTCCGAAGCCTCCGGGACACGCCGTCACGAGGCCCCCAGAGGCGGCGCCGGCTTGCCCGGGTAGTCCGGCGGGGGGTTCAGGCGCTGGCCCGGATAGCCGCCCATCTCGTACTTGAGGAGCTTCTTCGCCTTCTCCGGGTCGGTCTCGCCCTCGCCGTAGGACGGGCACAGATGCGCGATCGGGCAGGCGCCGCAGGCGGGTCTGCGGGCGTGGCAGATCCGGCGGCCGTGGAAGATCACCCGGTGGGAGAGCATCGTCCATTCGCTCTTGGGGAAGATCGCGGCGATCTCGGCCTCGATCTTGACCGGGTCGTCCTGGGTGGTCCATTTCCAGCGTCGGGCAAGCCGCATGAAGTGGGTGTCGACAGTGATCCCGGGGACCCCGAACGCGTTCCCCAGCACCACGAACGCCGTCTTGCGACCCACGCCCGGGAGCGTGACCAGGTCCTCCAGGCGGCCCGGCACTTCGCCGCCGAAGTTGTCCCGGAGGGCCGTGGAAAGGCCGATCAGGGACTTCGCCTTGGCACGGAAGAAGCCGGTGGGCCGGATGACCTCCTCCAGCTCGTCGGGGACGGCCGCGGCCATGTCCTCGGGAGTCGGGTACTTCGCGAAGAGTGCGGGTGTCGTCTGATTGACCCGCAGATCGGTCGTCTGGGCGGACAGGACCGTCGCCACGAGCAGCTGGAAGGGGTTCCGGAAGTCGAGCTCTGGGTGGGCGTACGGATAGACCTCGGCCAGCTCGCGGTTGATCCTGCGGGCGCGGCGCACCATCGCCAGACGCGATTCCGGCTTCGCCACGGACTTCGGAGACTTCCCATTTGCCCCTTTTGCGGCCTTTATTGGCGCAGGTGAAACCTGTTCGCCCACAGCGGAATTCTGCTCCCCTGACACTGTTCCGGCCCCCTTGGCCTGCGCTCTCACCGGCGAATTGGACACCCGGCCAGCCTAAGGGCCACCACCGACATCCGCCCCGGGCCCGGCCGATCGCCACCCGATTCAGGCCCTGCCGCACAACCGGACACGCCGGTGCGTCAAACTTGTGTTGGACCCTTGTGATCGATCGCACTGTTTTGCTGTGCGGCATCATGGGGACCACCGTCCCCTGAGCAGGTCGACAAGGAGAGAACTCGTGGACGACGTTCTGCGGCGCGCCCCGCTCTTCGCGGCGCTCGATGATGAGCAGGCCGCGGAGCTCCGCGCCTCGATGAGTGAAGTGACGCTCGCCCGCGGCGACGCGCTCTTCCACGAGGGCGACCCCGGCGACCGCCTTTACGTGGTCACGGAAGGCAAGGTCAAGCTCCACCGCACCTCCCCCGACGGCCGCGAGAACATGCTGGCCGTGCTCGGCCCCGGTGAGCTGATCGGCGAGCTGTCGCTGTTCGACCCGGGCCCGCGGACGGCCACCGCGACCGCGCTCACCGAGGTCAAGCTCCTCGGCCTCGGCCACGGCGACCTCCAGCCCTGGCTGAACGCGCGACCCGAGGTGGCAACGGCCCTGCTGCGCGCCGTCGCCCGCCGGCTCCGCAAGACCAACGACCAGATGTCCGACCTGGTCTTCTCCGATGTGCCGGGCCGTGTCGCCCGTGCGCTCCTCGACCTGTCGCGCCGCTTCGGCGTGCAGTCGGAGGAGGGCATCCACGTGGTGCACGACCTCACCCAGGAGGAGTTGGCACAGCTCGTCGGCGCCTCCCGCGAGACCGTCAACAAGGCGCTGGCCGACTTCGCCCAGCGCGGCTGGCTCCGGCTGGAGGCCCGTGCGGTGATCCTGCTGGACGTGGAGCGCCTCGCGAAGCGTTCCCGCTAGTCGCCGGTCGTCGGCACGCGCACGAGCGCGTACCGGCACGCACGAACACCTACCGATTCGCCGAAGGGGCCGCCCGGCAGACAGCCGGGCGGCCCCTTCGCGTACGCCCCTCCGCGTGGGGCCTTCGCCTGCGTACGATCAGCGCTTGCTGCCGTCCACGATCAGCGGGTTCCCGCTGACGCCGCCGCACGGCACGGCGTACACCGGGTTCTTCGCCGCCGCCTCCTTGTAGGCGTCGATGCACTGGTTCAAGAGGACCTTGTCCGTCAGCGACTCGTTGAGGATCTTGTTCGCCTTGGCGATGCCCTCCGCCTCGATGCGCCGCCGCTCGGCCTCGGCCTTCGCGGTGCGCGCCGCCTCCGTCGCGCGCTCCGTCGCCTGCTGCTGCTGGATCTTGCGGTCGATCTGGTCCTGCAGCCGGTCGGACGGCTTCACGTTGCGCAGGTTCACCGTCGTCACATCGATGCCGCGTGGGGCCAGCCGCTCCTTGATGAGCCCGCCGATCTCGGTGTTGATCTTCTCGCGGGCCGAGGTGTAGCCCTGCTCGCTCGTGTGGCGGGCGAAGACGTTGCGGATGATCTCCCGGCTGTCCGGGTAGACCAGCCGCTGCTGAATGGCGTCCTCACTGCCGGCGAGCTTGTAGAGCTCCACCGCCTTCGACGGGGTCACCGCCCACTTGACCGTGACCTCCACGTACATGACGCCGCCCTGGCTGGAGCGGACCTCGACGACGTCCTTGTCGGAGAGGTTGAGATCGACCGGGCGGGTCGAGAACGTCGTGACGCTCGTGAAGGGCGACTTCATGTGCATGCCGGAGGTCATGGGCGAGCCGACCTTGCCGAAGGCGACCGGGACGCCGACCTCGTACGCGCTGACCACGTGGACCATGCTGGCGATGCCCGCGAAGAGGCCGGCGATCAGCGCCGCGCCGGCGCCGATCTTGAGACCCCGCATGTCGCCGCCGCGGGCGACGAGGAACATCACCACGGCGGCGATGACGAGCAGGATGGACAGGACGAACACAGCTTCCCCCCAAGTGCGAAACGCTGAAAGTAAGCGGAGCGTAAGACACGCGGAGCGAGCCTCCCGGGGCGGGGTGGATCTCACGACGCCCCCAGCGGATCTCGCGGCGTCCCAGGGGCCCCGGGGTGCGCAGAACGCCGGGGAGGGGCAGGACCGCAGAAGCCCCGGAGGCCCTGGATGAGCGCGGCCCCGGAATCCCTAGATGAGGCCGTGCTCCCGCAGGTACTCCAGCTGTGCGCGTACGGACAACTCCGCCGCGGGCCACAGCGACCTGTCCACGTCCGCGTACACATGCGCCACGACCTCGGCCGCCGTGCCGTGCCCGTTCTCGACGGCGGTCTCGACCTGGGCGAGGCGGGTGGCGCGGTGGGCGAGGTAGTACTCGACGGCGCCCTGGGCGTCCTCCAGGACCGGGCCGTGGCCCGGGAGCACCGTGTGGACGCCGTCGTCGACGGTGAGCGAGCGCAGGCGGCGCAGCGAGTCGAGGTAGTCGCCGAGGCGGCCGTCGGGGTGCGCGACGACGGTCGTACCGCGGCCGAGGATGGTGTCGCCGGTGAGCACGGCCCGGTCGGCGGGCAGATGGAAGCAGAGCGAGTCGGCGGTGTGGCCGGGGGTTGGGACGACCCTCAGCTCCAGGCCGCCCACCCGGATCACGTTTCCCGCCGCGAGGCCCTCGTCGCCGAGGCGCAGCGCCGGGTCGAGGGCGCGGACCTTGGTGCCGGTCAGCTCGGCGAAGCGGCTCGCGCCCTCCGCGTGGTCCGGGTGCCCGTGCGTGAGCAGGGTCAGGGCTATCCGCTTCCCGGCCTTCTCGGCGGTCGCGACGACATTCCGGAGGTGTACGTCGTCGAGGGGACCCGGGTCGATGACGACGGCGAGCTCGGAGTCCGGCTCGGACACGATCCAGGTGTTGGTGCCGTCCAGGGTCATCGGGGACGGGTTGGGCGCCAGGACGTTGACCGCCCGCGCCGTGGCAGGCCCGGACTCGACGGCTCCGCGCGGCTGCCCGGGGAGGGCTGAGGCGTAGCTCATCGGGGGCCTCCCTCCGGTCCCGTCGGGATGTGCTTGGTGAACTCGTCGTGTCCGGGCCAGCTGAGCACCAGCTCGCCCTCCTCCAAGCGTGCCTGGGCGAGGACCGGGGTGAGGTCCTGTCCCCCTGCCGCGGCGAGGGCGTCCGCGGCGGCCTCGTACCGTCCGAGGACCCGGAGGGTGGCGATCGTCGGCGGCATCATCAGCAGCTCGCCCTTGTCGTACCCGGCGGCCGCCTCCTCCGGCCTGATCCACACCGTGCGGTCGGCCTCCGTCGACGCGTTCCTGGTCCGCTGTCCCTCGGGGAGCGCGGCGACGAAGAACCAGGTGTCGAAGCGGCGCGGCTCGAACTCCGGGGTGATCCAGCGGGCCCACGCGCCCAGCAGGTCCGAGCGCAGCACCAGACCCCGGCGGTCCAGGAACTCCGCGAACGAGAGCTCCCGGTCGACCAGGGCCGCCCGGTCCGCCTCCCAGTCGTCGCCCGTCGTGTCCCCGACCACCGAGTCCGCGGTCTCGCCGGCGAGCAGGACGCCCGCCTCCTCGTACGTCTCACGGACCGCCGCACAGACGATGGCCTGCGCGGACGCCTCGTCCTCGACCCCGAGCCGTGCCGTCCACTCGGCCAGCGGCGGGCCCGACCACCGGACCGGCCTGGAGTCCCGCTCGTCCACGCCGCCGCCGGGGTAGACGTACGCACCTCCGGCGAAGGCCATGGAGGCACGGCGGCGCAGCATGTGCACCGCGGGGCCCTGCGGGGTGTCCTTGAGCAGCATCACGGTCGCCGCCCGCCTGGGGGCGACGGCGGTGAGCTCGCCGGCTGCGAGCGCCCGGATCCGGTCGGGCCATTCCGGTGGGTACCACTGACCATTGGACATGGGCGGATGCTATGCGTTCCCGCCTGGATGTTCGAGGGGGGCCGGTGCCCGGTCCAGGCCACGGCCGATCCCGAAAACGCGAGTACGGCCCCGGGCCCGCCGTCGAAGGGGGGCTCGGGGCCGTATACGTACTGACCGGCTGTTCAGCCGACCGGCGGCTCAGTCCTGGACGAGCTCCACCTGGATCTCGATCTCGACCGGAGCGTCCAGCGGCAGCACAGCGACGCCCACCGCGCTGCGCGCGTGCACGCCCTTGTCGCCGAGCACGGCGCCGAGCAGCTCGCTCGCGCCGTTGATGACGCCCGGCTGGCCGGTGAAGTCGGACGCCGACGCGACGAAGCCGACGACCTTCACCACGCGCGCGATACGGTCCAGATCACCGGCGACCGACTTCACGGCGGCCAGCGCGTTCAGCGCGCAGGTGGCGGCCAGCTGCTTGGCCTCATCGGCGGTCACCTCGCCGCCCACCTTGCCGGTGACCGGAAGCTTGCCCTCCACCATCGGGAGCTGTCCCGCGGTGTAGACGTACGGGCCGGACTGCACGGCCGGCTGGTACGCGGCCAGTGGCGGCACGACCTCCGGCAGCGTCAGACCGAGTTCGGCGAGCTTCGCCTCGACGGCGCCACTCACGACTTCTCCCGCTTCAGGTACGCCACGAGCTGCTCGGGGTTGTTCGGTCCGGGGACGACCTGGACGAGCTCCCAGCCGTCCTCGCCCCAGGTGTCCAGAATCTGCTTGGTCGCGTGCACGAGAAGGGGCACGGTCGCGTATTCCCACTTGGTCATGGAGCCGACTGTAGCCGCACGGACCGGCTGCCTCATGCGTAGCCCACCGGCCGCCTCGCGCACAGCCCGCGGGCGGCCTCGCGCGCAGGCCAAAGGCAGCCTCGTGCGTAGCCTGCACAGCGACTGGTTAGACGCCTCACGGCCCCAGGCCGTCAAGTGGGCGACAGCGACGTCTGTGCAGCTTTGCCGGCTGTTCGATTACCGATGCAAGGGGGAGTGGCTCTCCGAAAGCGTCGGGTGTTTAGGGTCGAGTCCATGACGAGGACCACGCCGCCGCGACCGCGTGATGTCGAGGCGCTCTTCCCGGAGCTCGCCGCGTACCGGGACACCACCACCCGGCTGCACCCGCGACCGGGGAACCCGGACGTCTCGGCCAGTTCCGTGGGCGGGCCGATGCTGTGGCCGGCGGACGAGCCGTGGCCGGTGTGCACCGAGGCCCACAGCCGCGGGCGCGGTCGGCGCCCCGCGGACATCCACCGGGAGCGCGAGGTCCTGGCCTGCGCGTGGGCCCGCGAACCGCTCTCGGGCCCCACAGAGGAAGAACGGCAGCTCCTGAATGAGCTGTGCCGTGAGCACCAGATCCCAGGCGTCTCCGACACCGAGCCGCTGCCGCTGATCGGCCTGGCGCAGCTGTACCAGCGGGACGTCCCCGACCTACCAGCCGGCCCGGACGGCTGCGACCTGCTCCAGGTGTTCTGGTGTCCTTTCCACGCGCACGGCCCGAGCCGGTACGACCTGCTGCTTCACCTGCGCTGGCGCAGGTCGGCGGAAGTCGGCGAGGTGCTGGCCTCGCCGCCGCAGCCGAAGGTCGTCGGCTCCAAGGGTTACCTGCCCGAGCCCTGCGTGCTGCACCCGGAGCAGGTGGTCACCTATCCGTTCGCGGGTCTCTTGCCCGAGGACCTGTCCACCCGGATCGACGCCTGGGAGGAGGCCCTTGAGGAGGAGGCCGAGCAGCAGGAGGACGAGGACGCAGACGAGCCGATTGGCTACCAGTACGACCTGTCCATCCCGCCAGGTTGGCGTGTCGGCGGTTTCGCGTCCTGGCACACGACCGACCCGTCCCCAATGGACTGCCTGACCTGCGCGACGCCCATGGAACTGCTGCTGACCATAGACAGCTCCGAGTGGGACGGCGGTAGCGAAAGCTGGAAACCGCTGGAAGAAGGAGACCTGCCCGCGCACCGGTTCGCCACGCCCACCAAGGTCATCGTGGGCCGCGCTGGTGAGCTCAACGTCTTCGCGTGCCCCGCCGATCCCGAACACCCGCACCGCTGGAGTATCCAGTAGGCCAATCTGGCCCTCGGTTCACCTCCGTGCTCGATGCGGTCGCATCCTTACCGGATCCCGTGATCGAGCTCATGGCCATGGCCAACGGCGGTGTGCCGCCGACTATGGGCTACGCGGCGGCCGATCCGGCGACCTCCAACGGGAGCGGAAATGCGAGGGTCTCGTCGTAGCGCTCGCCGTGCTGCAGGCAGTGATACATCTGGCCGACCATGCGATTGAACAGGCTGCGCAAGGCCGACGCGTGCCAGTCGCCGTGCTTGTCTCGTCGTCGACGATAGTGATCCTTGGCCCCCGGCGACGCGGTCAGGGCAGCGAAGTCCCACAGATAGCCGGCGTGGTTGAGCCGATCGTTCTTCACTCGTCGCCGGGTGATGCTGGACTTCTTGCCCGAGGCTCTGGTGATCGGCGAAGAGCCTGCATACGCCTTCAGGCCTCGGGCGTCTGCGAACCGGGTGTGGTCGTCCCCGATCTCGGCCAGCACCCGGGCGCCGAGCTGAACGCCGAGTCCTGGGAAGCTGAGGAGGATTTCAGCGTCCGGGTGCTGCGGGAACGCCTCTCCCACCGCCTTCGCCAGGTCGTCGGCGGCGGCGCAGGAGGCTTCCAGCTGACCCAGTAGGGCCAGCATCTGCTTGCCAAGTGCCTCCTCGACCAGCGGCAACTGGCGGGCCCAGTCGACGCGCAAGGCTTCCCGGAGCCGCTCAGTATCGGCGTCGATGCCACGCTTGCGGCCGGCGCGCTTGAGGGCAGCACTGATCTGCGTACGAGTCAGTCGCGCCGCTCTGGCGGGCGTGGGTGCCAGCTTGAGGAGCTCGCGGGCCTCAGGTCGGCATAGGCCGTTGGTCCAGGTGGCGAAGGCGTCCAAAGCAGCCGGGTAGTACTCACGCAGCAGGGACCGGAGCTGGTTGGCCATCTGCTGCCGGTTCCACGTCGCGTCCTGCTGGGCCCGGGCCAGGACCGCGATGGCGCGAGCCAGATCGCTGTCGTCGGGCAGAGGCCGGTGCATCGCCATGTCGGTCCGCAGGATGTTCGCCAACACCAGGGCGTCGCCAGGGTCGGACTTTTTGCGCGAGACGGAGTGCCGGTCGCGGTAATCGAAGAAGGCCTGTGTCAGGAACCCGGCACTGCCGACGAAGGCGGGATCGCCCACGTGCTGTGCGGCAGCCATCGGGTTGATCGCGAAGACCTGCCGCTTGCCCTGCCGCAGCACCGCGACCAGCAGACCGCGGGAAGTTTCGATGGCGACCGGGATCGGCTCGTCCTCGCTGTCGCCGTACTCGGCGAGCAGGTCCAGCAGAATCTTGTAGCCGGCCGCATCGTCGGTGATGTGCCGCTTGGCCACTAACTGGCCGCTGTCGTCGACCAGGGCCACGTCATGCGTCTTCTCGGCCCAGTCGATGCCGCAGTAGATCAAGGTTGTTCCCTCCCCTAGGTGCGGGTGTTTGCGCCGGTCACGAGCGCATGCGGGCCACGCGACGCCCTAATTCCAGGCCTCAACCACTTGGGATTGGGCCGACGCCTCACTAGCCGTGTTCGTGGCACCAGCGCACGGCAC
This sequence comes from Streptomyces sp. NPDC059909, assembly GCF_042730885.1. Classification (NCBI taxonomy): domain Bacteria; kingdom Bacillati; phylum Actinomycetota; class Actinomycetes; order Kitasatosporales; family Streptomycetaceae; genus Streptomyces; species Streptomyces sp. NPDC059909. The sequence continues at coordinate 53,408 of NZ_JBHWKX010000013.1, forward strand.
GGGCCTCGGGTCTATGCGAGAGCTCAGACAGCTCGGCCGTATCGAGAGGTCACCATGCAGCGGGCTCGTCCCACCAACACCAACGAGGGATCACGGCATCGGATGTTGACGCTCGACGGCTCCGAGCGATGCCGCTCTAACAGAAGGCATCAAAACCGACCCAACAAAGGCATTCCGCCTGGCACCCACGAACCTCAGCACCCTTCACCTGTGGCGGTGGCCACGAGGACGCCGGGCGCCACCGCTCTAACCAGAGGCATCTGGGCCTGCCGCGCAATAGGCATCCGCCCGGCATCCACGAGACCCACCACGATGAGCGCAAGGCCCGCCCGCACGCTCTAACCAGAGGCTTCACAAGCCCAGCTCGAAGAAGGCGTAACGGACCTCACTACTCGAACACCCCGGTGATCCCACCCGGAGCCACCGGAGTGCTTAGCAAGGAATTAGGCTCGAAGACGTGAGCAGGCTTCAGGTCGTCAGCGGCAAGGGCGGTACCGGTAAGACGACGGTCGCCGCGGCCCTTGCGCTCGCCCTCGCGACCGAGGGGAAGCGCACTCTCCTCGTCGAGGTCGAGGGCAGGCAAGGAATCGCACAGCTCTTCGAGACGGAGGCGCTGCCGTACGAGGAACGCAAAATCGCCGTCGCCCCGGGCGGCGGCGAGGTCTTCGCGCTCGCCATCGACGCGGAACGGGCGCTTCTCGACTACCTCCAGATGTTCTACAAGCTGGGCTCGGCGGGCCGGGCGCTCAAGAAGCTCGGCGCGATCGACTTCGCGACCACGATCGCGCCCGGCGTACGGGACGTGCTGCTGACCGGCAAGGCCTGCGAGGCCGTGCGGCGCCGCGACAAGAAGGGGCAGTACGCCTACGACTACGTCGTGATGGACGCCCCGCCCACGGGCCGGATCACGCGCTTCCTGAACGTCAACGACGAGGTGGCGGGCCTGGCGAAGATCGGCCCGATACACAATCAGGCCCAGGCCGTGATGCGGGTCCTCAAGTCCCCGGAGACGGCGGTCCATCTGGTGACCCTGCTGGAGGAGATGCCGGTCCAGGAGACCGCGGACGGCGTCGCCGAGCTGCGCGACGCGGACCTCCCCACCGGCAAGGTGCTCGTGAACATGGTGCGGCCGCACATCCTCGACGAGGAGGCGGTACGGACCGCGGCGACGACCGGACGCCGCAAGGACATCGCCAAGTCGCTGAACACGGCGGGCGTGAGCGGGGCGGCCAGGCTGGTCGGCCCGCTGCTGGCGCAGGCCGCCGAGCACGCTCAGCGCGTGGAGCTGGAGCGCGAGCAGCGCGCCGTGCTGGCCGGGCTCGATCTGCCGACGTACGAACTCCCCCTGCTGAGCGAGGGGATCGATCTGGCCGGGCTGTACCAGCTGGCGACCGAACTGCGGAAGCTCGGTGTGAACGGGGAGAACGGATAACGCATGACACCGTCCATGACGCAGGGCATCGCGGGCATCGCGCTGCAGGACACACCGCTGCTGGACATCGATCCGCTGCTCGACGACCCGGGCACGCGCATCATCGTGTGCTGCGGCGCGGGCGGCGTCGGCAAGACGACGACCGCGGCGGCCCTGGGAGTACGCGCGGCGGAGCGCGGCCGCAAGGCGGTCGTCCTCACCATCGATCCGGCGCGCAGGCTGGCCCAGTCGATGGGCATCGATCTGCTCGACAACACCCCGCGCCGGGTGGACGGCATCAAGGGCGACGGCGAGCTGCACGCCATGATGCTCGACATGAAGCGCACGTTCGACGAGATCGTCGAGACGCATGCGGATCCGGCGCGGGCCCGCGCGATTCTGGAGAACCCCTTCTACCAGTCCCTGTCGGCCGGCTTCGCGGGCACGCAGGAGTACATGGCGATGGAGAAGCTGGGGCAGCTGAGGGCGCGCGACGAGTGGGACCTGATCGTGGTGGACACGCCGCCGTCACGGTCGGCGCTGGACTTCCTGGACGCGCCGAAGCGGCTCGGGTCCTTCCTGGACGGCAAGTTCATCAGGCTGCTGATGGCCCCGGCGAAGATGGGCGGCCGGGCCGGGATGAAGTTCCTGAATGTCGGCATGTCGATGATGACCGGCACGCTCGGGAAGCTGCTGGGCGGTCAGTTGCTGCGTGACGTACAGACCTTTGTGGCTGCCATGGACACGATGTTCGGCGGCTTCCGCACGCGGGCGGATGCCACGTACCGGCTGCTGCAGGCGCCCGGCACGGCGTTCCTCGTGGTCGCCGCCCCGGAGCGGGACGCGCTGCGCGAGGCGGCGTACTTCGTGGAGCGGCTGGCGGCGGAGGAGATGCCGCTGGCCGGGCTGGTGCTCAACCGTGTCCATGGCAGCGGCGCCGCCCGGCTGTCGGCCGAGCGGGCGCTCGCCGCCGCGGAAAATCTTGAGGAGGACCGCATTGTGGATCAGGAGGCCGGGAAGGCTGGTCCTCGTGACTCCACGGGCTCCTCTCCCGACTCTCCCGCCGTGGAGTCTGCGCCCGACGTCGCCGACACACCTGACGCACTCGACGCCTCCGACGCCTCCTTGGCGCACACCACACCACAGCTGACTGCGGGTCTGCTCCGGCTGCATGCCGAACGGATGCAGGTGCTCGCGCGCGAGCAGCGCACGCGCGACCGCTTCACGGCGCTCCACCCCGAGGTGGCGGTGGCCGAAGTGGCCGCCCTGCCGGGCGACGTGCACGACCTCGCGGGACTTCGGGCCATCGGTGACCGGCTCGCGACCGGCGGTTCCCCGGTCGGAGCTGCATAGGCACGTACGTCAGGCGGCGTCCAGGCGGTCGTGCTGCCGTGCGCGGGCGCACCAGCGTGACGCACGGTCGGCGTACGCGAGGAACGCAGCCGGGACCGCACCGTGTACCGCGCATCGCACACGTCGTGTCGCGCGCCCGGTACCTCGGGCTCCGCATTTCGGACCCCGTGCTGCGGACCGTGCCGCCTACCGCTCGCCGCTAGCCCACTGCCGCGTACGTCTCGTACGTCTCGTCGTCCTCCAGGCCCACGGGCAGGATGCCCGCGCTCCGCTCGTACTCGGTACGCGCGGTCTCGAGCAGCCGGCGCCAGGAGGTGACGGTGGGACGCCTGCGCAGCAATGCGCGCCGCTCCCGCTCGGTCATGCCACCCCATACGCCGAACTCGACGCGATTGTCGAGCGCGTCGGCCAGGCACTCGGTCCGCACCGGACATCCGGTGCACACCGCCTTGGCCCTGTTCTGCGCCGCTCCTTGTACGAACAGTTCATCCGGATCGGTAGTGCGGCAGGCTGCCTGCGCACTCCAGTCGGTTACCCAGCCCATGCCGGCGCCGTCCTCTCCCGAATCGAGGCTCCCCCACGGCGGCAGCGGCATATTCACCGCTGCCAGTTGAGGACGTTACGGAAGGTGGGCACAGCGCAACACCCCCTTCGGGCCCAATCTTGAATGGCCCGAACGGACTATGCGTACGCGGCAGATCACCCAGGGGAGTGAGCTGAGGGCATATGTAATAAATCCGACCAATGGGGGCAGTCGAATCCGGGCGACGGGGAGATCGCCGCCTCGGCATCTCTCAGGAAAGCCTGAGGGTGTGACGGGGATGTGGCGGGGCATTGATACGCAACCGCACTGCTGTGACAGTTGGGAGCAGCTTAGGCCAAGGCATATACGCCTGTCCGGCGAATGAGAACCTCCGGCACCTCCCGAAGCCGCCGTCAGTCCCCGGGGACCGGACCTCCGTTCACGGCCCCCTGCCGGAGCCTGCAGCGGATGCGGCCCTGGGCAAGGCTCCACGGCAGGTCACGCGACCCACTCTCGCCGAGCACCGCGTTCGCGCAATGACCCACGGTGAGGCCTCGCCGGCCAGGCTGCCGCCGGATGTCACGGCTTGGTACTCGAACGTCCTGAGGAGCCCCTGCTCCTGGGGAACGCCGTCAGCAACGGATTAGGCTGCCCCCATGGCAAACAAGCGCTCGGGCGGTGGTCTGACCGGGACCCAGCAGGCCGCCAAGTTCCTCGGTGTCAGTGTGCTCGCGGGAGCGGTGATGGCGGGTATCGCCCTGCCCGCCGCCGGTGCACTGGGACTCGCGGCCAAGGGCACGGTCGAGGGGTTCGACGAGATCCCGTCCAACCTCAAGACGCCCCCGCTCAGTCAGCGCACGACGATCCTGGACTCCGAGGGCGGTCAGATCGCGACCGTCTACTCCCGGGACCGTACGGTCGTCCCGCTCAAGGACATCTCGCCGTACATGCAGAAGGCGATCGTCGCGATCGAGGACGCGCGCTTCTACGACCACGGTGCGGTCGACCTCAAGGGCGTGCTGCGCGCGCTCAACCGGAACGCGCAGGAGGGCGGTGTCGCCCAGGGCGCGTCGACCCTCACCCAGCAGTACGTCAAGAACGTCTTCGTGGAGGAGGCCGGCGACGACCCCGACAAGGTCGCCCGGGCCACCCAGCAGACGCTCGGCCGCAAGGTCCGCGAGCTCAAGTACGCGATCCAGGTCGAGGAGGAACTCGGGAAGAAGAAGATCCTCGAGAACTACCTCAACATCACCTTCTTCGGTCAGCAGGCCTACGGCATCGAGGCGGCGTCCAAGCGCTACTTCTCCAAGTCCGCCAAGGACCTGAAGCTGGAGGAGGCGGCGCTGCTGGCCGGCATCGTCCAGTCGCCCAGCCGCTACGACCCGGTCAACGACAAGGAAGAGGCCACCAAGCGGCGCAACACCGTGCTGCAGCGCATGGCCGACGTCGGTGACGTCGCGCAGGAGACCGCGGACGAGGCGAAGGCCAAGCCGATCAAGCTGAACGTCAGCAGGCCGAAGAACGGTTGCATCACGGCGGTCGACGGCGCGGGCTTCTTCTGCGACTACGTACGCAAGACCGTCCTCTCCGACCCCACCTTCGGCAAGACGGCCGAGGAGCGGCAGGAGCTGTGGAACCTGGGCGGTCTGACCATCAGGACCACGCTCGACCCGCGCGCCCAGGAAGCCGCCAACGAGGCCGCCACCTCGAAGGTGAACAAGGACGACAAGGTCGCGGCGGCGGTGGTGCAGGTCGAGCCGGGCACGGGCAAGATCCTGGCGATGGGTCAGTCGCGCCCGTACGGCCTGGACCAGAAGCGCCACGAGACGGTGCTCAACCTCTCCGTCGACAACAAGATGGGCGGCACGACGTACGGCTTCCAGGTCGGCTCGACCTTCAAGCCGATCACGGCCGCGGCAGCGCTGGAGAAGGGCATCAGCCCGGCCCAGAGCTTCTCCACCGGCTCGAAGATCGTGCTCCCGATGAGCTCCTTCACGACCTGCTCGGGATCCCCCGCCGGCTCCGGCATCTGGGACCCGCAGAACGAGACGGAGGAGGAGACCGGCACCTGGGACATGACGAGCGCGCTCGGCAAGTCGATCAACACCTACTTCGCGAAGCTCGAGCAGATGACCGGGCTGTGCGAGACGGTCGAGATGGCGAAGAAGATGGGTTACGAGCGGGGCGACGGCAAGAAGCTCGGCGAGAATCCGTCGATCACGCTCGGCGGCGAGGAGAGCACTCCGCTCTCCATGGCCGCCAGCTACGCCACGTTCGCCAACCGCGGCACGTACTGCACGCCGGTCGCGATCTCGTCGATCACCACCGCGGACGGCGCCACCGTCAAGGTGCCCGAGTCCGAGTGCTCGCAGGCGATGAGCGAGCGGACCGCGGACACGATCAACCAGATGCTCAAGGGCGTGGTCGAGGACGGCACCGGCACCAGGGCCGGCCTGAGCGACCGGGACAACGCGGGCAAGACGGGTACGACGAACGACCGCAAGGACGCCTGGTTCGTGGGCTACACGCCCAACCTCTCCACGGCGGTGTGGGTCGGCGACGACATCGGTGAGAAGACGCCGATGTACAACATCAGAATCGGCGGCCAGTACTACGACAAGGTCTGCGGTGGCTGCCTCCCGGGCCCCATCTGGAGGATCGCGATGACGGGGGCGCTGGACGCCTCCGACACGGACTCCTTCTACCCCATCGACGTGCCGCGCGGAGAGCGGCCGGACGAGGACGAGGACGACGAGGACCGGGACAAGCCCGGCCACGACCGCGGCAACGACAACGGCGGCAACGACACGGAGGGCGACGCCGGTCAGCCGTTCCCCGGCATCTCGTTCCCGCCGGGCTTCGTCGGCGGAACGGACGGCGGACGGACCAACGGCGGCGGCGGGCGGAACTGACCTCGCCTCTACTGGCGCCTGGGCCGCCTGAAGCAGGGCAGCGCATCGGGCTGGACCGCGAAGGTCCTGACGGGAACGAACTGCACACGCACGCCGATGTACCACAACCCGTCGATGGACATGCTGGACGCGTGCCTCGAGTACAGGTCGGGCACGCCGAAGTGCACGCCGTGGTACTGAGCGGGCCCGTGAAGTGAGGAGTGCCGGCCACCTGGACCGAGCGTGGATCGGTCCGGGTGGCCGGCACTTGCCGGTTTTCGCCGGTTCTCGCGACTCTCGGCTTCGCGGGCCCGGTCGGCCTCGGACGGGGCCGGGCCACGGTCTGGCCCGGCCTGACCTGGCCTCAGCCCGCGAGCAGCTTCTTCACCGCCGCGGCGACGCGGCCGCCCTCGGCGCGCCCGGCCACCTTCGGGTTCACGATCTTCATGACCGCGCCCATCGCGCGCGGGCCCTCTGCGCCCGCCGCCCTGGCCTCCTCGACGGCCTGCGCCACGACGTCGTTCAGTTCGTCGTCCGACAACTGCTGGGGCAGGTAGGCGTCGAGGATCTCACCCTCCGCCTTCTCACGGTCGGCCTGCTCGGCGCGACCGCCCTGGGCGAAGGCCTCGGCCGCCTCGCGGCGCTTCTTCGCCTCCTTGGCGATCACCTTCTGCACTTCGTCGTCGGAGAGCTCGCGCGCCGCCTTGCCCGCGACCTCCTCCTTGGTGATCGCGGCGAGGGTCAGCCGGAGCGTCGAGGAGCGCAGCTCGTCGCGCGCCCTGATCGCCGCGGTGAGGTCTTCCTGCAGCTTGGACTTGAGCGTGGTCATGCCCTGATTGTGGCAGCTACGCGGCGCGCGCCGCCCGCGCATTTCGCTCGGGGCGCGCCCCGGCCGCGGCCCGAGCACGGTCCGCACCCACCCCGACCACTCGTTGATCCCCTCCAGCCGTAACGCTCCGGACACATCGTGGCCGTTCCGGAGTGGGGCCCATGTCGGCTTCCGGCCATCGTCCGTTGACAGCCTGCCCACATGCCGGCCATCCGCGTTCCCGTCGACACCCGCCACGTCCAGTTCCTCGGGCTGACCGGCTCGGCGGTGCTCGCCGCCTGCGGGGTGGCCGTGGGGGCCGTACCCGTACGAGAGGTGCTCGCACCGCGCTCGGAGGCGGCCGTGCTCGGGCTGGCCGGGGCGTATTTCGGCCTCGTTCTGCTGATCGCCGCCTGGGCACTGCTCGGGCGGGCGATACGCGGGCCCGAGCCACCGGCACCCCGCACACTGCTTCTCACGCTCGCGCTCTGGGCGGCGCCGCTGCTGGCGGCGCCGCCGCTGTTCAGCCGTGACGTGTACAGCTATCTCGCGCAGGGGGCGATGGTCGATGCGCGGATGGACGTGTACGCACAGGGCCCGGCCCATCTCGGCGGTCCGCTGACCTACGAGGTCGCACCGATCTGGCAGCACACCCCGACCCCGTACGGCCCGGTGTTCCTGGCCTGCGCGGCCGCGATAGCCGGGTTCGCACGGGCGGAGGTGTCCACCGGCATCCTCGGGATGCGGCTGGTGGCGCTGCTCGGGGTCGCCCTGATGGTGTTCTGCCTGCCGAGGCTGGCACGCCGCTGCGGCGCCGACCCTCGCACCGCGCTGTGGCTCGGCGCGCTCAACCCGCTCCTGCTGCTGCACCTCGTGGCGGGCGCCCACAACGACGCGGTGATGCTGGGCCTGCTGGGCGCGGGACTGGTCGCGGCACTGGGCTGGTGGCCGGTCGCCGGCGCCGTGCTCGTCACCCTCGCCGCGCTGGTGAAGGCCCCCGCCGCACTGGGGCTGCTCGCGGTCGCGCTGCTCTGGGCCCGACGGCTGGACGGACGGTTGCCGCGACTGCGGGCCGTCCTCGCCGTGACCGGCGTCTCGGCCGCCACCACGGCCGCCACGACCGCCCTCACCGGCACGGGCTACGGCTGGATCGCCGCGCTCGACACGCCCGTGTCGCCGCAGAACTGGTCACTGACCTCGTCACTCGGCAGGATGACGGGCGCCGCGCTGACAAGCCTCGGCAGCAGCCTCGCAGAATTCGCGCTTCCGGCCTGGCACACGGCCGGTATCGCGGCTACGGTGCTGGCCATGATCGCCTTCTGGCGGCGGCACCACCTACGCCGCCCGGTCTACGCGCTCGGTCTGAGCCTGACCGCAGTCGCCCTCCTCGGACCGGCGATACGTCCTTGGTACGTCCTGTGGGGCCTGTTCCTGATCGCCGCGGCGGCGCCGAGCGGCTCGATACGGCTGCGCCGGGCCGCAGCTGTGGCCAGTGGCATGCTCGCCCTGGCCGTACTGCCCAGCGGATTCGCCCCGGACGGAACCCAGTTGCTGCTCGCGGTGGGCGGAGGTGCTGCCGCGGTGCTCGTGCTGTGGTGTGCGTATCAACTGAATGCCCGCGGCTCCTCGTCGGGCCGCGGCCGCACGGAACCCCTGGGGAGCCCCGTGTGAGGCCCCCGACGACGACCCTGGGCAGAATCACCGTGACCACGGGACTGGTGGTCGCCGTCACGGCCTTCCTGATCTTCGTCCCGCTGCACCGCCACTGGTTCGACCTGCACGTGTACTACGGCACCGTCGGCTACTGGATGGACGGCGGCCGGATCTACGACTACCTCAAGCCGGGCACGCACTACGGCTTCACGTACCCGCCGTTCGCCGCGCTCGTCATGCTGCCGATGGCGATGGTCGGCTGGTACAGCGCCATAGCGATCAGCCAACTGCTGAACATCGTGGCCGCGGCAGCCATCCTCTATATCTGCGCCGATGCGACGATCCGCCGGGAGGGCTGGACCCGCTGGTTCGCGTACGCCGTGCTGGCCTGCCTCTTCGCCTGGCTGGAACCGGTACGGGACACGGCGAGCTTCGGCCAGGTCAATCTGCTCCTGCTGGCGCTGGTACTCGCCGACGCCTGGCTGCTGACGTCGGACACCGCACGGGCCCGGCGCCTGGACCGGATCGCGGGCCTCGGCATCGGCCTCGCCGCCGCGATCAAGCTCACTCCGGCGATCTTCATCGTCTATCTGCTGGTCACCCGGCGGCTGCGGGCGGCCGGGGTCGCCACCGCGGTCGCGGGCGGCGCGACCGTGATCGCCGTCTGGGCCGACCGGGAGGCGTCGCGTACGTACTGGACCGAGGCGATGTGGAACACGGACCGCGTCGGCTCGCTCGCCTACGTCTCCAACCAGTCCTGGCAGGGCCTGCTGGCCCGGCTCACCGAGCCCGCCGCCGAGCCGAGCCGCGCGGTGTGGGCCATCGGCGTCCTGCTGCTGCTCTGCGTCTGGGCCTGGCGGGCGCGTCGCGCCGTCGCCGCCGGTGACGAGCTCGCCGGCTTCGCCCTGACCGGCATCGCCGCCTGCCTGGTGAGCCCCGTGACCTGGGTGCACCACCTGGTGTGGCTCATCCCTGCCCTCGTGATCCTCGCCGACTCGGGACTGCGCTCGGCAGTGGGCGGGCAGCGGCGCAAACGGCTGCTCTTCTGGGCCGGGACGAGCTATGCCCTGCTGTGCAGCAGCATCGTCTGGCTGTGGCGGTGGAACGACGGGGGCGCACCCGGATTCCTCGGCAGCAACGCCTACGTGTGGATCTCGCTGGGGCTGCTTCTGCTGCTGCCCTTCCGCGGGGTTCGGGAGGAACGGGCAGGGGACGGGCCGTATGACCTCCCGGGCCCGTCTGCAACGATGGGCGCATGCGCGCACGCTACGGAGCCCCTCTCAAAATCGGTGCCGGCATCGCAGCCGTAGGCGCCGTCGGCATCGCCTACGCCGCCGGATTCGAAGCCCGCTCGTTCCGGCTCCGGCGGGTGACGGTCCCCGTCCTGCCGCGCGGGATGCGCCCGCTCCGCGTACTCCAGGTCTCCGACATCCACATGGTCCGCGGCCAGCGCAAGAAGCGCGCCTGGCTGCAGTCGCTGGCGGGTCTGCGCCCCGACTTCGTCGTCAACACCGGTGACAACCTCTCGGACCCGGAGGGGGTGCCCGAGGTGCTCGACGCGCTGGGCCCCCTCCTCGACCTCCCCGGCGTCTACGTCTTCGGCTCCAACGACTACTACGGCCCGAAGCTGCGCAACCCCGCCCTCTATCTGCTCGAGAAGACCCAGGGCCGCCACGGCCTCAACGGCAACGCCCCGGCGGTCGGCGTCGTCCACAACCCGTGGGAGGACATCCGCGACGCCTTCGACGCGGCCGGCTGGGTGGACCTCAACAACGCCCGCGGCCGGCTCAAGCTCGAAGGCCTCGACCTGGCCTTCACCGGCCTGGACGACCCCCACATCAAGCGCGACCGCTACGACGCGGTCGCGGGCGGCCCGGACTGCGATGCCGACTTCTCGATGGCCGTCGTCCACGCCCCCTACATCCGCTCCCTGGACGCCTTCACGGCCGAGGGCTACCCCCTCGTCCTGGCGGGCCACACCCACGGCGGCCAGCTGTGCATCCCCTTCTACGGCGCCCTGGTCACCAACTGCGACCTCGACACGGACCGCGTCAAGGGCCTGTCCACCCACGAGACCGCGGGCCGCGTCTCGTACCTCCACGTCTCCGCAGGATGCGGCACCAACCGCTACACCCCGGTCCGCTTCGCCTGCCCCCCGGAGGCGACGCTGCTCACACTGACGGCGCGGGACTGAGCGGGGGCCGGCTGCCCCTGGGGCCGGGGGCCGACTGCCTCTGGGGCGGGGACCGGCTGCCCCGGCGGTGAGGGCCGCCGAGCAGCGGCGAGACCTGCGGCGGCGGGGTCCGCGAGCCGCCGAAAACCGGATTTCGTCTCCGGGCGCGCGTGGGCTAAAGTAAACGACGTCGCCGCGAGAGCGGATGACATCGGGGTGTAGCGCAGCTTGGCAGCGCGCTTCGTTCGGGACGAAGAGGTCGTGGGTTCAAATCCCGCCACCCCGACAGCTGAAGCACCAGGTCAGGGCCGGTTTTCCCTCACGGGAGACCGGCCCTGACGCGTTCCTCGGGGCCTCTGGGGAGTGAACGGGGGAGTGGATCAAGGAAATCCACTCCCAGTCGTCACCGCTGACGCGCTCGGAGCAAAGCATCGAGAGCACGCACCGGCGACCGCGGATGCATGGCCAACCGTGTGTCCAGCGCCTCCTCCCACTGTTCGGTCAGTTCGTCCATGAGCCGATTCCTCATCCGTGCGGTGATGTGCGAGTAAACGCGCCTGCACCGAGCCGTCTTCGTGCCCCAAGCGCTCATCCGTGAGCTTGGGCGGGATCCCTGGCCGTCAGTGACGATCATGGATGCCACACTGCTGAGCGTGCTCGAAGATCACCTGGGCACACTGCTTACGGCTCGCCGCATTGGCCCACTCGCGCCCGAAGCCGCGGCAGAGATGGCTGCCATCTCTCAGACCCTGGCGAAAACAATGCCCCCACGCCTACCGTTCTGCGTACTGATGGCCGGGCTCCCCGGCTCTGGCAAGACCACGCTCTCCCGTGCTCTCACCGCTCGGGGGTTCGTGCGCCTCTGTCCGGATGAGGAGATGTGCACCGCCACGGCGTGTACGGGGTGGACTTCCCCCGGGGCACCTTCCCCGCTTGAGCAACGGTCCTTGAAGATGTGGCGGTTGAACTTCGGGAGCAACTCCAGGCCGGGCACGACGTCGTGGTTGACCATGGCTTCTGGACCCCGGACGACCGCACCCGATGGCGAGCCAAAGCAGGTTCAAGTAACCGAACCGCGAGGGGCGACGACCGAGGAGGCGTTCCACCTGCGATTCCTCGCCCAAAGCGCCGTGCCGGACGCCTACATGGCCACGGGGGTCCGATCACGCACTGAGCAGCGGACGGTGGGAGCGCCGGAGTCGGACTCCTGGGCGGGGCCCGGACGTCCACGCGCGCGTGGGCCCGACGGCAGCGCCGCTCGCGCTGCCGCCGGGCCCTTCCCCTTGCGCCTGCCCCGCCCCCACGGGCGGCGCGCCCGGGGTCCACCCCGCTCTCGGCGGACTCGGAGACCATGTGCCCTCAGTTGGTGAGGTGGACTACTCGTCCGCGTGGTGCAGGCGGATGTCGAAGCCGTCCACTCCGGCCCCGTTGACCTGCAGCGCGCTCGCCACCGGCGGGTAGCCGCTGGCGACGATCGAGTATTCACCGGCGACCAGGTCGGTGAAGGCGTACGCGCCGCCCTCACCGGTGGTGGCGGTGGCGACCACATGACCCGCCGCGTCCACCAGCGTGACCCGTGCATCCGGCAGCGGCCGGCTCTCCGCGCCCGAGCCCGCACACACGATGCCCCGCACCGACCCGCCCGCCGGACCGCTCGCCCCGGAGAGCACGATGTCGTGCAGCACCTCCTCGCCGACAGCGATCGTGGACGCGTGCGGCTGGTGCCCCTCGGCCGCCACGATCACCACGTAACTGCCGGACCCGGGGGCATTCACCGCGTACGAGCCGTCGGCCTGCGCCACAGAGCGGCCCAACTGCCGTCCACTCGGCGAGATCAGCGTCACTGCGGCACCCGCGACGGCCACACCGCTCGCGTTGCGGACAGTGCCGCGAATGCCAGAGCCGTTCGACCCGTAAGGCCCCTCACCCGAACCGGCTGCCGTACTGGCCAGGGCCTGCCCCTGGAGCTCCTGCACCGGCGCGAGCCCGGCATCGGATCCGGACACGGCCACCCCCACGGCCACCGGCTCGCGCACGGCGACGGGCACGGTGTCGCCGGAGGCCGGGAGGGCCGTGCCCATGGGCTCCGGGTCGGGGTTCTTCGAGGTGTCGTGGGTGTCGCGCAGGCCCTCGCCCTCCACGTCGACGTTCGGCAGCGCGCGGTCGAGCCACTTCGGCAGCCACCAGGCCGCCCTGCCGAGCAGCGCCAGGACCGCCGGGACGATGGCCATCCGCACGATGAACGCGTCGAAGAAAACGGCGATCGCGAGACCGAAGCCGATCATCTTGACCATCGACTCGCTGGAGCCGATGAAGCCGGCGAACACCGCGATCATGATGACGGCCGCGGCGGTGACCACCCGGGCCCCGTGCCGGAATCCGGTCACGATGGCCTGACCGGGCCGCTCCCCGTGCACGTACGCCTCTCGCATACGCGTGACCAGGAAGACCTCGTAGTCCATCGCCAGGCCGAAGACGACGCCCACCATGAAGATCGGCATCGTCGACATCACCGGGCCGGTCTCCTCGACGCCCATGAGGTCGGCGAGCCAGCCCCACTGGAAGACGGCGACGACGGCGCCGAGCGCGGCCATCACGGAGAGCAGGAAGCCGAGCGCGGCCTTGAGCGGCACCAGAATCGAGCGGAAGACGACGATCAGCAGCACGAAGGCCAGACCGACGACCAGCGCCAGATACGGGAGCAGCGCGTCGTTGAGCTTCTGCGAGATGTCGATGTTCATCGCGGTGGAGCCGGTGACCAGCACCTTCGCGTCGGTGTCGGCCTTGATGTCCGTGCCCGCGTCGCGGATGGCGTGCACCAGGTCCTCGGTCCCGGCCGAGGACGGCTTGGAGTCCGGCACCACGGTGATCATCGCGGTGTCGCCGGCCTTGTTGTACGTCGCCGGGGTCACCGCGGCCACGCCGTCGAGGCCCTTGATGGTCGTGGCCACTTCCTTGACGGCCGTCTTCGGGGCGTCGCTGGACTTCGCGTCAACGACGACCATCAGCGGCCCGTTGAAGCCGGGCCCGAACCCCTCGGAGAGCAGGTCGTACGCCTTGCGCCGTGTGGTGCTGGTCGGCTGCGAACCGTCGTCCGGCAGACCGAGCTCGAGCGAGGCGGCCGGGACCGCGGCGGCACCCAGGCCCACGACGCCGAGGAGCAGCACCGCGACGGGGCGGCGGACGACGAAGCGCGCCCACCGCGTGCCCATATTGGGCTTCTCCGCGCTGTGCCCGCCGGACTCGCCCTTGGCCTTCTTGCGGCCGCCGCCGAGCAGCTTGCTCTTCACGCCCGCGGGCCGCACCTTCCTGCCCGCGTATCCGAGGAGCGCCGGGATGAGGGTGAGCGCGATGAGGACCGCGATGACGACGGTGCCGGCGGCCGCGATGCCCATCTTGGTGAGCACGGGGATGTTGACGACGGAGAGGCCCACCAGCGCGATCACGACTGTGAGACCGGCGAAGACCACCGCGGAGCCCGCGGTGCCGACGGCCCGTCCCGCCGCCTCCTCGCGCTCACGGCCCTCGGCGAGCTCGGCGCGGTAGCGGGAGACGATGAAGAGGGCGTAGTCGATGCCGACGGCGAGGCCGATCATCATCGCGAGGGTGGAGGTGGTGGAGCCCAGCTCGAGCGTGTTCGCCAGCGCGGTGATCGTGGAGATACCGATGCCGACGCCGATCAGTGCGGTGAGCAGCGGAAGTCCAGCCGCGATCAGCGAACCGAAGGTGATCACCAGCACGACCGCGGCGACGCCGATGCCGATGACCTCGGTGGCGCCCGTCTCGGGGACCGTCTCGAGCGCGTCACCGCCGATCTCGACGGTCAGCCCCGCATCCCGCGCCTCCTGCACCGTGCCCTCGAGCGCGTCACGCGAGGAGTCCTCGAGCTCCCTGCCGGAGACCTTGTACGACGCCTGCGCATAAGCGGTCGTACCGTCCTGGCTGACGGCCTTGACCTGGAACGGGTCGGTGACGGCGGCGACCTCGGAGCCCGAGCCGAGCTCCTTGACGGCCTCCTTGACGACGGCCTTGTTGTCGGAGGAGGTGATCTTCTCGCCGTCTGGCGCCTTGAAGACGACGCGCGCGGTGGCTCCGTCGGCGCTGGCGCTGGGAAAACGATCCTCCAGTAGATCGAAGGCCTTCTGCGCCTCAGTTCCGGGGATCGAGAAGGAGGTGGAGCCCGCCGCGGGCGCCTGTGCGGCGCCCGCACCCGCAAGGGTCAGCAGAACCACCCAGACGAGGGCGATGAAATGTCGCCGCCGGAAGGAGAGCCGGCCCAGTTTGTAGAGCAATGTGGCCACGAGGAGGTACTCCCGGGTCAGGTCGTGGGGTCTTATGGGCAGGTGTCATCGGCGGACGACGTGAGCGGCCGCGTCAGGTGCTGCGAGAGGGGTGCGGGGCCCCCGGGTGTCAGGCGCCGAGGGCGGGGAGGACCACGGCGTCGATGTACGAGGTGAGGAAGGCCTTCGTGGGCGGCTGGTTGTCGATCAGCCCCCGGACGACAAGGGCGCCGACCAGCATGTGCGGTACGTACTCCAGCGCGGGGTTGTCCGCGCTGATCTCGCCCCGCTCCACGGCCCGCCTCAGCATCCGGTCGAGGCCGGTCATCTCCGGCTCGAACAGCAGCTCACGCAGGGCGCGCAGAAGATCGGCGTTCTCGTGCACCGCCATGGCCAGGCCCCGCATCAGCGAGGTGTCCCGGTCCATCTGGCAGTCGTCGGACTGCGAGACCATCTCGTGGAAGTCGCCGGGCAGGCTCCCGGTGTCGATCTCGCCTATAGTCACCGGCTTCTGGTGCCTGAGCGCCTTGACGACCAGCTCCGGCTTGCTCCCCCACTGGCGGTAGAGGGTGGCCTTACTGGACCGGGTGCGGGCGGCCACGGCATCCATGGTCAGGGCGTCGTAGCCGACCTCCCGAAGCAGATCGAGCACGGCCGCGTAGAGCTCGGCCTCGCGCTCGGGCGTGATCCGGCTGCGGCGCCCCGTTGCGGCATCAGCCATGCTCATCCACTCCCCGTCGAACGAAACGGTTTCGTACAGAGGCGAGCTTAGCCCGTAGATCTATCGAAACGAAACCGTTTCGTACGTGCCCTAGGTCACGCCTGCCCTCGAAGCCCCCGAATCACGCCCAGAAGTCCGCCCGACAACAACCCTCTCTCACCCCGTGGACGCAGGTCGTCCACTGGGTCCCTTGAGCGAAGTCCCCTACCGCCTGGTGGCCCGGCATGCGCCATCAACACCATGGCGAAGCGCGAGAGTTGAGACCAGGCGCTCACGCCTCACTCCCTGGGAAGTGACAGCCTGAGATGACTGCCACCGGGGGCCAAACAGGGGGCCAAACGAGGAGGCCGCGGCAAGACGGTCCCGGACCGTAACGGACGCTGCCGGGTCTGCGCCTGCTGGTCAGCGCCCCTGAGGTGAGGTCAGAAGAGGGTCTAATCGCGTTCGGGACAAAGAGGTCGTGGATTCAAATCCCGCCACCCCGACAGCAGCCTTTCCTGTCTGGTTTGCTCACGTCGGCCAGAGGCGCCTGTTCGGGCCGACTGAGCGCTCGGCTCAGGCGCTGTGGTCGGGTAGCCGGATCACTGTCCTGTCTCACTGAAGTTGGGTCACGTCTCATGAAGTTCGAGCGAGTACTCCTACTCAGGTGAGTACGCGTACTCAAGTGCAGGGGGCGGCTCGATCAGAGACTGTGTGCATGAGACGAATCCTTGCTCCGACCAGGCCGGTTGCCCCCTTCCCGCGCCGCCCGCGGCTCACCCTCGCGATAACAGCCCTCGCCGCTCTGGCGCTCGTCGCCTGCGGCACCGAGAAGACAAGCGCCGGCGGATCGCAGAGCAAGCCCGCGGACACCGCCGGAGCCCGGTCCGGCGCAGCCTTCACGGAGATGCTGGACAAGGTCGCGCAGTCGTGCCCCTCGGGCGCCCTGGGCGCCCTGCACTCAGGCCCCCCGCACGGACCGCAATCGAACACCCCGGCGGAGGAGCGGCCGACCGGTCCGGTGCAGACACCACCAAGCGACGCGATCAAGCCCATCGCCCCCACGACAGGACCGGAAGTGGAGTTGAACGCTCGCGACTGGTGCGCGAGCAAACACCATGAAGAGCGCATCACCCAGGCGCTCTGGGACCTGGCGGATCCCAACCCCACCAACGTCAGGAAGATCCTGAACGACCTCGGCTACGTCGACGAGCGCATCCACGACCTCAAGCGGTCCGGCGCGACCACGCGGTTCTTCCTTGACTTGCGTGACAGGGGCGGACGGCTCTGCCTGGAGGGCTCGGCGGAGGGCGAGAAGACCGTCGTCGAGTCTTTCGCAGGTCCCGAGACCGGCCCGTTCACGCCCGGAAAGCGGAACTACTGACCACCGGCTCGGCGTGATCGGAGGATCGGAGCCCGGCATCACTGGCCACTCGAACTTCGGTGAGACGAACCTACTGGTCATCAATCTCCGGTGACGACGATCAGCCTTCGTTGAGACGGGACAATCACAGCGGGAGGTCGAGCGGCGCGTCTACGTCCCCTCGAAATTCGAACAGGAGTACCATTCCGACCGTGGCCGATACCTTCCCTCCCGAGCTGATCGACGCCCAGCGGCGCCTCCACCAGGCCAACGCCGAGTACAAGGCCCTGTGCCAGGCCCTGCCCTGGTCGGTCGAGCCCTTGCAGGGCCGGCCCGGCGAAGAGCACCCCCACACCGGCGTCGTCACCGGCGGCCGGCCGGACAGCCCCGGCTACACCGACGAGCAGAAAGTGGAGGAGACCCATCTCTGGGCCCTGGTTCGGGAGCTGTCGATCGAGGTGTCGACGCACCCGCACTGGAACGGCCTCGAGGGCGAGGCGCGGGTGAAGGCCCGGATGGCCCTCAAGCACCACCCCGACGCCGTGCCGGCAACGGCCGAGTCTGTGCCCTAGGGACCAGGGGAGGACGTCGTGATGGATCACCTGAGCCCGAGGCAGGAGGCAGCCCTGGCCTGTGTCCGGGAGTGGATCGCCGAGACCGGTGAGGGACCCACCCTCCGGGAGATCGGGCACCGGGTCGGCCTGTCCAGCCCGTCGTCGGTCGCCTATCAGCTTGGACAACTGGAGGAGCACGGAGTTATCGCCCGCAGCGGCCGGCGCCGGCGTTCCTGCCGTCCGGCCTGAGCGAACGGGCCCGCCATGCGCGAACCGGTGGCGCAACCCGGAGGACGATCTGCCGCCGGACTTCGAGGACAACCGAGATGTGCACTACGACGCGATCCGCCGGCCGCAGGACCCGGAGAAGTTCATCGAAGCCCTGGAGAAGAGGCTGCGTGAGGCCCTGACCACTTCGATACCGCGCTGGAGCTGGGCACCACGGGCGGCGTGGACATCGTCCGACGGCACGGCGCGGGGTGATCCTCGGGAACCTTCGGGCGCAGGCCGCGAAGAGGGTCGGCGGTAGCTGCGGTCACGGGCCGCGGCGCCGCTCCTGGACGGCCTTCATGAGGCCCTCGATGGCGGACTGGGTGTCGCGGTCACGCGCGTCATCGATCGCTTCGAGAGCGGCGGCCGCGGCCTCACGAATGTGGTGGGGAAGCCCGTCGGCGGCCGTGAGGTGGTAGGCGGCTTTACGGCGCTGTTCCCTGCACACCGACGGCGAGGACGTCTTCGTCGTTGAGCGCTGGCTCCCCCCGAGGACCTCCCGGCCCTGACCCGTTGTGTGCAGCGGTACTGGCGCCTGCCGCCTCGCTGCCCAGACGCTCCTGCGAGAGGTCGTCGAGCACATTCACATGAGACCCTCGCACTCCGCGGCGAGCCCCGTCATCAGGTGATCGCGCATCGCCGTCAGGCGACCTTGAAGCTGATCGTGACGGGTGTTCCGGAGCGGCCGTAAACGTCGAGCGGGAACATGTCGACCCTGTAGTAGCCACTCATGGAGGGTGTCCAGGTGATGGTGTCTCCCATGACCTTCTGGTAGCCACTGTCCTGGCCACCACCGAAGATGCGCCACAGATAGCCTGCCGGCTTGCGGTCCGGTTCAGCCGCGTTGGGCAGCATGGTCAGCGTCACCGGGATCCTCGGCCCTCCGTGCGGCGTGCAGTCGTCTGCCGTGCACAGCGTGTACGGGGCCGCGATCCTGATCTGCGGGGCGAGCGGCGGGGTGGGGGTGGTCGGGGTGATGCGCTCGACGCTCACCACGGTCGAGGGTGCCGACTCCGCTCCTTCCCGGGTGACCGAGGCGACGTAGTAGTACGAGACTCCTGCGGGCGCCTCCGTATCGGCGAACTGGGTGGTGGAGACGACGTTCGTGGTGAGCCGGGTCCACGCCTCGTTGGTGCTGTGCTGGCGGTAGACGTAGTAGCCGTCCACTTCGGGGTCGCCCGGGTAGGCCCAGGAAACGGTGGTCTGGCCATCGCGGGGCTCGATGGTCACCCCACTCGGCACCGTGATCGGCGCGGGAACAGGACGGGTGGCTGAGGCGGTCGCGGCCGGCTGCGACACATTCCCGTACGCGTCGACGGCGTGGACCCGGTAGACGAAGGCGGTGTCCGTCGAGGCACCGGCATCGGTGAAGGAGTTGCCGGTCACGATGTCCGGTCCGTCGGCGTCACTCTGGCCCAAGGGCGACGCCCAAACCTCGTAGTGGACGGGCCACCGACAATGCTTCCGCGCACAGTGCTGACGAGCCGGCCGCGAGTTCCGGCAAGCCGAATTCCTCGGCGGGGCGTGGGTGCACGACGGGCGCTTGAGCCTCCGTGAACAGCCCACGCGGGGACAGGCAGCGCCAATGCCCCCTTCGCCGGCCGCACCCGCATCGGTGCGGGCCGGCAGATCTGCAACCGGATCCTCTGACACGGGACGGCACGGTGAGGGGACTCGGTACGGCGAAGCCCTGCCAAGCCCCTCACCGCTCCGAAGGCCCGGCCGCCGTCGACGCGCGCGCCGGCTACCCGTACCACCAGTCACCCTCCCCGGCGAGGGAGCGGTGCAGGTAGTCCTCCAGCTCACGTGCAGCCCACAGCCGACTGTCATTCTCGTGGTCCCAGACGAAGAGGTCCGGACGCTCGGGCGTGAGCACGAAGGCGAACTGGTCGCCCCCGCCGTTGTCGCCGAAGAACAGCAGCGGATCGAAGGGCATGTACAGGCCCGGGAACGTATCGGGAGACCAGAACAGCAGGTTCTGCTCCACAATCCGATCCAGGGACCACACGACGCCGGCCGCGTACGCACCGACCATCCCGTCGGTCTCCATCAGCAGAGCAGTCAGCTGCGCCGGCAAGCGTCGGCCGAGGCGCCGCTCCGCGTCGGCCAGGGCGGTCGCGTCGACGGGTGCCCTGAACTCGACGTCGGGCGAGGCGTCGGCAGCGGCTTCTCTCCACATGGGCGCAGCTTAGGCCGAAGGGCTGACAGCCGAATCATGTCGTTTGCGTCATCCGCACAGCGACAGCCCGCGGTGCCCTGATCGCATCACTGCGCCGCTGACCCCTGCGGGCCGGCCGCCGGCAGGTGGGCTCAGGATTGCACGGCCGATTGGTGCAGGATCCTTGCCAGTTCGCGTGGCTCGGAGAACATCGGCCAGTGACCGGTGTCCATCTCCACCAGCCGCCAGCGCTCGCTGGTCAGCAGCTTGGCCACGGCGTCGCTCGGCTCGGGGCCGTCGAGGAGGCACTTGATGTACGTCGCCGGGAGCTCGCCGAGCGGGCGGTGCAGGACGGCCGGCTCGGTAAGTGTGGTGCCCGGGTGGGGAGTCGAGCCGGAGACGATGCGGGCGATCTGGTCGTCGGTGAGGCCCTGGCCTGCGTAGTCGGGTGCGGTCAGGGGCGCCCAGAAGCCTCCGTTCCCGGCGATCGAAGCCTCGAACGCCGCCGGGCCCTCCCACCAGGCGGAGGCGAACGACTCGCCGTCCGCCGGGACGTTGGAGTCGACGAAGACCACGTGGAGCAGGCGGTCGCCGATGCGCTCGGCGGCCTGGCCGATCGGGATGCCCGAGTAGCTGTGGCCGACGAGGACGACGTCACGGAGGTCGTGGCGCTCCACCTCGTCCACGATGTCCTGGACGTGCGTCTGCCGGCCGGCCGGCAGACCCCGCTTGTCGGCGAGGCCGGTCAGTGTCATCGGGTGGGTGCCGTGCCCGGCCGCACGGAGGTGCGGCACCACGTCGGCCCACGCCCACGATCCGAGCCACGCGCCCGGTACCAAAACGAATTCCGCCATGGCGGCAACCTAGCGCGGCGGTCCGACAACCCGCCCGGTTTCAGGCTCGATCGTTCAGCTCTGTGGGGCAGCGGTCACGCCGACGGCTTCGTCGCCTTCAGCGAGTACATGAGCGGAATGCGCGGCCGCTCGGCCGGGAAGCGGTGGTAGCCGTCCTCGTGGCGCGTGAGCGAGCCCAAGCGCTCGAACAGCGAGACGTCGTGCTCGTGCAGGAACTCGATGCGCAGACCGGCCGCGGCGACGGCCGAGACGACCTCGCCGACCGGGCGCTGCCACTCGACGCTGCGGTTGTGGACGGTCGGCGCGTCGAAGTCGGCGTACGTCCCCGGCGTCTCGTCGACCCATGCGTCACGGGCGAAGTAGTCGTACGTGATCCGCGAGCCGGTCGCGTCGTCGAGGCCGTCGGTGAGCGGGTGGAACTCGGCGAGGTAGAGGAAACCGCCGGGCGCGACGAGGGCTGCGGCGGTCTCGGCCCAGCGGGTGAGGTCGGGGAGCCGGTTCAGCGCGCCGACGCCGGTGTAGACGATGTCGTACGAGGTGTCGGGTACGGCCTCGGCGGCGACGAACGCGGCCCGGTCGGGGCCGAGGCCGAGGTCGGCGGCGAGGGAGCGGGCGGCGTCGACGGCCGGTTCGGAGAAGTCGAGGCCGACGACGGAGGAGGCGCCGCGGCGGGACCACGAGAGTGTGTCCAGGCCTATGTGGCACTGGAGGTGGAGCAGGGAGCGGCCGGTGACGTCGCCGACCTCGGCGGTCTCGAAGTCGCGCAGCGAGTCCTTGCCGGCGCGGAAGGCGTCGAGGTCGTGGAAGTCGCCGGAGACGTGGATCGGGACACTCCCCCTTAGCCCTTCGGACATGGGAGGTGCCCCCACGTCCCAGCGGGAACGATGTGCCTCACGCCAGTCGGCCGGGGGCAGGGAGTACATGTCGCGGAGGTTATCCACAGGCTGCGGACGACGCGACCGGATTGTTGGCGGCGCAGCGCAGAATGGGGGGCATGACTGAGACCACCGAGTCCGCCACGGACTCCACCTCGGGCTCCGCGCCGGGCGCCGTGTCCGGCTCCGCGCCGGGCGCCGCCGCGGGCATGCCCGCCTGGGAGCAGCGCTTCCGGGCGCCCCGCGTCTCGCTGCCCGACTGGGCGGAGGACGCCCCGGACCGTTCGCTCTTCGTGTCGAACGCGACGGGGACGTACGAGCTGTACGCATGGGACCGCGCGACCGGCGAGCAGCGCCAGGTGACCAACCGGCCGAACGGGACGACGGACGGCGTGCTCACCCCCGACGGCGAGTGGATCTGGTGGTTCTCGGACCGGGACGGGGACGAGTTCGGGATCTGGATGCGCCAGCCCTTCGGCGGCGGCGCGGACGAGCCCGCAGCCCCTGGGCTGGACGCCTCGTACGGGGCGGGGCTGGCGCTCGGGCGGGACGGCACGGCGGTGGTGGGCCGCTCGACGGACGAGGACGGGACGACGATCCATGTCGTACGGCCGGGGGCGGATCCGGTCGAGATCTACCGCCACCGGGAGTCGGCCGGCGTCGGTGATCTCTCGCACGACGGCACGCTGATCGCTGTCGAGCACACGGAGCACGGTGACGCGATGCACTCGGCGCTGCGCGTCGTCCGGCTCGACGGGACGACGGTGGCCGAGCTGGACGACACCAAGGGCGGCTCGGTCGAGCTGGGCCTGGAGGTCCTCGGCTTCGCGCCAGTGGATGGGGACACCCGGCTGCTGGTGGGCCACCAGCGACGCGGCCGCTGGGAGCCGATGCTGTGGGACGTGGCGTCGGGCGAGGAGACCGACCTGGCGATCGACCTGCCCGGCGATGTCAGCGCCGAGTGGTATCCGGACGGCTCGGCCCTGCTGATCGCGCACAGCTTCGAGGCGCGGAGCGAGCTGTGGCGCTTCGACCCGGTGACGCATGAACTGACCCGGGTGGAGACCCCGGCCGGGACGGTCTCGGGCGCTTCGGCCCGGCCGGACGGGACCGTGGAGTATCTGTGGTCGTCCGCCGCGCACCCCCCGAAGGTCCGCTCCACGGCGGGCCGGGAGGTGCTGGACCCTCCGGGGATGGCGGCGCCCGGATCCGTGGGCGTGGAGGACGCGTGGGTGGACGGGCCCGGCGGCCGTGTCCACGCGCTGGTGCAGCGCCCGGAGGGCGAGGGCCCGTTCCCGACGGTCTTCGAGATCCACGGAGGCCCGACCTGGCACGACAGCGACGCCTTCGCGGCCGGGCCGGCGGCCTGGGTGGACCATGGCTATGCGGTGGTCCGGGTCAACTACCGGGGCTCGACGGGGTACGGGCGGGAGTGGACGGACGCCCTCAAGCACCGGGTCGGGCTGATCGAGCTGGAGGACATCGCGGCGGTCCGCGAATGGGCCGTGGCCTCCGGGCTCGCCGACCCGGCGAAGCTGGTCCTGGCGGGCGGCTCGTGGGGCGGCTATCTGACCCTGCTGGGGCTCGGCACCCAGCCGGACGCGTGGGCGCTGGGCCTGGCCGCGGTGCCGGTCGCTGACTACGTCACGGCGTACCACGACGAGATGGAGGCCCTGAAGGCGATGGACCGCACCCTGCTGGGCGGCACGCCGGAGGAGGTCCCCGAGCGGTACGCGGCGTCGTCGCCGCTGACGTACGTGGACGCGGTGAAGGCGCCGGTCTACATCTCGGCGGGGGTCAACGACCCGCGCTGCCCGATCCGCCAGGTCGAGAACTATGTGGACCGGCTCGCGGCCCGTAGCGCGGTCCATGAGGTGTACCGGTACGACGCGGGGCACGGCTCGCTCGTGGTGGAGGAGCGGATCAAGCAGGTGCGGCTGGAGCTGGCCTTCGCCGAGAGGCATCTGAGGGGAGGGGGAGCCCCGGGGGAGGAGTAAAGGGGGGCGTTCCGTACCGTGGAGGGGTGTACCGGTTCCTGCTGACTCCCCGCTGGTGGGGGATCAACGTCTTCGTCGCGCTGAGCATCCCCTTCTGCATCTTCATGGGCACCTGGCAGCTCGGCCGGTTCGAGGACCGCGTCGACACACACCGGGCCGCCGAGGCGCGGCCCGCCCCGGGCGGGCAGGCCTCCGCGCCGCTCGAGGAGCTGCTGCCCGTCGACAAGGAGACGTCGGGCCGGCAGGCATCGGCGAGCGGTCGGTACGGGGCGCAGTTCCTCGTGCCGGACCGCTGGCTGGACGGGAAGCGCGGTTCGTACGTGCTGACGCTGCTGCGCACCGACAGCGGCAAGGCGCTGCCCGTCGTCCGGGGCTGGCTGCCCGCCGGGGCGACGGCGCCCGCCGCGCCCGCCGGTGAGGTGACGGTGACCGGGGCCCTGCAGGCGTCGGAGACGTCGAGCACCGACGGGGTGAACACCGCGGGCGGGCTGCCGCGCGGCCAGGTGGGCATGATCAGCGCGGCGTCGCTGGTCAATCTGGTGCCGGACGACGTGTACGACGCGTGGATCACGCTCACCACCGCGTCGGACGGCATGAAGCCGGTGCCGGCCGCAGCGCCGCAGGGCAGCACGCTCGACCTGAAGGCGTTCCAGAACCTCGGCTACACGCTGGAGTGGTTCGCGTTCGCGGGCTTCGTGGTGTTCATGTGGTTCCGCTTCGTACGGCGTGAGGCGGAGGCGGCGAGGGACGAGGCGCTCGGCCTCGACCCGGCGTAACGCGCCACGCGCACACCGCGCCACACCGCGCACCCCACACACCGGGCCACACAGCGCTACCCCGCACACGCGCCGCACCCCGCGCCCACGTCGGACGCAGGTGCCAGTGCAGGTGCGGGTGCGGGTGCGGCTGTCCCGATGGCGGAAAACGGGCGGGCCGCATCGTCCGCGGCCCGCCCCACTTTGCTCTGTCCGGCGCCTAGGACGACGGGTTGAGGACGCTCGTGCGGTAGATCGTGCCCGCGCACGCGTTCGGGACGGTCGCCGATGCGGCCGGGGCACCGGCCTCCGGGGTGTGCGAGACCACGATGCTGCCGTCCGCCGTGCCATCCTCCGTGACGAGCTGGGTCTCGGTGGTGGTCGTTCCCGTGCCGTCGGTCGTGCCCGACGAACCGCCGTCCGTGGGCGACGGGTCGGGCGTCGGTCCGGTCGTGGGACATGTCTCCGACGGCACGAAGGCGAACTTCACCTCGTACGACGTCGACGGCTCCAGGAGCACCGCGCCGGCCTGGACACTCGGGTCGGGCAGTCCGGTCGCGGCGTCGCCCGTCGTGTGCTCGACCACGCTGATCTTCGCGGGGTCGGCGGCGCCCTGCGCCTGGAAGCCGACCGAACCGGAGCCGGTTACCGCACAGGCGGTGCCGGACACATTGGCGATGCGGAACGCGCCGTAGACCTTGCCCTCGGGGTCCGGAGCGCCGACCTCGGTCGCGTCCACGCCGAGCTGACTCGCCTCGCAGGTGGGCGTCGTGGCGGGGATGCTCTCGGCAGGATCGACCGGAGCGCCCGGCAAGTCGTCCGGGGCCTCGCTGCCCGGCTTCTCGGGCTTCTCCGACTCCTCGGACTTGCCCGGGGTGCCGGGCTCCTGGCCGGAGGGGTTGTCGCCGCCCTTCTGGCGCGCGTCGTCACCGGCCTTGGTGCCCGTGCCGCCCTGGGCCTGCTCGCCGTGTCCCGCGTTGACGGAGCGGTCGTCGGAGATGCCTCCGGAGTTCGCGACGTGGACGAAGGCGGGGATGGCGGTGCCGAGCAGGATCACCGATGCGGCCATGCCGACGAGGGCCTGGCGCTTACGGGCGCGCCGCGCGGGCACCGCCCTGCGGAGGTGGTCCAGAGCGCCTTCGGACGGTGCGAGGTCGTCGACGGCGTTGTGGAGCAGCCGTCGCAGAGCCAGCTCGTCACCGTCGAGCACCTCCGCAAGCGCGTCGCCGCCCAGCACGTCACCGCCCAGCACGTCACCGCCCAGGACGTCACCACCGAGGACCTCACCGCCCGGCGCGTCGCCGCTGAGCCCGCGGTCACGGCGGTGGTGCGTGTCCTGGTCCTTGCGGCCGTCCTCACGACCGTCCCTGCCCTGACGGCCGCTCAGGCCGTCGAGGCTGTTCCGGCCGTCGCGGCCGTCGCGGCCATCACGCCCGCCGCGTTCATCCGGCTTGTCGCGCTTGTCGCGCTTGTCGTGAAAGTCGTCAAGCGGCCCGTTGCTCACAATTCCGTTCCCAGTCCGGTCGTTCAACGGCCCGTCCGGCCCGTACAGCTCAGCTTCCTGCTCACGATCATGCCTGGGCTCGCGATCCGGCCCAAATCCGCGCCCGTGCTCATGCCTGTTCATGCCGAGGCCCCCATGGCGACACGCAGCGCCGCGATACCGCGCGAGCCGTACGCCTTCACCGAGCCCAGCGATATGCCCAGCGTCTCGGCGACCTGAGCCTCGGTCATGTCCGCGAAGTAGCGCAGGACCAGGACCTCTCGCTGGCGCCGCTGGAGCCCGCGCATCGCCTTGATCAGCGCGTCGCGCTCCAGCTGGTCGTACGCACCCTCCTCGGCGCTCGCCATGTCCGGCATCGGCTTGGAGAGCAGCTTCAGCCCGAGGATCCGGCGGCGCAGCGCGGAGCGCGACAGATTGACGACGGTCTGGCGGAGGTACGCCAGGGTCTTCTCCGGTTCCCGGACACGGTTGCGTGCCGAGTGGACGCGGATGAAGGCCTCCTGCACGACGTCCTCGCAGGACGCGGTGTCGTCGAGCAGCAGTGCCGCGAGACCGAGCAGCGACCGGTAGTGGGCGCGGTAGGTCTCGGTGAGGTGGTCAACGGTGGTGCCCGCGGCCGTCACGTCTTCAGCGCCTTGGCGCTGGGACGGTATGCGGGTGTTACGCGCGGCGGGCATGGGGGCGATCACCGGCATGCCGCCGGGCGTGCGGGGCCGCCGGAGCGGTCGCACCGCAGCGCCGCGCACCGGTGCCACGCCGACGGCGCGCACCGGAAGGCCGGCCGCGCCGATGCGGACCGGAACCACCGCTGTGATGTCGAGTACCTCTGCCACGCCTGTTGGACACGCTTCCCCCCGTCAGGGTTGTACGCGTGCGCCACGGCTTTTGACCGCGCACCGTATGCCCTCATGCGTACCCGCTCTTCCCCAATGCCCCATTTATCGCGGCACCGTGAAGGGGCGACCGCAAAGACGCCTACCGCCCGACCGCTGGTTGCAGGATGGCGGGAAAGCATCGTCGAACATGCCATCACCCCAGTTCAAGTGGTACATGCAGGCGACTTGACCACAGGGTGTTCACAGATCCTACAAAGATCTACGAAGTCCGGCGCTCAGAATTCCGCGACGACCCCGGTGAGGACTCCCGCAATGGACTCGGCGATCTGGGCGGTGTTCAGCGCGGCGCCCTTCCGGAGGTTGTCGCCGCACACGAAGAGCTCGAGCGACCGGGGGTCGTCCATGGACCGCCGGACCCGCCCCACCCATGTCGGATCGGTCCCCACCACATCGGCGGGCGTGGGGAATTCGCCCGCGGCGGGGTCGTCGAAGAGCACCACGCCCGGTGAGGTCGCGAGGATCTCGTGGGCCCGCTCGACGCTCACCTCGCGCTCGAAGCGGGCGTGCACCGAGACCGAGTGCGTTGTGACGACCGGCACACGGACACAGGTCGCGGAGACCCGGAGTTCGGGCAGATCGAGGACCTTGCGGGTCTCGGACCGGATCGCGAGCTCCTCGGAGGACCAGCCGTCCTCGCCGAGCGCCCCGGCCCACGGCACCACGTTGAGCGCCATCGGGGCGGGGAAGGGGCCCGTGCCGTCGCCGACGGCACGGCGCACGTCGCCGGGGCTCGTGCCCAGTTCCGTGTCCGCGACCAGCGCGAGCTGCGCGCGCAGCGCATCGACGCCGCCGTGCCCGGCCCCGCTGACGGCCTGGTACGCGGAGACGACGAGCTCGTCCAGGCCGAACTCGGCGTGGAGCGCGCCGACCGCGACGATCATGGCGAGCGTCGTACAGCCGGGGCTCGCGACGATGCCGCGCGAACGGACCCGCACGGCATGCGGATTGATCTCGGGGACGACGAGCGGAACGTCCGGATCCAGCCGGAAAGCAGCGGAATTGTCCACTACGACCGCGCCCTTGGCTGCGGCGATCGGTGCCCACTGGGCGGCCACGTCGGCCGGCACCAGGAACAGCGCGACGTCGACGCCCGTCAGCGCCTCCTCGGAGAGCGCGACGACCTCGGTCTCCACGCCGCGCACGGCCAGCTTGCGGCCGGCCGAACGCGGCGAGGCGACGAGTCGTATCTCGCCCCAGATGTCGGCGTGCTGCGACAGGATCTGGAGCATCACCGCGCCAACGGCCCCGGTCGCGCCGACGACCGCGAGCGCCGGCTTGCGGTTCATCGTGCGGCCGCCGGGGTCCCGGCGCTCCACGGTCACCGTCCGGTGCCTCCGTAGACGACGGCCTCGTCGGAGTCACTGTCCAGACCGAAGGCGGTGTGGACGGCCTGGACGGCCTCCTTGACGTCGTCCGCGCGCGTGACGACCGAGATGCGGATCTCGGAGGTGGAGATCAGCTCGATGTTCACGCCGGCGTCCGAGAGCGCCTCGAAGAACGAGGCCGTCACGCCCGGGTTGGTCTTCATGCCCGCACCGACGAGCGAGATCTTGGCGATCTGGTCGTCGTAGCGGAGCGACTCGAAGCCGATGGCGGCCTTGGTCTTCTCCAGCGCGTCGATCGCCTTCCGGCCCTCGGTCTTCGGGAGGGTGAAGGAGATGTCGGTGAGGCCCGTGGACGCGGCGGAGACGTTCTGCACCACCATGTCGATGTTGATGTCGTTGTCCGCGATGGTGCGGAAGATCGCGGCGGCCTCGCCCGGCTTGTCCGGCACGCCGACGACGGTGATCTTCGCCTCGGAGGTGTCGTGGGCGACACCGGAGATGATGGCCTGCTCCACCTTGCGGTCCCCTTGCGGCTCGTTGCTGACCCAGGTGCCCCGCAGTCCCGAGAAGGACGAGCGGACGTGGATCGGGATGTTGTAACGGCGTGCGTACTCGACGCAGCGGTGCAGCAGCACCTTGGAGCCGGAGCTGGCGAGCTCCAGCATGTCCTCGAAGGAGATCCAGTCGATCTTGCGGGCCTTCTTCACGACCCGCGGGTCGGCTGTGAAGACACCGTCCACATCGGTGTAGATCTCGCAGACCTCGGCGTCCAGGGCGGCGGCCAGCGCGACGGCGGTCGTGTCCGAGCCGCCGCGGCCGAGGGTGGTGATGTCCTTCTTGTCCTGGGACACGCCCTGGAAGCCGGCGACGATGGCGATGTTGCCCTCGTCCAGCGCCGTCCGGATCCGGCCCGGCGTGACATCGATGATGCGCGCTTTGTTGTGGACCGAGTCGGTGATGACGCCTGCCTGGCTGCCGGTGAACGACTGGGCCTCGTGGCCCAGGTTTTTGATCGCCATCGCCAGCAGGGCCATGGAGATCCGCTCTCCGGCGGTCAGCAGCATGTCGAACTCTCGCCCGGCAGGGATCGGGGATACCTGCTCGGCGAGATCGATCAGCTCGTCCGTCGTGTCGCCCATCGCCGAGACCACGACGACCACCTGGTGGCCGTTCTTCTTGGCATCGACGATTCGCTTGGCGACGCGCTTGATGCCTTCGGCATCGGCAACGGAGGAACCTCCGTACTTCTGCACGACAAGGCCCACGTGCGCTCCTCGCTCGGTCTCTGCCGCAGTTGTCACTGCGGTCGGCTCAGTTTAACGAGCGAGCCGGGAACGCCCCCGGCATATCACATCGTGAGATGTCCCGCTCACGACGTGATCATCCGCCCGGGTGGCGGCCCGCGCGGTGCGGGGCGCCCCTGGCCGCTCGGGCTGGCGCCTGCCCCCACGACGCGCGGGTACGCCGCATGTGGGGTGGCTCACAGCACCCGGCGCGCTGTCCAGGTCGCCTCGGCCGAGCCGGGTGGCGGATGGCCCTCGCCCGGAACGCGGACGCAGTCGGCCGGCGTCCGCTCGTACAGCGGTACGGCCCTGCCGGTGTCGCCCGCCGCTCGGTACGCCTCGGCGAGATCGCGACGGGACGCCAGGACACCGCGAGCCCCGGCCCGGCCACCGCAGGAACGGCGCCCACGACGCTCGCGATCCGGTCCGCTGTGCCCAGGTCCACGAGGGCGACGCCGATCAGCGCGACCGCGCCGGCGGCTCAGGTCCCAACTCCCGTCCATGTCAGGAGCTTGACCGAATCGCCATGCACACATCATTCCGGAGGGCGCGTCACTCCGCCGGGATGTACGCCATCCCGTGCCCCTGGCGAGGGCCCGGAACTTCTGCTGCGCCACGACTACCCCGGCGGGCGCGGCGCCGTCGCCCGGGACTCGACGTACACGTACACGTACACGGACGGGCCGGCCTGCACGCGCTGCTCGCCGACCGCACGGAACCTAGCGCCCCGCGCTGACCATGAGGGACGTACGGGCGGGGAAGGCGGTCTCGAACGTCGCGTCCTGCGGGGCGGCGGTGTCCACCAGCTTGATCATCAGGGGCGTGGAGCCGATCGGGCCCCGGGCGACGGCGCGCAGGCGGAAGCGTTCGACGCGGGCGGCGTCGCGGGCGAGCGGGGTGCCGGCGGGGGTGAGCCAATGGGGCTGGACGTCGTTGGCGACGCGGAGTTCGACGCGGGTCCAGCGGCCCGTGGCGGGGTTGCGGCGTTCGAGGACGAAACCGTTCTGCGCAGGAGCCGGGCCTTCGCCCGTGCTCTCCATGATCTCCATCTGGAAGTCCACGGCGATCTCGCTGTACGCGCGGGTGTTGCCGTTGTGGACGTGGACCGTGAACTCCTTGGCGGCGCCGTCCCGTACGAGGTCGATGCGGCCGCCGGCGGTGGAGGCGTACATGGCGACGACGGTCGGCCGAGCGGGAGGTGCCGGCTTACCGGCGGGCTTGGCAGCCGTGGCCGACGGCCCGGAGGTCTCCGGGGCCGGCGTAGTCGACATCGGTGACGGCGGCGGGGACGCCGGGAGCGGCAGCGCGGAAGTCGTGGCCGCGGAGGGCGAGGCGGTGGCCTTCGACGGGGCCGCGTCGTCCGTCGTCGGGCCGCAGGCCGTCAGCAGTGCCGCCGCCAGGGCGGCGGCGGGCAGGGGCATACGTCTCACGTGGTCCGCTCCCGCAGGCCCGTAGGGTCGAAGGGCCGTCAACGTAGCAGTGCGGCAGGCAGGACAGGACCACGCTGAGGTCTCACTTCCGCCACGGCCTCGCCGACCCGGCCGGCGCGCGGTCGCCCCATGGCCGGCGCGCGGTCGAAGCGGGCGGGATCAGCGCACCGTCCGGGCCCGCCCGAGCCCCAGCGGACCCGCGATCTCCTGCGCCATCACGCGCCCCGCCTCCTCCGCGAGGTCGTCCTCGGGAAGGTCCTCGTCCGTGTCCAGGCCGTCCAGCTCCTGGAGGGGCTGATCGAGACGGACGTGGGAGACGAGGGACTGCAGGGCGCGCAGCGTCGCGGACGCGGTGGGTCCCCAGTTGGAAAAGTAGGAGAACTGCCACCACCACAGCGCCTCGGTGGTGCGGCCCGCCCGGTAGTGGGCCAGGCCGTGGCCGAGGTCGGTGACGATGTCCGCGAGGTTGTCGGAGATCCGGCACGGCACCGGGGCCTTGCGGGGCTCGTACGGGTCGAAGACCTCCGAGAAGACGTCGACCGGGTCGAGCAGCACCGCGAACCGCTCGCGCAGCTCCTCGACCTCCAGGTCCGGGCCCGTGTCCGCCTCGTACGGCTCGTCGGGGACGATGTCCTCGTGGGCGCCCAGCCGGCCGCCCGCGAGCAGCAGCTGGGAGACCTCCAGGAGCAGGAAGGGCACCGCGCTGTCGGGCTCGTCGCCCCTCGCCACTTCCGTGGTGGCCACGATGAAGCTCTCGATCGAGTCGGCGATCTGGACCGCGAAGTCGTCCGGGTCCTGCGTGGCGGAGTGGAGCGTTGCGTCAGACATCGAGAAGTCGTCTCCCCTCGAAGGCACGCCCGAGCGTGACCTCGTCGGCGTATTCCAGATCGCCGCCAACGGGAAGTCCGCTGGCGAGGCGCGTCACTCTCAGCCCCATGGGCTTGATCATGCGCGCCAGGTACGTGGCAGTGGCCTCGCCCTCGAGATTGGGGTCGGTCGCCAGGATCAGCTCGGTGACCGCGCCGTCCGCGAGCCGCGCGAGCAGTTCACGGATCCGCAGGTCGTCCGGGCCGACGCCCTCGATCGGGCTGATCGCGCCGCCCAGGACGTGGTAGCGGCCGCGGAACTCACGCGTCCGCTCGATCGCCACGACGTCCTTGGGCTCCTCGACCACGCAGATGACCGCCGGGTCACGGCGCGTGTCCCGGCAGATGTTGCACTGCTCCTGCTGCGCGACGTTGCCGCACACGGCGCAGAAGCGGACCTTGTCCTTCACCTCGAGGAGGGCGTGGGCGAGGCGGCGGACGTCGGTCGGTTCGGCCTGGAGGATGTGGAAGGCGATCCGCTGCGCGCTCTTGGGACCGACGCCGGGCAGCCTGCCCAGTTCGTCGATGAGGTCCTGAACCACGCCTTCGTACAACGGAACGCCTCTCTGGGATTGCTTCGCTGGTTACGGTAGTAGCTGCCGGTGCGCCTTCGATAGGGCGGATCCCGGATGGGCCCGCCCCGCCGGAAAGGCGTACTGGTGGAAAGTCAGAAAGGCAGACCCGGGATCCCGCTGCCACCGGCACCACCCAGGCCCTGGGCGAGCGGGCCGAGCTTCTGCTGCTGCAGCTGCTGCGCGTTCTCGTTCGCGGCCTGGACCGCGGCGACGACGAGATCGGCGAGGGTCTCGGTGTCCTCGGGGTCCACCGCCTTGGGGTCGATCACGAGCGCGCGCAGCTCTCCCGAGCCGGTTACGGTCGCCTTGACGAGACCGCCGCCCGCCTGGCCGTCGACCTCGGTCGCCGCCAGCTCCTCCTGCGCCCGGGCGAGGTCCTGCTGCATCTTCTGGGCCTGCTGAAGCAACTGCTGCATATTGGGCTGACCACCACCGGGAATCACGGTCACTCCTGGCATTTCGACGACGAATGTTCGGTAAACCGAGCCTACGTGGTCGCGGGACGGCTCGCCCCGCCCAGTCGGCACCAACTCTTTCGAGTGAGAGCGACCGTCCTCCCTCTATCTGATCAAGACCCTCTTGCGGGCGGAAATACCGGGATTTCGCCCCCGGGGCCCACCATTCGGCGGTAGGAAGACCCTGCGCACCAGAACCCACGCGCGCATCGCACGTCACGCAGGGTTAGCAGGGTTACGTACGTAGTCATGCACGGCAGTCACGCACAGCAGTCGCGTAGAGCGCAGAGGAGTGCCCCGGTGAGTCAGCCGGAGATGCAGCCTGGGGGGTCGGCCCGGGAAGAGAGCGAGGTCTCCCACAAAGGGGGCGCCCCGGACCGGGACGCGACGCAGGGCGACCTGACGGGACGGCCGTTCCCGCTCGGCGACTGGGGCGAGCCGGCGGAGCGCCTCGACGAGCTCTACCGCTGGGTCGAGACGAACGCGCTGCGCACGGCGGAGTGGTATCTCTCCGACCGCGCCCGCAAGCGCCGCTGGGCCCGCGCGCTGCGCGTCGGTACGGCCGTGGGGGGCGTCATGGGCGCCGCGCTGCCGCTCCTCGACCTGACGGACGTGCTGGCGGGCGCCGCGGGCTGGGGCTATCTCTCGCTGCTGCTGGGCGCGGCCTGCCTGGCCTGCGACCGGTACTTCGGGCTGACGTCGGGCTGGATCAGGAGCGTCGCCACGGCCCAGGCGGTGCACCGCCGCCTTCAGGCCCTCCAGTTCGACTGGGCGTCGGAGAGCGTCCGCGAGGTGCTCGGCCCGACGGAGGGGACGGCGAGCGAGGCGGCCGAGCGGTGCCTCGGGGTGCTGCGGCGCTTCTCGGAGGACATCACCGAGCTCGTACGGGCGGAGACGGCGGACTGGATGGTCGAGTTCCGGTCGGGCCCGGCGCCGCTGGTCATGCAGTCGCTGGCGTCGCCGCCGGCCCGCCCGGAGACGGGCCACTCCGCGAGCCGCTTTCCCCTGCCCCCGTCGACCCGCCCCAACATGCCCCGCCAGCGCCCCCCGGAGCCGCGCTAGTGAGCTGCGGCGGACGGGCTCGCACGGAGCCCGTCCGCCTCTGCGGTGCAGCGGTCAGCTGAAGATGACCATGGAGCCCTGGCCGAGGCTGCGGGTGGCCGCGGCGTGCAGGCCCAGCCAGACATGGCGCTCGCGGGCGAACGGACTGTCGTCGTACGGGATCGGACCCGCCGGCTCCTCCAGGGAGGTGGGGCGGGCCGGAGGGGCCGGGGCGGACGGGGGGTTGGCGGGGTCGATGCCGATCACGGGGGCCACGAACTCGAGTTCGCGCAGGAGACCCTGCGAGGAGCCCAGCGGACCGCCGCCCGCGAGGAGTTCGTCGTTCGAGAGAGGGGCCTGGAAGTCGACGGGCACGTACGCGCCCGCGTGGTCGTAGTGCCAGACCAGATGCGACTGCTGGGCCGTCGACTCGAACATCTCCAGCAGCTGTTCGTAGTCGCCGCCCAGTTCGTCGACCGGCGTCACCGGCAGGCCGCAGAGCTGGAGCAGATACGCCCGGCGCAGGAAGTGCAGGGCGTCGTAGTCGAAGCCCGCGACGGGTGCGACATCGCCGGACAGGCCCGGCATGTAGGCGAAGACGGGAATGGTGGGCAGACCGGCCTCGGTGAGGGCCTTGTCGTACGACGCGATCTCTTCGGCGAACGGATTGTCGGGGCTGTGGCACAGCACATCGACGAGGGGGACCAGCCACAGGTCACAGGCCAAGACGGGCTCGCTCTCCATCGGAGTCGTGCAGGTTTGTGCGATGGTCGGGACAGCGTAGTGCTATGGGGCCGACCCGCACAGTCAGCAGTCGGGAGCGTGACCCTGAGCGCGGTCCCCGCCCGCGATCACGGAGCCCGCTGCTCCAGCCGGTCCGCCCACCGCAGGGCGTGCTCGTGGTGCGTCACGATCACGGCACGCGTCGCCTGCCCGTCGCCGAGGGTGATCGCGGCCACAAGGTCCCCGTGGCCGCTCCACAGCCAGGTCTTGAGGTCGGGTTCGGCGCGCAGATGCGGCACGGCGAAGGCCCAGGACTGCATGCGCAGCCGGTGCAGGAAGTCGGCGATGTACGGGTTGGCGACGAGGGCGCCGAGCTCCCGCCAGAACCGCAGGTCGTAGCCGATCAGGACGTCCAGCTCCCCGCAGCGGGCGGCCCGCGACGCCTCCTCCGCCCGGCGGCGTACGGAGACGAGGGCCGGGCCGTGCGCCGGGGTGGCGCGCGGGGCGCCGTCGTTGCGGAAGATGCCGTCCACGATCAGCGAGCGGGCCTCGACCATCCCCCGGTAGTCCTCCACCGAGAAGCGGTGCACCTGGAAGCCCCGGTGCTGGACGGAGTCGAGCAGCCCCTGCGCCGTGAGATCGACGAGCGCCTCCCTGACGGGGGTCGCGGACACCCCGTACGTGGCGGCGATCTCCTTCACCGTGAATTCCTGGCCGGGCTGCAGACGCCCCGCGAGGACCTCGTCACGCAGCGCGTCGGCGATCTGCTGCCGCAAGGTGTTGCGGGTCACAGTTCCGCTCGCGGGCATGATCTGGCCCCCTCCGTCCGGTTGCGCACACCTTAAGCCAGCCGGAGGGGTATTTGACGGCCTGTGGATGAGGTCTATGCCACTTGCCCGTCGGGGCCCGCGCGGGGAGCTCCCGGGGGCTCGTCCGCGGGCCCGTCGGGGCCTACGCCACGTGCTCGTCGGCGACGGCGAGCGCCGCGTCGAGGGCCGCGAGACCCTCCTTGGCCTCGGCCTCCGTGACGTTGCAGGCCGGGACGGCGTGGGTGCGGTTCATGTTGATGAAGGGCCAGAGGCCGTTCTTCTTGCACGCCGCGCCGAAGGCCGCCATCGGGGCGTTCGCCTCGCCCGCCGCGTTGTACGGGACGAGCGGCTCGCGCGTCTCCTTGTTCCGTACGAGGTCGAGGGCCCAGAAGGCGCCCAGGCCGCGCACCTCGCCGACCGACGGGTGGCGTTCGGCGAGCTCGCGCAGTCCGGGGCCGAGGACGGCCTCGCCGATGTGGGCGGCGTGCTCGACGACCTTCTCGTCCTCCATCACCTGGATGGTGGCGACGGCGGCGGCACAGGCCAGCGGGTGGCCGGAGTACGTGAGTCCGCCCGGGTACGGCCGCTTGTCGAAGGTCGCCGCGATCTCGGCCGAGATGGCGACGCCGCCGAGCGGCACGTACCCCGAGTTGACGCCCTTCGCGAAGGTCATCAGGTCGGGTACGACGTCGAAGTGTTCGGCGGCGAACCACTTGCCGGTGCGCCCGAAGCCGGCCATGACCTCGTCGAGGACGAAGACGATGCCGTACCGGTCGCAGATCTCGCGGACGCCCGCGAGGTAGCCGGGCGGCGGGGTCATGATGCCGGCGGTGCCAGGGACGGTCTCGAGGACGATCGCGGCGACGGTCGCGGGACCCTCGAACGCGATCGTGTCCTCCAGGTGCTGGAGGGCCCGCGCGCACTCCTCCGCCTCGGTCGTGGCGTAGAAGGGCGAGCGGTAGAGGAACGGCGCCCAGAAGTGGACGACGCCGGCGGACGCCGTGTCGGAGGCCCAGCGGCGCGGGTCGCCGGTCAGGTTGATCGCGGTGGAGGTGGCGCCGTGGTACGAGCGGTAGGCGGAGAGCACCTTCGTACGGCCCGTGTGCAGCCGGGCCATGCGGACGGCGTTCTCGACGGCCTCGGCGCCGCCGTTGGTGAAGAAGATCTTGTCGAGGTCGCCGGGGGTGCGCTCGGCGATGAGGCGTGCGGCCTCGGAGCGTACGTCGATGGCGAACGCGGGCGCGAAGGTGGCGAGGCGGCCGGCCTGCTCCTGGATCGCGGCGACGACCTTCGGGTGCTGGTAGCCGATGTTGGTGTAGACGAGGCCGCTGGTGAAGTCGAGGTAGCGGTTTCCGTCGTAGTCCCAGAAGTACGAACCCTCGGCGCCGGCGATGGCGAGCGGGTCGATCAGGCCCTGGGCGGACCATGAGTGGAAGACGTGCGCACGGTCGGCGGCCTTGACTGCCGCGCCGGTCTGCGGATCGGGTTCGACATGAGGGGTCATGCCGAACAGGTTAAGGACGCGCAGGTGGGAGTCGACATGGCCACCTTGTATGGCCTCGGCCACTTTGGTCGGCAAGGTGTCGGGGTCCTGCCGGAGTCCCCGTCGCGGTCTCGTCGGATCCCACGACGACGAACAGCATTGACAGTACGCTGTCGTCATGACAGTCTTCTGTCATCGAGCAATGGGGACGCAAGGGCTCAGGAGGCCACCATGAACGCCGCCGCGAACGCCGGCGCACATGCCACCCGCAGGACCGTCCATCTCGCCGTCTACGACACCTTCGCCGACTGGGAGACGGGCCACGCCACCGCCTGGCTCGCCCGCAGCGGGTACCCCGTCCGCACGGTCGGACCCGCCGCCGACAAGCCCGTCACCACCGTGGGCGGGCTGCGTATCCAGCCCGATCTCGCGCTCGACGAGCTGAGGCCGGAGGACAGCGCGCTGCTGATCCTCACCGGCGCCGATCTGTGGGACAGCGGGGACGACCTCGCGCCGTTCGCCCGCAAGGCCCGGGAGTTCCTTGAATCCGGCGTGCCCGTCGCCGCCATCTGCGGCGCGACGGCCGGGCTGGCGCGGGAGGGGCTGCTCGACGACCGGAAGCACACCAGCGCGGTCTCGTTCTACCTCGCGGCCACCGGCTACCGGGGCGGCGAGCACTACGTCGACGCGGACGCCGTCACCGACGGGGACCTGATCACGGCCGGGCCGACCGAGCCCGTCGCGTTCGCGCGCGAGGTGCTCGGCAAGCTGGGCGCGTTCGAGGGCAGCAAGCTGGACGCCTGGTACCGGCTGTTCCACGACTCGGACCCGGCCGCCTACGCAGAGCTCGGCTCATGAGCGGCACCGGCCGGCCGCGCGCACAGCAGGACATGCTCAGCACCACCGCGCTCGCCGTCTTCCGGCTGAACGGCCAGTTCCTCTCCGTCGCCGAGGAACTGGCCCGCCCGGCCGGACTGACCGCCGCCTGGTGGCAGGTCCTGGGCGCGGTGCTCGGCGAGCCCCTGCCCGTCGCCGGGATCGCCCGCGCGATGGGCATCACCCGGCAGAGCGTGCAGCGGATCGCGGACCTCCTGGTCGACAAGGGCCTCGCCGAGTACGTACCGAACCCGGCGCACCGCCGCGCCAAGCTGCTCCGCCCCACCGCCGAGGGCCGGGCCGCGATCGAGAAGATCGACCCCGGCCACGCGGACCTCGCGGCCCGGCTCGCGGAGCAGCTGGGCGAGGACGGATTCGCCGAGACGGTACGGGTGCTGGAGCGGCTCAGCGCGGCGATGGAGTCGCTGCCGTCGCCCGGCTCAGGGTGACTGCGGGAAGCTCCGCGCCAGCGACCTGATGGCGTAGGCCATCGCCTCCGAGTACGCCGGGTCGGTGAGACGGCGCTGCTGCTCCGCCTCGTCCACGTCCTCGACGTGCGTCATGATCCACCAGATGTTGCCGTACGGGTCGCGGACGCGGGCGAGCCGTCCTCCATGACGAAGCGGGCGACCTCCTCGGCGCCGAAGGCGCGCTGGGCGTAGTCGATGAGACCCGCCGTGTCGTGGCCGATGATCCACGGCGTGATGGTGGTGTAGCCCTCGGGCACCGGCTGAACCGTCATGACGATCTCCCTCAGTGGTGGGTGGCGATCGGACCGGTTCCACCGTAGGAAGGGAGTAGGACAGCTCCTGTCCTACAAGCGCCACAGAGCTCCCCGGCCTGTGAGCGGCGAGCGTTTCAGTTCCGCCTCGACCAGCGCAGCGTCAGGTATCCGTCCCCGCCCAGCTCCGGCTCCACGTACGTCCCGAACGCCCTCCCCGCCCTGCTCAGCACCTCGGACAGCCATGCCGCGTCCGCCTCCGACGCGTGCTCCAGCCGCATCTGCCGCGCCTGCATCGGCGCGATCCGCAGCGCAGCCAGCTCACCCGTGGCCGCGTCCAGCACGGGGAAGTACATGAGCCGCAGGTCGTCGCGGTAGCGCTCGTAGCCCGAGATGCCCTCGTAGTCGTCGATGAGGTCGCCGCAGCCGTAGAGGATGAGCTTGTCCCGGTACACCTGGATGGGGCGCGGATGGTGCGAGGAGTGCCCGTGGACGACGTCCACGCCGCCGTCGACGAGCCGCCGCGCGAAGGTGATCTGGCTCTGCGAGACGTCGTACCCCCAGTTCGACCCCCAGTGGATCGAGACGACCGCCAGGTCCCCTTCTCTCCGCACGGCCGCCAGCCTCCGTACGAGGGCGTCGGCGCTGCGCACCGACAGATCGGGCACGAAGTCCACTCCGGGCCGCCCCTCCCCCGCCGCCCAGCGCGACGGGACCCCGGCGGACGCCATCCCGCACGACAGCACCAGGACCCGCCCCTGCCCCTCCCGCGTGGCCACCGCCACCGGCCGCCGCGCCTCCTCCGCGTCCCGCCCCGCCCCCGCCGGGCCGAGACCGGCGGCGCGCAGCACCGCCAGGGTCTCCTCCAGTCCGCGGCGCCCGAAGTCGAGCACATGGTTGTTCGCCAGCGCGCAGACGTCGGGGTGCGCGGCGGTCAGGCACGGCACGTTGTCGGGGTGCATCCGGTACGTCACGGCCTTGCCGGGCGCGAAGTCGTCGCTCGTCGTGACGCTGCTCTCCAGGTCGATGACGCGTACGTCGGGTGCGACCTCGTCGAGCACGTCCAGGGCCGCCCCCCATGGCCAGGCGAAGTCCACAGGCTGGGCGATCTTCCCGTTCACGGCCTCCGCGAGAGCCACGTAGTCGCGGGCGTCGCGGATGTACCCCTCCCGCAGCTCGGGGCGACCGGGGTGCGGGAGGATCTGGTCGACGCCCCGTCCCGGCATCACGTCGCCGCTGAGGAACAGTGTTACGAGGGCCTGGCCCATGCCGGTCATTTTCCCACCAGTGGTCATTCTTGGCGGGCCTCGCCCGTCCGGGACCGCGACGGCCACGTGACGACGGTCAGATGAGGACGCTCAGGTGACGGTGACACGCAGGACGTACGGCCGGCCGGTACTGATCGCCTCCGCCTGCTCGCGCAGATCGGCGTGGGTGAACCCCAGCAGCGCCTCATCGGCCGCCCGGCGCAGCAGCGGCAGGATCTCGGTCACCGGCCGGCCGCGGTGCGTCTCGGCGAGCCGCGCGAACGCCTGCTGGTAGGGAACTCCGTACGTGCCCGACGTGCCCGGCGTACTCGCCGTACCCGCACTGTCGGCCAGCAGCCGGTCCAGGTGCTGCCTGCCCACACTGATCTCGCCCATGACGGCTCCCGTGCCCGATGGGACCCGGCCGGTCCAGGCCCTCACCCACGACGCTACGAGCAGGGTCTGACAATTCGGTCCGGGCGCTGCCCGGGCTCGGTCGAGGCCCCGCCACCCGAGGAAGCTCCAGCGACGGGACGACCACGAGAGCAGCTCGACGGCGCTGAAAGCGATGGTCAGGAGTGGTGGCGCCCGTCGGGGCGGGCTTCATCGCAACGCCCTCCTCGCGTCATCGAGGGAGATCGTCACCAGCCTGCCCCGCTCAGCAGTTCGATGGCCGCCCACCGCAGCAGCAGCGGGTGCACGAAGCGGTCGGCGCCCTCGGGCGGGAAGCGCCAGGCGAGCGGCCAGGTACGGCCCTGGAGAGCCGGTACGGGTACGTAGCCGGCATGGCCGGTGGTGGAGTTGAACCGCGTCACCCCGCGCGGCCAGCAGCGGCGGGCCGTGCTGCCCGCCGGGAGCAGGAAGTAGACGCCGCGGCGGCCGTTCGCCTCGGTCACGATCGGGCCGGGGTCGCCGCCCGTCATGCGCTCCATGAGGTCGGCGAGCCGGCGGCCGTCGTCGCCGTCGACGCGTACGGCGTCGAATTGCACACCGGCCTTTCTCAGCCGGAAACCGGATTCGGGGATCCAGTCGAGGTTTACTTGGCGACTTTCCGCATTCATAAGTCCAGTCTGGCCGCCCATGATTAGCGTTTTCCATGACCTGGGCGGGGCGTCGCATGTCAGTTGACCTGCGTCAACGCAGCTTGATCCGGGTCGAATTCGGCGGGGTCGGGTTGTGACCGGTTGAGACCGGTTGAGGCGAAACGGTGATCGCGATGGCGCGAGCGGAAAACAAGGAAGCGGAGGGTCCGGCGACGCGGCTGGTGGCGGATATCGCGCGCAAGATGCGCGTACGGAAGGGGCTGACGCAGGATCAGCTCGGCAGGCAGATCGGCTTCACGGCGGCCGCGGTGAGCGCGATGGAGACGTGCGCACAGCCGGCGAGCGACGAGATGCTCGTGAAGCTGGAGGAGGTGCTCGGGGACGGGATGGGCATCTTCGAGCAGGCGCGGGAGTACGTACGGCTGGACAAGTACCCTCCGCAGTTCAAGAACTACGCGCTGCTGGAGCAGAAGGCGCTGGCGCTGCACCTGTATGCGACGCTCGTGGTGCACGGCCTCTTCCAGACGGAGGAGTACGCGCGGGCGCTGATCGGGGGCGGGTATCCGCCGCTGCCGGAGCAGAGGGTGGAGGAGTTGGTCGAGGCGCGGATGGCGCGCAAGGCGCTGTTCGAGCGGGAGCCGGTGGCGCTGATCGAGGTGGTGCTGGAGGAGTCG
This sequence comes from Streptomyces sp. NPDC059909, assembly GCF_042730885.1. Classification (NCBI taxonomy): domain Bacteria; kingdom Bacillati; phylum Actinomycetota; class Actinomycetes; order Kitasatosporales; family Streptomycetaceae; genus Streptomyces; species Streptomyces sp. NPDC059909. The sequence continues at coordinate 94,977 of NZ_JBHWKX010000013.1, forward strand.
GTCTTACGGCGGACGATCGGCGGCGAGGAGATCATGCGCGGCCAGATGCGGCACCTTGCGGAGTGTGCCCGGCGGCGTAACGCGACGGTTCAGGTGCTGCCGCTGGACTGCGGCCTCAGCGGCGAGTACGCGGGCGCATACGGCGAGATGAATCTGGTGGAGACCCCGGAACATGACCGCCTGGTCTACATGGAGGTGCAGGACGAGAGCCTGCTGATCAAGGAGCCAGGAAAGGTGAGTACATACGCGCAGCGGTATGCGAGGATCCGAGCACAGGCCCTGGATCCCCGTGAATCGCTGGGTCTCATCGAGCAGTTGGCAGGAGAGCAGAGATGAGCAGCACCCTGCGGTGGTTCAAGTCCAGCTATAGCAGCCCCAGCGGTGGCGACTGCATCGAAGTGGCCTTCGACTGGCGCAAGTCGTCGTACAGCGACGACAGCGGCGGTAGCTGCGTCGAGGTCGCCGCCTGCCCCCACACCATCCACATCCGCGACTCCAAGGTCACCGACGGCCCCACCTTCGCCGTCGCGCCCGCCGCCTGGACGACCTTCCTCGCCTGGGCGGAGTGACCCCACGACGGCAGAATGGGACCGATGAACGACAACGAACTCCTGGCCGAACGCTTCGAGGCCCATCGGTCCCACCTCCGCTCGGTGGCGTACCGCATGCTCGGCTCGCTCGCCGAGGCGGAGGACGCCGTCCAGGAGGCGTGGCTGCGGCTCAGCCGCTCGGACACGAGCGACGTCGAGAACCTGGGTGGCTGGCTGACGACGGTCGTCGGGCGCGTATGCCTGGACATGCTGCGTTCCCGCACGTCACGGCGTGAGGACCCGCTGGACGTCCACGTACCGGACCCCATCGTCGGCAGCATCGAGGGCACCGACCCCGAGCACGAGGCGATGGTCACGGACTCGGTCGGGCTGGCGATGCTCGTCGTCCTGGACACGCTGGCGCCCGCCGAGAGGCTCGCCTTCGTCCTGCACGACATGTTCGCCGTGTCCTTCGACGAGATCGCGCCCATCGTGGGACGCACCCCGGCGACGGCACGGCAGCTCGCGAGCCGCGCCCGGCGACGGGTGGGCGCGGCGCCGGTGCCGGACCCCGATCTGGCGAGGCAGCGCGAGGTCGTGGACGCGTGGGTCGCCGCCACGCGGGGCGGCGAATTCGACGCCCTGCTCTCGCTCCTCGACCCGGACGTGGTCCTGCGCGTGGACGGCGGCGTCCTGGCCGCGGGCGCGACGAAGCTGGTCCGCGGTGCGGAGTCGGTGGCCGGGCAGGCGCTCATGTACCAGCGCTTCGCGCCGTACGGACGGGTCGCCCTCGTCAACGGGCTGCCGGGCCTCGTGTCCCTGCCCGAGGGCAAGCCCACCGCGGTCATGTCCTTCACCGTCTCCGGCGGCAAGGTCGTCCAGCTCGACATCCTGGCCGACCCGGAGCGACTGCGGGAGCTGGACCTTTCGGTCCTGGGGGACTGAGGGAATTGCGGGTGCGGGGCCCGGGCACGATCCGGGCCCCGCACCGTTCACGGTTAGTCGACGATCCTGATCGTCCGGACCCCCGTACCCCGGTACCGCGAAGGTGACCGCGTCAGGACCGGGCGCCCCCGGGGCCACTCGACGGACGGCCGCGCGAGGTGCAGCGCGTGCGCGCTGCTCCAGTCGTCGTCGGCTTTCTCCGGGTCGTCGTGCTCCGCGGTGGTGCGCAGTCGTTTGCCGACTGCCAGCACTCCGGCGAAATCGAGCGCGGTGATGTCCACGGACGGCAGAGCGCCGATGTGCTCAGCGACACCCGCGCGATCGACCTCGGCGGCGGCGAGGCACAGGGCCGGGATGCAGACCCGCCGCGCGGGATCCTTCTCTGCCCATGTCACCAGCCGCGAGGCCATCCGGTTGCCCGCGCCGAGCGCGAGAGCGGCGGTGTCGTCGAAGACAACGGCACGCGGCAGCGGGTACTTCTCCTTGTCCGTCACTGGACTTCCCCGATCCGCCCCGCCTCCAGATCGGCCCAGAGCTTCTCGGCGGCCTTCTCGTCCTCTTCCGTGAAGGGACCGCCGAGGAAGTGCTCCTCGCAGTACGCCTTCGTCTCCTCGTACCGCCTCTGGAGCTCCGCCTTGGTGGGCGTGGCACCCGCCAGCTCCGCGACCAGGTCGCGCATGGTCATACCACGCTCCCGGGCCAGCTCCAGCAGGCGGTCGCGAACGGCGGAGTCGACCTTGATCGTGGTGTCGGCCATAGGCGGAGTATACCGACGGTATACCTTCTCGGGGCGTTCGAGTGCGATGGTCATCGGCAGCCCGTTCTCTTGAAGGACCTGGCCCGGAGCCGGGCCAGGGATCTACGAGCCGGCCGTCAGGCCGGACACGGCGGCGCACCGCGCAGCAGGGCCCGTGCCGCTGCCCCGCCTCGTCGCGCGGCCGCGACGAAGCCGCCGACCGCGCGGTCCTGTCCGGCATCCGGCACGGGTGCGCAGTTCCGGCACGCCCCGCCCGCCGCGACGGGCGCGCGGCACTCCTCGCACTCCGCCGGCGCGGGCGGCGGCGGTGGGGGCGGAGCGGGCAGTTTGCGGATCAGGCGGTCGGCGAGCAGCGCGGCCGGGGCGTGCACGGGACGCGGCAGCCCTTCGGTCAGCGCGGCCCGGATCGTCGCGTCACTCGCACCGACGGCCCACCACTGCTCGACCAGAGGCGCCAGCCGCTCCGCCTCCGCCGCGCCGAGGGCGAGGCGCGGCTCGCGCCGTGCCAGCGACGTGAGCAGCGCGGCGGCCGGGGTCGGCGGTGCGGCAGGGACCGGCGGGGGCACCGGCGCCGGGGAGGGAGGTTCTTGTTCCCTGGTCTTTTCTCCCGAAGGGAGCGGGCCTGGGGCGCCGTTGTCCGGTTCACCGGAGGCCAGGTTTCGGTCAACTTCCTGTGCCCCGGCCTCCGGCCGCTCCTCGGACACGTCGTGAGGCGCGTCGTACACCTCGTAGACGGTGGCGAGCGTCCCCGTCTCGGGGTTCTGCCTCAGCACGCGGCGCAGATACCCGGACACCTCCAGCTCACGGAGGGCCGCGGAGATCCGGTCCCGGCCCTCCGTGCGCTTGGCCGCGAGGCTGCGGATCGACGCCTTCGCACCATCCGGAAGGCTCAGTAGGTACATCAGCACGCCTGACGCGCACCACGAGATGCTGTCGTCGCGCAACAGCGCATTGGTGAACGTGGTGAAGGAACGCGTAGGGGTAGTACGGTGGATGCGCATCGGGAGTTTGGGCTCCTGGTGTCGGGCCCCCGGGTGTTGGCGCACCGCGGGGGCATTCTTGTGCGTCTGTGCAGGTGGTGACCGTACACCCACACAAAGTCGCCGGCGCAAGTGCCAACAGCATTGGCCAGAGCCGGAGTTCGGGACACCGGAGCCCGGGAATCGGACCGGGCCCGACCTGCGGTTTTGTCTGGATCGGCACCTGAAGGGCCCCAGCTGTCCACCCGCTCGCCCGGAACACAGATCACCCGTCCGAGTGAGCGGGGGCGGTACGGCCGCCGCCGTACCGCCCCCGCGCCCGTCCCTGGCGGACGGGAGTCAGCAGTACAGGTTGCCGCCCGTCGGCACACCCAGGATCTGGGTGAAGCGGGTGTAGTTGTCAACGCGGCTCTGGACCTGCGCCGGGTTCTTGCCGTCGCACTCCAGGGAGCCGTTGATCGAGCGGATGGTGTGGCCGAAGCCCGCCTGGTTGACCATGGCGTTGTGGCCGGTCATCGTGCCCGGGCCGTTCTGCGTGTTCCAGTACCAGAGGCCGGTCTTCCAGGCGACGGCCGACTCGCGCTCGACGCGCCAGGGGTTGCCCAGCAGGTCGATGCCGAGGGCGTCGCCCGCGGCCTTGTAGTTGAAGTTCCAGCTGAGCTGGATCGGGCCGCGGCCGTAGTACGCGGCCTGGCCGGCCGGACAGCCGTAGGGCTGGCTCGCGTCGCAGTAGTGGGGGTAGTTGGCGGTGTTCTGCTCGACGATGTGGACCAGGCCGCCCGTCTCGTGCGAGACATTGGCGAGGAAGGCCGCGGCCTCCTGCTTCTTGACCGTGTCGCTTCCGGTGTTCGCGAAGGCGGGGTAGGCGCTCATCGCCGCGGTCAGTCCGCTGTACGTGTAGAAGGCGTTCCGGTTCGGGAACATCTGGTTGAACTGCGCCTCGCTGACGACGAAGCCGGACGGGGACGGGCCGGGGCCGGGATCGCCGCCGCCGGTTCCGCACGTGCCCTGGTCGGCCCAGACGCCCCACTCACCGGTCGTGCCGGGAGTCTCACCCTGGGTCCACCACTTGGCCTGCCAGTTGTGGCCGTTGTGGGAGGCGATCATGCCGTTGGTGTACACGGCGGAGGAGTTCCAGGCGGCGGCACAGTCGGCCGCCGCGGCCGTCGAGCCGGGCAGGAACACCGCGAATCCGAGGATCGCCGCGAAGGCGGCGACCAGGCTCACCATGCGTCGTGACAACGTTATCTGCCTTTCCCTGTGGGGGGTTTGGAGTCGTGGGGGATGCAAAGGGTGGTGCTGTCACACGTGTTGAGCACTGAACCTGAATGGTCTGGACCTGTCAAGGGTCTAGACCATGATTGTCACGGCAGGGGCGGTCGGCTCGCGCCGGGGACGGCCGGCGCCCGGTGTGCGAGGATCCGGCCGTGGACCCGCTGACGCCCGAAGACCCCACCCGTATGGGCCCGTTCCGCCTCCTCGGCCGGCTCGGCACCGGCGGAATGGGCCGTGTGTATCTCGCCCGGTCCGAGGGCGGACGTACGGTCGCCGTGAAGGTCGTACACGCGGAGCTGGCCGCGCAGCGGGAGTTCCGGCTGCGGTTCGCACGCGAGGTCGCCGCGCTGGAGCGGGTCGGCGGCACCGGCACCGCGGCGCTGATCGCCTCCGACACCGCGGCCGACGCGCCATGGGTGGCGGTCGCGTACGTACCCGGCCCGTCCCTGCGGACCGTCGTGGACGACCACGGTCCGCTGCCCACCGATTCGGTGCGGACGCTCGCGGCCGGACTCGGGCGGGCCCTGGACCACATCCACGCCGCCGGACTCGTGCACCGCGATCTGAAGCCCTCCAACATCCTGCTGGCCGTGGAGGGTCCGAGGATCATCGACTTCGGTATCGCGCGGGCGGTGGACACGGTCACGGACGGCGGGCTCACCAGCACGGGCGCCGTCGTCGGTTCACCCGGCTTCATGTCCCCCGAGCAGGTGCGGGGCGAGAAGATCACCCCGGCGTCGGACGTCTTCTGCGTGGGTGCGGTGCTCGCGTACGCGGCCACGGGACGGCAGCCGTTCGGGTCGACCGAGAGCGGCGTCCACGCCGTCATGTTCCGGATCGCGCACGACGAGCCGGATCTGCAGGGGCTGCCGGAGGCGCTCGCCCCGCTCGTACGGGCGTGTCTGGACAAGGACCCGGCCCGGCGGCCCACCGCCGCCGAACTGGCGCGTACGTCACCGGACCCCGGTGACGCCTGGCTGCCCCCCGAGCTGCTGGCCCGGCTCGGCGCGCAGGCGGCCCGGCTGCTGGACGCGGACACACCAGTGCCCGGTGAGGCCACACCGGTGCCCGGCGAGGAGCCCCGGTCGAAGGCGACGCGGCGCCGGGGGCGTACCGTCCTCGCCGCCGTCTGTGCGGTGGCGGTGCTCGGGGGCGGCGGCGCACTGGCCGCGACGTACTGGCCGGACCGGGCTCCCGAGTCGTACGAGAAGGAGCCCGGGAGCACCACCGGGACGGGAGATGCCGCCGGGGCCGAGGCCGGTGATGTGCCGGACGTCTTCATCGGCGCCTGGGAAGGCGTGCTGAAAGGCGCCGACGACAATCCCAAGTCGACCGGCCGCATCGAGATCAGCCAGGGCCGGAAGGGCCGCAAGACCGCGGTCTACGTCCAGGTCACCGGCGAACGGCTGTGCATGGGACGGTCCGTCCTCGTCTCGGCGGACGACGACAGGATCGTCTTCGGCGAGAGCGACGTGACCACGAGCGTCCCGGCGAAGGAGTGCCTGCCCGCCGCGCACCAGACGCTCACCATGCGCTCCCAGGACGTCATGGAGTGGACGTCCGGCGCCGTGACGGCCACGTTCCGCAGGACGAAGACGGGCCCCCAGGTCGTCCCCGCGGCCTTCGTGGGCACATGGAAGCAGCACTTCGACGAACTCGCCGGCGGCGAGCAGAACGACCTGTTCGACAACACCGTCACCATCACCCAGGGCCCGGTCGGCGCACCGCTCGTCCGCTTCGAGGATGCGTACCCGAAGACCGACCCGGCGACCGGCGAGCCCCTCGACGCGACCGTCCACTGCGCCGCCACGGCGGTGCTGGGCGGCATCAACAACCTGCTCGTCATCGGCCCGCGCGTGCCCGACGCCGGCGCCTTTGACCCCGACTGCTCGCCCGACGGCGCGTCGCAGAGTCTGCGTATCGACCTCTTCGAGGGCAGGCAGCGCCTGCTCATGTACGGGATGGGGCCGGACGGGGAGCCCGGGGAGTACTTCCGGGACCGCTGAACCGGCTCCGATCGCCGCGGCGGGCCGCGGGACCACGGGAGCCTTTCTCTCCGTCAATGACGCGTGGTGGATTTCGGGTCCCGCCCTCGGCGGGACCACCGTCACCATCACCGGCAGCAACCTGACCTACGCCGACGAAGTGCGCTTCGGGGGTGTTCCGGTGCCCTTCACGGTGGTCTCCGGCACGCAGGTCGTCGCCGTCGCCCCCGGAGGGACACCGGGGACCGCGACGGTCGTCGTGCACACCCCAGCAGGCACCAGCTCTGGCGTCCCGTACGTGTACGTCACCTGAGCCACACCCCCTTCCCCGGAGGCAAGGGGAGACGCCGGCAGGACCGACGGCGGCCGCCACGCCGTTGCTCCGGCATGGTGACGGCCATTCAGGTCGAAGCGGAGCGGGCGTCGCAGCGGTCCGGAACGTCCCCGCGCGGCGCTCTGCGGGCGAACGGCGCAGGCCGGCCGGCCCGGACGCCATCCAGTCCCGAGCAATACGCCCGGTCTTTGCCATTTGATGATGATATGCAGTGAGTGTGGCTTGTCGAGTGCCGGCCGCGGGACCCGTGCCCGCGGCCGGTCCCGTCCCTCCCGCATGCCTGATGCGACGTCTGCCGGCGGGGCTGTCAAGAGAGGTGAACCAGGCATGACTCCTGGGATTCGGACGAACCGTTCCCCGCGCGCGGTACGGGGCGGGCGGGTGGCAGCCCGCACCGCATTCGGCCCCGCGGGCCGCGCCGCCTCCGCGCTGCTCGCCCTGGTCCTCGCCGTTCTCTCCCCGGCCCTGCTCCCCCAGGTCCCGGCGACGGCGGCCCAGGCCGTCCCCGCCGGGACCTATGCCTACGTCACCAACGAAGGCAGCAGCACCGTGTCCGTGATCGACGTCGCGAAACCGGCCGCTCCCGTGGCCGGCAGTCCCGTCCCTGTCGGCTCAGGACCGGTCAGAGTGGCGGTCACCCCCGACGGCGCCAAGGCCTACGTCACCAACCAGAACAGCAACACGGTGTCGGTGATCGACACTGCGGCCAACACGGTCGGCGCCACCATCCCGGTCGGCACGCTCCCTGTCGGTGTCGCGGTCTCGCCCGACGGCGCCAAGGTCTACGTCACCAACGCGGCCGGCAACTCCGTGTCCGTCATCAGCACCACGACCGACAAGGTCACGGCCACCATCCCGGTCGGCGCCGCACCGCTCGCGGTCGTCGTCTCGCCCAATGGCACGAAGGCCTACGTCGTCAACAGCAACGACGACTCCGTCTCGGTGATCAACACCGACACCGACAAGGTCACCACCACCTTCAATGTCGGCATCGGACCGTTCGGGGCCGGAATCACGCCCGACGGCAAGAAGCTCTACGTCACCAACGCGATCGACAACTCCGTGTCCGTCATCAACGCCGCGACCGACAAGGTCACGACTGCCATCCCGGTCGGCACCGGACCGCTCGACGTCGCGATCGCCCCCGACGGCACGAAGGCCTACGTCACCAACGGCAACGGCAACACGGTGTCGGTGATCAACACCGCCACCGACCAGGTCGCCCTCACCGTCCAGGCCGGCACCGGACCACTGGACGTCGCCTTCGGCACCCTGCGCAACGGGGCCACCACGACGTCGATCGCCTCTTCCCCACGCCCGTCCACATGCCGTCAGGAAGTGACCCTCACCGCGACCGTGTCAGCCGACGGCGGCGGGACGCCCGCCGACGGCAGCGTCACCTTCCGCAACGGCACGACGGCCCTGGGCACCGTCCCCCTCGACAACGGCAGTGCGGTCCTCGTCATCCCCGCTCTGCCCCTCGGGGACCACTCCCTCACCGCCCACTACAGCGGCGGCGCGACGTACGCCGAATCCGCGTCGCCCGTCCTCATCCACACCGTCGCGCCAGGCTACGACTGGAGCGGCCCCGGCCGCTGCCAGGACCGTCCGGACGACCCGGACCACGATCACGGCCACCGCCCGGACCACCCGGAGCGTCCGGACCACGACGCCGACCACGACGCCGACCACGACACGGGACACCGTCCGGCAGGCCGACTCCACAGCGTCTGAACGGGCGGAGAACATCGGTCGACGGAACGGCCTTCCGGACGGAACTCACGCCGTATGCACGTACGGTGACGATCCGTGGAATGGGTGAGCGCCGAGAACCTCGTGGCCGTGGGCACCGCTGTGCTCGGCGTCCTGGCCTCCGTCGCCGTGCTCTGGTACGAGCGCCGCGTGCCGAGCCGTAAGCGCATCGGCTACCGCATCCAGCTGGACACGCCGATAGGCAGCAACGTACGCAACGGCCGCCCCAACATCCGGCTCGGGCTGTTCAACGACACGCCCGACATGTCCGACGGGACGCTCGTCCTCCTGCGCATCGAGAACGACGGCTCGCAGAGCATCGCCGACAACGACTACACCGGCCGTGAACTCCACGGCCTCACGGTCGATTTCACCGACCGCTTCGTGCGCGGCCTCGCCGTCACCCACCCCAGCGACACGGAACACCTCGTCGAGCACTTCACCCCGGCCGCCGGCCTGCGGTTCGTCGGAAACACCCTCTACATCCCGCGCGTCCCCCTCAACCGCGGCGAGCACTTCAAGCTGCTCGTACTGCTCTCCGGCGGCCCGGTCGGCTGCGAGGTCCGGATCACCGGCGGCATCCGGGACGGCGAGGTGATGCCCAACCGCGCCGTCCTGCCCGACGACAAGCCCCCGCTCTTCAGCAGAGCGGCCCGCAACATCACCGTGCTGCTGACCCTCTGCGTGGTCGCGCTCGCCACGATCATCGTCGTACGGGACGACACCCGGCCGCCGATCGGCTGCGCCAAGGGCGAGCTGACCATCACGGGCTCGACGGCCTTCGCACCCGTCGTACGCGAGCTGGCGAAGAAGTACGAGAAGGACTGCGAGGGCTCGAAGGTCACCGTGGACGCCCACGGCAGCGCGGCCGGGATACGGTCGCTCGCCGCGGCGGGCGAGAAGGCGACGAAGGGCTCCCCGGCCCTGATCGCCCTCTCCGACGGACCCAAGCCGGGCGGCTTCCCGCAACTGCGCGAGAACCGGATCGCCGTCTCCGCCTTCGCCCTCGTCGTCAACGAGAAGGTGCCGGTGCGGAACCTCTCCGTCGACCAGATCCGCGGCATCTACCGCGGCGAGATCACCAACTGGAAGCAGCTCGACGGCAGGACGAACCTGCGCATCCTGCTGGTCAGCCGCGACGCCAACTCCGGCACCCGCGAGGTCTTCCAGCGCCGCGTCCTCAGCCGCAACGAGCCCGCCAACTCCTCCCGCGACTGCGTGCGCACCGACGACCCGGAATCGAAGGTCATCCGCTGCGAACTCGACAGCACGGAGCAGGTACTGAGCACCGTGGCCAAGCTTCCGGGCGCCATCGGCTACAGCGAACTGCGCGCCGGTTCCGGTCTGAAGGGAGTCCACCGCCTCGACATCGACGGCGAACCCCCTTCGGTGGAGACCATCGGCACCAGCGCGTATCCGTACCGCGAGATCGAGTACGCGTACACCTACGGCCAGCCGCCCGCGGACTCCCTCGCCTCCAGCTTCCTCGGCTACATGCGGCAGGGCGGGGGCCAGGACGTCGTCACCACCCACGGCCATCTGTCGTGCGCGACGCCGAAGGGGCTGCGGGTCTGCGGGGAGCAGCAGCCAGGACCGCTGACGGATGCGGGCGACTGACACCCGCCAGGCAAAAGCCAACGACATCGTCGGCAGCTCCACGGCGGACGACGGCACCCGCGACCCGCACACGATCCGGCTCTTCGCGGAGGGCGTGCCCAGCTCCGACCGCGGCACGGAGCCGGACCTGGCGGGGTACGAGGGGCCGGACAGGCCTAGGCGTCCGCGAGTTCCGCGATCACCTCGGCGTGGCAGCGCTCCGGGACACACCAGCAGCCGAGCCGGCGGCCGCGCAGGGCGGGGAGCCGGGCCAGCAGCTCGGGGCGCTGCAGCAGATGGGCGCGGTACTTCTCGACCACTTCGTCCCGCGTGCCGTCGCGGCCCGGGCGGAACGGGCCGGCGAGCGGTGAGGCGTCGAGGTGCCGGCCGCCCCGGTGCACGGCACGGCCGACGTACACGACGTCCGCGTACTCGGGGTCGTCGCGGTGTCCCTTGAGGTTGACCACGGTCGTCCTGTGCATGGGCAGATCCTCGCTGCTCGGCCCGGCGGACCCTCAGGGCAGTTTGACCGCGAGGAGGTCGACGGGACGGATGTCGGGCGCCGAGGCCAGCATGGTCTCCGCCGCCTCCATCAGGGCGGCGGCGATCCGGCCCCGCAGATGTCCCGCCCGGCCCTCCTCGTTCTCGAAGGTGTCGAAGACGCCGAAGGTCGTGGCGTTCTCCCGGAAGGCGAACCAGGAGACGGTGTGCTCCTCCTCCTCGGCGAGCTGCAGCGCGCTCCGCAGCAGGTCCGCCACCTGGTCGGCGTACTCGGGCTTGGCCTCGATACGGGCCAGCAGGCCGATGTCCATCGTCGCTCCATGAGTTCGGTGTCGTGCCCCGTTCTTCGGGGACGTCACTCAGCCTAGGAAGCCGAACCAACCGACCCCAGTGTCGTAAACGACTCATCCGATATCGTTTACGACATGGATGTCTCGGTGCTTGTCTACGACGGCGTGTTCGACTCCGGGCTGTGTGCGGCACTGGATGTCCTGGACGCGGCCAACGCGATGCGCGGCGAACTGCCGCAGCCGCCCCCGGCCTGGAACGTCACGAAGATCGGCTTCCGGCGGCAGGTGCGCACCGGCGCGGGACACCTCGTCACGACCGAGCCGGTCGCCGCGGCCGCGGCCACGGATCTGCTGCTGGCGCCCGCCCTGGCCGAACGGCGGCCCGATGCGCTCCTCGACCGGGTGTCGAGCAGCACGATGGCAGCGGCCCGGGAGCTGGTCGCCGACGTGCGCGGGCGGGGCACGCCCGTCGCCTCGGCGTGCACGGGCTCGTTCCTCCTGGCCGAGTCGGGAGTGCTCGACGGGCGGCAGGCGACCACCACCTGGTGGCTGGCGCCGGTGTTCCGCAAGCGGTACCCCGCCGTCGTGCTGGACGAGTCCCGGATGGTGACCACATCGGACGGTGTGACCACGGCCGGCGCGGCGTTCGGGCACGTCGACCTCGCGCTCGCCGTCGTGCGGATGACCAGCCCGGCCCTCGCGGATCTCGTCGCCCGCTACCTGGTCGTCGACGAACGGCCCTCGCAGTCCGCGTACACGATCCCGAGCGCGCTGGCGCAGAGCGATCCCCTGGTCGCCGCGTTCGAGCGGTGGGCGCGGCTGCATCTCGACGAGCCGATCGGCCTGGCCGATGCGGCGCGCTCCCTCGGCGTCAGCGAGCGCACGCTCCAGCGCACCGTCCGCCGCGTCCTGGGCACCACGCCCGTGCGCTTCGTCCAGGACCTGCGCGTCGAACAGGCCACGCATCTGCTGCGGACCACGGACCTGTCGCTGGACTCCATCGCCCGCAAGGTCGGCTACGAGCACGCGAACACCCTGCGGATCCTGCTGCGCGAACGCACCGGCACCACGGCGGGGACCCTGCGCGCCCGCTGACAAGGAGCGCACAGGGAAGCGGCCCGCGGGAACGGTGTCCCGCGGGCCGCTTCGTACGCCTTGCCTTGCCTTGGCTTGCCTGCGCTTACAGGAAGGAGTTGATCTCGATCGTCTCGGTGCGGCCGGGGCCGACGCCGATCGCCGAGATCGGGGCGCCCGACATCTCCTCCAGCGCCTTCACGTACCCCTGCGCGTTCTTCGGCAGATCGGAGAAGGTCTTCGCCTTGGTGATGTCCTCGGACCAGCCCGGCAGGTACTCGTACACCGGCTTCGCGTGGTGGAAGTCGCTCTGCGAGTACGGCAGTTCCTCGACGCGCTTGCCGTCGATCTCGTACGCGACGCAGACCGGGATCTGCTCCCAGCCGGTCAGCACGTCCAGCTTGGTGAGGAAGAAGTCGGTCAGGCCGTTGACGCGGGTGGCGTAGCGGGCGATGACCGCGTCGAACCAGCCGCAGCGGCGGTCGCGGCCGGTGGTCACACCGCGCTCGCCGCCGATGCGGCGCAGGGCCTCGCCGTCGTCGTCGAAGAGCTCGGTCGGGAACGGGCCGGCGCCGACGCGGGTCGTGTACGCCTTGAGGATGCCGATGACGCGGCTGATCTTCGTCGGGCCGACACCGGCACCGGTGCAGGCACCGCCGGCGGTCGGGTTGGAGGAGGTGACGAAGGGGTACGTGCCGTGGTCGACGTCCAGGAGGGTGCCCTGCCCGCCCTCGAAGAGGACGACCTTGCCCTCGTCGATGGCGTTGTTCAGGATCAGCGTCGTGTCGGCGACGTACGGCTTGATCTGCTCGGCGTAGCCCAGCATCTCCTCGACGATCTTGTCCGCCTCGATCGCGCGGCGGTTGAAGACCTTGGCGAGCAGCTGGTTCTTGTTCTCCAGCGCCGCCTCGACCTTCTGCGCCAGGATCGACTCGTCGTAGAGGTCCTGGACGCGGATGCCGACGCGGTTGATCTTGTCGGCGTACGTCGGGCCGATGCCGCGGCCGGTGGTGCCGATCTTGCGCTTGCCGAGGAACCGTTCCGTCACCTTGTCGAGGGTGACGTTGTACGGGGTGATCAGATGGGCGTTACCGCTGATCAGGAGCTTGGACGTGTCGACGCCGCGCTCGTTCAGCCCGCTCAGCTCGGAGAGCAGGACAGCCGGGTCGACGACGACTCCGTTGCCGATGACCGGGGTGCACCCCGGCGAGAGGATTCCGGAAGGGAGGAGGTGGAGCGCATACTTCTGGTCGCCGACGACGACCGTGTGGCCGGCGTTGTTGCCACCCTGGTAACGCACCACATAATCCACGGATCCACCGAGGAGGTCGGTGGCCTTTCCCTTGCCTTCGTCACCCCACTGAGCACCGAGCAGCACAAGTGCGGGCACAGGCGTACACCCCTTCCGGGCGGGGCATGTCCAAGGTCAGGGGGCCTGAGCCGCCAACCGGTGTGCCCCGGAATAGACGAAGCCCCTGGCGCAATAGCGCAAGGGGCTCTTGCACAAAGATGCTACCCGAGGAAGGACCGAGGTGTCGGCTCACGACCAGCTCCTGGTGGTCATCGACCCGGTCGCCCGCCGTATTGACGGCGAGTCCGTTCGGATCGTGAAGGATGTGTTGTGTGCCGGGTCGGCGGCGAAAATCTGCCTGCCCGACGGGCCCGAGGAATTTTGCCGGGCACTGGCCCGAAGGGGTGCCAGGCGGCCTGTCGTGGTCGGTGACGACCGTGCCCTGCTGCGCGCGGTCGCCGCTCTGCACCGGGGGCGCGAGCTCGCGGACGAGGCGCTGTCGCTCGTACCGGTGGGGGCCGGCGCGTCGGTGGAACTGGCGCGGGCCCTGGGGGTGCCGACGGGGCCGGTGGCCGCGGCGCGCTCAGTGCTGGACGGGGTGGCGCAGTCGCTGGACCTGCTGGTGGACGACAGCGACGGCGTGGTGCTGGGGGATCTGCGGATCCCGGCCTCGCCCGGATCGGCACCGTCCTCCGCCGCACACCCCGCGTCGGTCTGGGACACCTGCCGCTCCCTCGTCCGCACGCTGGTCCGCCCGGCTTCGCCCGCCGCCCCGCCGGCCGCGCAGACGCACCGGCTGCGGGTCGAGGCGGACGGGGTGCTGCTCAGCGACCTGAACGAGCCGGTCGAGAACGTACGGGTGCGCACGGCCGAGGGCGCCGCGGAGGTGATCGTGAAGCGCCGGTCGGGCGCGGAGCCCCTGCGGACCCTGGCCAAGGTCGTCACGGTCTCGGGCCCCAGCTTCCGCTATCGCGCGGACGCCCTGATCACGGGCCCGGTCCGGCACCGGACCTGGACGCTGCGGCCGAACGCGTGGGCGTTGACCCTCCCGGCAGCGGCGCCGCCGGAGTAGCTTCACGCCGACGAGGGCGGGGCGGGGCGGGGGCGCGATTCATGGGCGGCGGGCTCCGGCTCGCGTGGCCGGAGGACGTGGCGCCGATCACGAAGGCAGGGCGAGCCCGTGGTCGTCGTCCCATGGATCGACGGGCGCGCCTACTGGCCGCGGCATCCGTACGCGGAGCCGAACCCGCGCGATCCGGAGACCCGGGAGCACCTGGGGCGGCCGGTGGCCGGGGCCCCGTCGGCCTGAGCCGCCGTCAGGCCACGGGGGGCACAGCCCTTCACGAGCCGAAGAGCTCCTGCCGGCGCACCTGCCAGCGCTCCATCATGTCGACGAGCTCGTCCTGGACGAAGTCGAAGAACGCGAGGGTCTCCGCCAGCCGCCGCCCGGCCGGGGTGTCCGGGCCGAGGCTGGCCACGCCCTCGCGCAGGGCGTCGGACCACCGCTTGATGACCGCGTCGCGGTTCGTCAGCGCCTCGTACCACTGGTTGCTGTGGACGCGGTAGCGCTCGCGTCGCGATCCGGGCTCGCGCTCCCGCGAGACCATGTGCTGCTGCGAGAGGTAGCGCACGGCGCCGGAGACCGCGGCGGGGCTGACCTGGAGCTGTTCGCCGAGCTCGGCCGAGGTCAGCGTGCCGGTGTCGGACGCGAGCAGGGCGGCGAAGACCCGGGCGGGCATGCGCGTCATGCCCGCCTCGACGAGCTGCGCCGCGAAGCGTTCGACGAAGTCGGACACCGCCGCTTCGTCCCGCTCGCCCGGCTTCTTCTCGGTCTGTTCAGTCACCACCGGATCATCTCCCCTGCTCACGCCCCTGCGCCGAGTTTATACGCTTCCTTAACTTCACAAATTTGTGAACCCAGCGTACGTTCTGAATCATGACGAAGGCAATCACGGTCGCCGGACTGCACAAGTCGTTCGGGCGCACACACGCACTGGACGGCCTCGACCTCGCGGTCGAGACCGGTGAGGTCCACGGCTTCCTCGGCCCCAACGGCTCCGGGAAGTCCACCACCATCCGAGTCCTCCTGGGCCTGCTGCACGCCGACTCCGGCGCCGCCCGGCTGCTCGGCAGGGACCCCTGGAAGGACGCGGTCGAGCTGCACCGGCGGCTCGCGTACGTCCCCGGCGACGTGACGCTCTGGCGCAACCTCTCCGGCGGTGAGGTCATCGACCTCTACGGCCGGCTCCGCGGCGGCCTCGACAAGGCGCGCCGCGACCGGCTGGTCGAGCGGTTCGAACTGGACCCGACCAAGAAGGGGCGTACGTACTCGAAGGGCAACCGGCAGAAGGTCGCCCTCGTCGCCGCCTTCGCGTCCGATGTCGAGCTGCTCATCCTCGACGAGCCGACGAGCGGCCTCGACCCCCTGATGGAAGAGGTCTTCCAGCAGTGCGTGGCCGAGGAGCGCGACCGCGGCAGGACGGTCCTGCTCTCCAGCCATGTGCTGAGCGAGGTCGAGGCGCTCTGCGACCGGGTCAGCATCATCCGCAAGGGGCGGACCGTCGAGAGCGGCTCGCTCGCGGATCTGCGGCATCTGACCCGTACGAGCGTGAGCGCGGAGCTCGCGGGCGCACCCAACGGGCTCACCCATCTGCCCGGTGTGCACGACCTGGACATCCAGGGCAGGCGCGTCAAGCTCCAGGTCGACACGGACAAGCTGGACGCGGTGCTGCGTTCGCTCACCGAGTCGGGCGTGCGGTCGCTGACCAGCACCCCGCCCACGCTGGAGGAGCTGTTCCTGCGCCATTACCAGGACGACGTACGCGACGCAGGCGGCGACGTACGCGACGCGGGCACGGAAGAGGCGATGTCACGATGACCGCCGTCGCACAGACCGCGGGGTTCACCCGGCGCTCGGGCGGCTCACGCCCCATGGCCGGCACGGGAGCGCTCCTGCGGCTCGCGCTGCGCCGCGACCGGATCATGCTGCCCCTCTGGGTGCTCGTGACCGGCGGTGTGATCAGCAGCGCCCCGAACTCCCTCAGGACGCTGTACGCCACGGCCGCCGACCGGGCCGGCGTCGTCAGCACCATGTCGGGCAACGGCTCGCTGCGCGCCCTGTACGGTCCGGCCTTCAGCGACTCGGTCGGCGGCATCGTCGCCTGGCGCTACGTCACCTTCGGCGCACTGCTGGCCGGGATCATGAGCCTGATCATCGTGATCCGGCACACCCGCGAGGAGGAGGAGACGGGCCGTCAGGAGCTGCTGTCCTCGGCGGTGGTGGGGCGGCGCGCCCCGCTGACCGCGGCGCTGCTCACCGCGCTCGTCGCCAACGCGGCGCTGGCCCTGATCATCGCGGCCGGCCTCCAGGGCGAGGGAGGGGAGGGCGCGCTGGCGCTCGGGGTCGCCATCGGCGGCGTCGGCATGCTCTTCGCCACCATGGCGGGGATCACCGCACAGCTCACCGAGAGCGCGCGCCTCGCCAAGGGGCTGACCGCGGCCGTGCTCGGGTTCGCGTTCGTACTGCGGGCCGCGGGCGACGCCGGGTCCAACGACGGCTCGTCCGTGCTGACCTGGGTGTCGCCGGTCGGCTGGGCCGAGAACATGCGGGCCTTCGCCGACGAGCGCTGGTGGATCCTGCTGATGTTCGCCGGGGCGATCGCGGTGCAGGCCGTCGTCGCGTTCAACCTGGCGGGGCGGCGCGACATCGGCATGAGCTTCCTGCCGACCCGGCCGGGCCCCGCCGTCGGGCGCATCGCCACGGCCGGCGGACTCGCGTGGCGGCTGCAGCGCGGCAGTGTGCTCGGCTGGGGCATCGGCCTGCTGGCCACCGGCATCATGTTCGGCGGCATCACCGAAGGCGCCACCGAACTGGTCGGCGACTCCGAGCGGACCCGCGAGATCATCGAGCGGATGGGCGGCCAGTCCGGCCTCACCAACGCCTTCCTGGCCGGCATGGTCGGCATGCTCGGCATGGTGACCGCGCTGTACATCGTGCAGGCGGTGCTGCGACTGCACGGCGAGGAGACCGGGCAGCGCGCCGAACCGCTGCTGGCCTCGGCTGTGGGACGCGTGCGGTGGGCGGCCGGCCACCTGCTCATCGCCTTCGGCGGGGCGGCGCTCATGATGCTGCTCGGCGGCGCGGGGCTGGCCCTCGGGTACGGGCAGGACCTCGGCCCGATCCTGGGCGCCTGCCTCGTGCAGCTCCCGGCGATCTGGGTGCTGGGCGCCGTCGCGGTGCTGCTGCACGGCGCCTTCCCGAAAGCGGTGATGATCGCGTGGGCGGCGGCGGGCCTGTCCCTGGGACTCGGCTGGATCGGCCCCGCGCTGGACCTGCCGCAGACGGTGATGAACCTGTCGCCGTTCGAGCACCTGCCCTCGCTTCCGGGCCCCGAGATGCAGTGGGCGCCGGTGCTGGTCCTGACGGCGCTGGCCACGGCCTTGGTGGCGGCGGGCCTGGCGGGGCTGCGCCGCCGGGACCTGATCACCTGACGCCCCGCCCCGCCTCTGCCTCCGCCCTTCGAACGCGTGGCGCCCGGACCTGTAGCGGAGTCCGGGCGCCGCGTGCTGCTGGTACGGCGTGCTGCCAGGCGGCCGCGGGCAACCCTGTTACCGCGGAATGCCGGTACCGCGCGCCGGCGGGAATCGCGGGCAACGGGGCCGCGTCCGTCGTGGGCATGAGCCGAGAGAACACGGGCACGAGCCGGGACGCCGCGGGGTGTGCCGGCCTCCTCCTGGCAGCCGTCGGCGCCGCGACCGCAGTGCTCGCATGGGCGCCGCTCGCGCGGATCAGCATCACCGGCGGGTTCGAGGGACGGCACCGCGACCTGAGCGTGCTCTACGTCGACCTCCCGCTCATCGCGCTCGGCGGCGCGCTCGTCCCGCTCGCGGCCTGGGCGCTGACGCGGCGCCGGCTGGGCCGCCCCTGGGTCGCGGCGGTCGTGGCCGTGGGGGCGCTCGGGCTGGCGGTCTGGGGGCTGACGGCGTGGTGGACGCCGTACGAGCGGCCGGAGTTCGTGTACTAAGGGCGCCTGCGTCACGTCCCCGAGGGCCTGGAGGGCGAAGCCCCCATGTCACAGCTCGACGCGCAGCTCCCGCAGCCCCCTGATCACGAACCCCGGTTTCCACTCCGGCTCCGCCACGAGCCGCATCGTCGGCGCCTCCCGCAGCAGTTCCCCGAACGACGCGGCCAGTTCTATCCGGGCCAGCGGAGCCCCCAGGCAGTAGTGGATGCCCGCACCGAAGGTGATGTGCGGGTTGTCCGGGCGGGCCAGGTCCAGCTCGTCGGGCCGGTCGAAACGGGCCGGGTCGCGGTTGGCCGAGCCGAACAGGAGCGCGAGCTCGGAGCCCCGGGGGACGAGCGTGCCGCCGATCTCGATGTCGTCGAGGACCCAGCGCTCGAAGAGCTGGAGCGGGGTGTCGTAGCGCATCAGTTCCTCCACGGCTGTGGACAGCAGGGAGTGGTCGGCGCGCAGGGCGGCCAGCTTCCCGGGATGGCGGAAGAGCGTCCACCAGCCGTTCGCGGTGGTGTTGACGGTCGCCTCGTGGCCGGCGTTCAGCAGCAGCACGCAGGTGGAGACCATCTCCTGTTCGCTGAGCCGTCCCGCCCGTCTCCCGCCACCGCCCTTGCGCGGAGGCCCTTCGGGCCCCACCTCCTCATTCTCCTCGTACGCGGCGATCAGCGCCGAGATCAGGTCCTCGCCCGGGTTCTCGCGCCGTTCGGCGATCAACTCCCGCAGATACGCCGAGAATTCGAGGGAGGCGCGGACGGCTCGTGCCGCCGTCTCCTCGGACGGGTTGAGCTCGAACATCCCGCAGATGTCCGCCGACCAGGGCCGCAGCAGGTCCCGGTCCGCCTCTGGGATCCCGAGCATCTCCGCGATGACGGCGACCGGAAGCGGCTCGGCGACCTCCGCGAGGAGATCGCCCCCGCCCGCCTTCTTCAGGTCGGCGACCAGCCCTGCGGCCAGCCGCCGCACGGTCGGCTCCAGCGCCTGCACGGTCCGCGGCGTGAACGCCTTCGTCACCAGGCGCCGGATCCGCGTGTGGTCGGGAGCCTCGAGATCGAGCAGGCCGTGGTCGTTGAGCGTGTGGAACGGCTCGTGCGCGGCGGGCGGGGGTGTGCGGCCGAACTCCTCGTGCGTGAAGCGGTGCAGATACGTCCGCCCCAGCCGCCGGTCCCGCAGCAGCGCGGACACGTCCGCGTGGTGCGGGACGAGCCACTGCCGGGTGGGCTCGAACCAGTGCACGCGGCCCCGGGCGCGAAGGTCCGCGTAGGCGGGGTAGGGGTCGGCGACGAAGCCGGGGGACCAGGGTTCGAAGGGCACGTCCATGTGCGGACGCTAGCCCGCGCGATGCCCGTCTGGCGACAGGTCCGCCTGCGGTGGGCCTTCCCGAGCCGGGGCCTCACCCCGGCCCCCCGGTCCGTGCCTCGCAGCGCCCGGGCGCCCCGGGTGTCCGTCCTCGAACACCGGACAGGCTGACTGTGCCACCACCGCCCGAGCGGCCCGCATGTCAGTCCTCAAACGCCGGACAGGCTGGAGTGTGGCCGCGCCCTACGACGGCGTCACCAGCCGCGCCTCGTAGGCGAAGACCGCCGCCTGGGTGCGGTCGCGCAGGCCCAGCTTCACCAGGATGCGGCTGACGTGCGTCTTGATCGTGGACTCGGCCACCACGAGGTGCGACGCGATCTCCGCGTTCGACAGGCCCTGCGCGATCAGCACCAGCACCTCCGTCTCGCGCTCCGTCAGATCGCCGATCCGGGCCATCGCCGGCGGCCGCGGGGCCGTGGAGATGCGGGAGAACTCGGTGATCAGACGGCGCGTGACCGTCGGCGCGAGGAGCGCCTCGCCCGCCGCCACGACCCGGACGCCGTCCGCGAGCTGCCGGGCCGATGCGTCCTTGAGGAGGAAGCCGGAGGCCCCGGCGCGCAGGGCCTGGTACACGTACTCGTCGAGGTCGAACGTCGTCAGCACCAGCACCTTCGCGTCGGTGTCGGCCGCGACGATCTCGCGGGTCGCCTCGATGCCGTTGAGCTCGGGCATCCGGATGTCCATCAGGACGACGTCCGGACGCAGCGCGGTGACCTGGGCGATGGCCTCGCGGCCGTTGACCGCCTCGCCGATCACCTCGATGTCGGGCATCGCGTTCAGCAGGACGGAGAAGCCTTCGCGGACCATCATCTGGTCGTCGACGATCAGCACACGGATGGTCATGCGGCTTCATCCCTCGCCACGGGGAGGAACGCGGCGACCTCGTAGCCGCCGTCCTCCGTCGGCTCGGCCGTCATCTCGCCGTTCAGCATGGTCACCCGCTCCCGCATGCCCGTGATGCCGTGACCGGCCCCCTGCGAGGGCTTGACCAGCCCCTGGGGCGGGCCGTTGACGATCCGCAGGCCGAGACCGCCGAGCACGTACGCGACCTCGACCTTCGCCGGCGCGCCGGGGGCGTGCCGCAGCGCGTTGCTCAGCGCCTCCTGGATGATCCGGTACGCCGACAGCTCGACGCCCTGCGGAAGCTCACGGACCGCGCCCGTGACCGCCAGGTCCACCTCCAGGCCCGCGTCGCGGACGTTGCGCAGCAGCCCTTCGAGGTCGGCGAGCGTCGGCTGCGGTGCGTCCGGTGCCTCGTAGTCCTCGGCTCGTACGACGCCGAGGACGCGGCGCAGTTCGGTGAGCGCGGCCACGGCGTTCTCGCGGATCGTGGCGAAGGCCTGCTCCAGCTCGGGCGGCGGGTTCTCGACGCGGTACGGCGCGGCCTCGGCCTGGATCGCGACGACCGACATGTGGTGGGCCACCACGTCGTGCAGCTCACGGGCGATGGTGGTGCGCTCCTCCAGCAGCGTGCGGCGGTCGCGCTCGACCGCGGTCACGCTCTGCTGGACGGCGACCTCCCGCTTCGCGTCACGGCGCACATGGGCCAGGGCCACCACGAGCAGCACCATGGCCGACACGAACATCATCGGGAAGGTGTTGCTGAAGGACCCGGGCCCCAGGAAGACCTCGGCGAAGAGCCCGTACGCACCGGTCAGCAGCCACATCCAGAGGGCGGTGCGCGGCCGGGTCCGCGCCGCCACGACGGTCAGGACGGCGAGGTGCGCGGCGAAGGAGACCGGCGGCCACGGCCAATCGCCGTCCCAGGAGCCGACGAGCACGGTGACGAACGGAGTGGAGGCCAGCGACGCCCAGAAGGCCAGCACCGGCCGGACCAGCGTCATCAGCACAACGACCGCCGGGACGGCCGCGATGAACAAGGCGACCGGTCCGTACGCGCTTGTGGTGGTGGCGCCCAAGAGCAGCACCATCAGGGCGCCGCCCGCCACGATCGCGTGCGGGGTCCACGCCGCGGCCTGGCGTATCCGGCCCGGCAGCCGCCGGGTCACGGAGCCGTCCGTCGCCATCGGCGCCAGCGGGCGGTACGCGAAGGCGTTCTGGAAGAGGTCCTGCCGCAGACCGCTGAGCGCGCCCATGGCCAGGCGGAACTCGGGGCTGCGGCTCTCGGCGTCGGTGCGCTTGATGTGCTGCGTGGTCTGCGTATCGGTCACATCGCCAAGGTACGGGGGCGGGCGGACGCGGTCGTCACCTGCGAAGGGGATCCTTCCGCGTCCGTCCCAGGTACTACGCGGGGCTCCGCCCCACGGGCCCCGGCCGGTGGGCGTCCGGTGTGCCCGGTGCCGTGGGGGTGCCCGGGAAGGGGTTTCACCAGGCGAGCTGGGCGAGCTCCTCCGCCACCACCGCGCACGCGTCGGCCGCCGGATCGATCAGCGGGAAGTGTCCGACGTCCTCGAGGAGCGTGAGGCCGACCGTCTCGCCCGCCTTCGCCGCCGCGTCGACGTACGCCTCGGCGACGGCCTGCGGAACGACGGTGTCCTCACGGCCCTGGACGACGGTCGTCGCGATCCCGGTGGGCAGCAGCAGCGCCGGGTCGGCGTACTTCGCCCGCTCCTCGAACTGCGCGCCTTCGCCCAGCAGCTGGCGCACCGCCCCGCCGCACACGGACAGCTCGACCGCCCGGCCGAGGTCCGCGATCGGGGCGAGCGCCACGACTCCCCGCAGGGGCGGCGGCGCCGGCAGCCGCCACGCGGGCGGCGCGCCCTCGGGCAGCACATGACGGGCGGCGGCCCACAGCGCGAGATGGCCCCCCGCCGAGTGGCCGGTGACGACCGTGCGCCGGGGATCGGCCTGCGGCAGCGCCGTACGGACCAGCTCGGGCAGCGCGTCCATCGCCGCCGCCACGTCGTCGAAGGTCTCCGGCCAGCGACCGGCGACCGGACCGCCGGAGTTCTCCTCGTCCCGCTGCTGGGGCAGCGAACCGCCCCGGCGGTACTCCACGTTGGCGACGGCGAAACCGCGCCGCGCCAGGAAGTCCGCGAACGGCGTGACGTGCTGCCGGTCGTACGGCGCCCGCCACGCCCCGCCGTGCAGCATCACGACCAGCGGCGCCCGCTCCTGGTCGCCGCGGGGGGCGAAGAAGTCGACGACCTGGTCGGGGTGTTCGCCGTACGCGGCCGTGGCGTCCGGGGCGACGGCCGGATGCGACAGGGCGGAGGCTTCCTCGGCAGCATCACGAGCGGCGGCGTCGCGCGCGGCGGGGTCCGGCATGCTGCTCCAACCTTTCGGTGAGGGGGCCGAATTGGCCTGACCAGCGGGGACGGTACCAGCACCCCGGCCCCCCGCGATCAGCCGAGCGGCCCTTCGGGAACCTCGGCCGGAACCCCGGCCAGCACGTCCGCCAGGATCCGTGCCGCCCGCTCGGTGTCCGCGAACCCGACGTACAGCGGAGTGAAACCGAATCGCAGCACGTCAGGGCGGCGCAGATCGCCGACCACGCCGCGCGCGATCAGGGCCTCCATGACGGCGGGAGCCCCCTCGCACGACAGCGCGACCTGGCTGCCGCGCTCGGCGTGCGCACCCGGCGTCAGCGAGGTGACCCTCCCCTCGGGGACGTATGCCTCGACGCACTCCAGGAAGAAGTCGGTGAGGGCGAGCGACTTGGCCCGTACCGCCTCCACCGAGACCCCGTCCCAGACGTCGAGGGCGGCCTCGAGCGCCAGCATCGAGAGGATGTCGGGCGTGCCGACCCGGCCGCGTACCGCCCCGTCCGCCGCCTGGAACCCGGAGGTCATGGCGAAGGGGTCGGCGTGCGAGTTCCAGCCGGGGAGCGGCGAGTCGAAGCGGTCCTGGTGGCGCTCGGCCACGTACAGGTACGCCGGCGAACCCGGGCCGCCGTTCAGGTACTTGTAGGTGCAGCCGACCGCGAGGTCCACACCGTGCTCGTCGAGGCCGACGGGCAGCGCGCCCGCGGTGTGGCACAGGTCCCAGACGGCGAGCGCGCCGGCCTCGTGCACGGCCGCGGTGAGCGCCGGCAGATCGTGCAGCCTGCCGGTGCGGTAGTCGACGTGGTTGACCAGCGCGGCCGCGGTGCGGGGCCCCAGCGCGGCGGGCAGCTCCGCGGGGGCGACGGGCACGAGACGGTGGCCGGTCAGCCGTGCCGCGGACTCGGCGATGTACCCGTCCGTGGGAAACGTCGTCGCGTCGACGACGATCTCGTTCCGGTCGCTCGGGGCCATCCGGACCGCCGCGACCAGCGCCTTGAAGACGTTCACGCTCGTCGAGTCGCCGACGACGATCTGCCCGGGGGCGGCACCGACGAGCGGGGCGATGCGGTCGCCGATCCGCTCGGGCGCGGTCCACCAGCCGCTCTCGGTCCAGGAGCGGATGCGCAGTTCGCCCCACTCACGCGTGATGACGTCGGCCATGCGGTCGGGGACATGGCGGGGCAGCGCGCCCAGCGAGTTCCCGTCCAGGTACACGACCGAGGAGTCGAGCGCGAACAGCTCGCGCTGCTTGGCCAGTTCGTCTGCGGCGTCCAGCGCCGCGGCCTTCTCGGCCAGGTCCATCGAAAGATCAGACATGGCTGCGCGCCGTCCACAGCTCGGGGAACACGTTCTTCGCGGCCCGCTTCTCCAGCCAGGCGACGCCCGCCGAACCGCCGGTGCCCGTCTTGGAGCCCATGGCCCGCCGGGTGGCGACCAGGTGGTCGTTGCGCCAGCGCCAGACCAGCTCGCCGACGTCGGTCAGCGCCTCGCCGAGGCGTACGAGTTCGGCGTGCTGGTCGTCATCGGCGTAGACGCTCGCCCAGACCCGCTCGACCTCGGGCGAGGGCTCGTAGCGCTGTGACAGATCACGGTCGAGGACGGCCTGCGGGACGGGCAGTCCGCGGCGCGCGAGCAGCCGCAGGACCTCGTCGTACAGGCTCGGCTCCTGCAGCGCCTTCTCCAGCTCTGCGTACACCCGCGGGGCGCCGCGGTGCGGCACGAGCATCGACGCCGACTTCTCGCCGAGCAGGAACTCCATCCGCCGGTACATGGCCGACTGGAAGCCGGAGCCCTCGCCGAGCGCGCTGCGGTAGGAGTTGAACTGCATGGGGGTGAGCTGCGCGAGCGGCTTCCACGAGGCGTTCAGCGCGTCCAGCTCGCGTACGGACCGCTTGAGGGCGTCCATGGCGACGGGCAGATCGTCGCGGCGGAGGGCGTGGGACGCGGTCTCCCATTCGTGGACGATGACGGTGAACCAGAGCTCCATCACCTGGGTGGTGACCAGGAAGACCATCTCTCCGGGATCGTCGGAGAGCGGGTGCTGGAGATGGGTGAGGACGTCCGCCTGGACGTAGTCCTCGTACGGGGTCGTGCCCGCGAAGTCGAGGTTCGGGGTCTCCGAACCGGCTCCGGAGGCATCGGGATACTGCGACATCGCTGTCTCCTGACACAAGTGTCCGGGTAGCGGTCCGCCCCTTTCCGTTGGTGGTTTCGGAGCTCCGGTCCCCTGCGGGCATCATAAACAGAGGCTCCGCCCGCACCGCCAGGGGCGGACGCCAGGAGGGCGCCCGCCCCTGGTCGGGCGACGGTTCCGGTCGGCACGGGGTCCGAGTCGGGCGACGGTCACGAGGGCGACGGCCCTCGTCAGCCGAGGGTCTCCGCGGCTGTCTCCGACGAGTCGCGCAGGAACGTCGTGCAGCGCTCGTACTCACCCTGCTCACCGATGGCCTGCGCGGCGCGGGCGAGGGCGTGCAGGGCACGCAGGAAGCCGCGGTTCGGCTCGTGCTCCCAGGGCACCGGGCCGTGGCCCTTCCAGCCGCTGCGGCGCAGCGCGTCGAGGCCGCGGTGGTAGCCGGTGCGGGCGTAGGCGTACGACTCGACGACGCGGCCGGCCTCGAACGCATCGTCGGCGAGCTGGGCCCAGGCGAGCGAGGAGGTCGGGTACTTCGCGGCGACGTCGGCGGGGGCGGTGCCGTTCGCGAGCAGCTCCCGGGGCTCCGGGTCGTCGGGCAGGTGGGTGGGGGGCGGTCCCCCCAGCAGGTTTTCGTGGATGGCCATGTCCTCAAGTGTCACAGAAGGGGTGGGGCGGTCTCACGCTGAGGCCACCCCCGCTCACCCCGAGGCCTCACCCCGGGGTCGCTCCCGGCCGGCCGGGAGCGCCCTGCTCGGGCGACGGCTTCTCGGGGCGCTCCAGGGCGGGCGCGCCGACCCCGCACTGCACCCTGCACTCGGGTAGGGCGCACGTCGGCGGCGGCCGCCGTACCGTCGCCCACGCGATCACCGCGCCCAGCACGAGCACGCCCGCGCAGATCGGCATCGCGCGCCGGAAGGTCGCCTCGAACTCCGCCGGCATCCGGTACGCCTCCGGCCCCATCCCGGCCAGCAGCGGCAGCGCGGCCACCGCGAGGAGGCCCGCCGCACGGGCGGCCGCGTTGTTGATCCCGCTGGCGATGCCCGCCCGCGCGGTGTCGACGGACGCCAGGACGGTGGCGGTGAGCGGGGCGACCAGGGTCACCATGCCGAGCCCGAGCACCAGCGTCGCGGGCAGCACGTCGGCGACGTACGAGGCGTCCTCGCCGACCCGCAGCATCAGCAGCATGCCGACGGCACAGATCAGCGGGCCGGCGGTGAGCGGGATGCGGGGGCCGATCTTCTCCCCCAGCTCCCCCGAGCGGGCGGAGAACAGGAGCATCAGCACGGTGGTGGGCAGCAGGGCGACGCCGGCGGCGAGGGCGGAGTAGCCCGAGACGACCTGGAGCTGCAGGGAGGCGAGGAAGAAGTACCCGCCGAACGCGGCGTACACGCACATGGTCACCAGGTTGACCGCGGTGAACTGCCGCGAGGCGAAGATCGAGGGTGGCAGCATGGGCTCGGGCGTGCGCCGCTCGACGACCACGAACGCGGCCGCCACCACGACACCCGCCGCGCCGGCCCACCACAACTCGTCGATGAGCCCGTACGTCACGAGCCCGAGGCCCAGCGCGCAGAGCACCGCCCCCAGCACGTCGAACCGGCCGTGCGCGGCCGGGTCCCGGGACTCGGGTACGTGCCGCAGCGCGACGGGCACGCACAGCGCGGCCAGCGGCACGTTCAGCAGGAACACCCACCGCCATCCGGGGCCGTCGACCAGCCATCCGCCGACGAACGGCCCCACGGCCGCACCGATGCCCCCGAACCCGGACCACAGCCCCACGGCCCGTGCCCGGTCGTCCGGGTGGAAGCTCGCCTGGATGATCGCCAGTGATCCCGGCGTGAGCAGCGCCCCGCCGACGCCCTGCAGGGCGCGGGCGATGATCAGCACGGGCGCGTTGGGCGCCAGCCCGCACGCCAGCGAGGCCAGCGCGAACCACGCGACCCCGACGACGAACACCCGCCGCCGCCCGTACCGGTCGCCGAGCGCCCCGCCGAGCAGGATGAGGCCGGCGAGCGTCAGCAAGTACGCGTTGACGATCCATTGCAGCGCGGCCAGATCGGCGTCGAGATCGTCGCCGATGTGCGGCAGCGCGACGTTCACGACGGTCGAGTCGAGCAACGCCATGCTGGAGCCCAGGACGGTCGTCAGCACCACCCAGCGACCGGTCGGTGACGCCAGCCTGATGTCCATACGCCGATCATCCCCGCGCGTACTCCCGCCCACCACCCTGGGGACTCCGCCTTCGACCCCGCTCTGCGGGGCTCCGCCCCGGGCCCCCGAGGCCGCGGGCCTGTCCCCACCCCGCCCCTTCCCGGACCGGGGCTTCGCCCTGTTCCCAGCCCCTCCGGCGTTGAGGACGGACACCCCGGTACGGGGCAACCTTCCAGCCCGTCCGGCCCTCGATGACGGACACCTGGGCCGCCCCCGTGCCGGCCACCCCCGCGCCCGCCCGCCGGGCGGACCGGGGCGACGCGCCGGGACCGTCAGGTCAGGCGGGTCAGGGCGCGGACGAGGGCGTCGACGCCCTGCTCCGCCTTCACCCGTGGGCAGCCCACGTTGAGGCGGACGAAGCCCGGCGCGCCGTACACCCCGCCCGGCATGATCGCGACCTTCTCGCGCTCGATCAGCTCCCGCTGGAGCGCCTCGTCCGGCACGCCCAGGGCCCGCAGGTCGATCCACGCGAGGTACCCGGCCTGGGGCGGCGTCCAGCCCAGGACCGGGAACTCCCTGTTCAGCCGGTCCGCGACCAGCGACAGATTCCCGGCCACGTACGCGCGCAGCGCGTCCAGCCACTCCCCCGCCTGACGGTACGCGGCGATATGCGCCGTCAGCGAGAGCGCCGCGGGCGAGCCGAGGCCCTCGCCCGTCTCCATCCGCCGAACGAACGCCGCGCGCTCCTCCGGGTCGCCGACGATCCCGTACGAACCCGTCAGCGCGGGAAAGTTGAAGGTCTTCGACCCGGACGTGATCACCGCCCAGCGACCGCGCTCCCCCGCGAACCTCGTCCACGGCAGATGCCGGTACCCCTGGTGCACGAAGTCCGCGTGGATCTCGTCGCTGATCACGGCGACGCCGTACGTCTCCGCGAGCCGCGCCATCTCGCGCAGCTCCCCCTCCGTCCACACCCGCCCCGTCGGGTTGTGCGGCGAGCACAGCAGCAGAACGCGGCTGTCGTCCCGCGCAAGCTCCCGCTCGAGAGCCTCGGCATCGCCCACCGGCACCCCGCGCAGCTCGCGTCCGAGGCCGGAGACCGCCTTGCGGAAGCCGTCGTACGTCGGCGTGTGGACGACCACGCCGTCGCCCGGCTCCGTCCACATGCGCAGCAGCTGCGACAGCTGGTTGAGCACGGACGGCCCGTACACGATCCGCTCCGGGTCGAGCTCCGTTCCGTACCGCGACGCGTACCACTCGCGTATCGCCGCGCGGAAGTCACCGAGCCGCCAGTCGGTGTAGCCGAACACTCCGTGCGCGAGCCGCTCCCGCAGAGCGTCGAGCACCTGCGGCGGTGAGGGGAAGTCCATGTCGGAGATGGTGAACGGGAGCAGTCCGTCCACTCCGAAGCGGTCCGCGACACCGTCCCACTGCACACACGCGGTGCCGCGGCGGTCGACGGTGAGGTCGAAGTCGTACGTCGTCATCGTGCGCCCTCCGGACAGGACAGGAAGAAGGCCCGGCACCGAAAACCGGTGCCGGGCCTCGCGTCTGGCTCGGTCTCGCTTACTTCAGCTTCGTGCCCGCGGAGCGCAGCGCACCGCACGCCTCGACCACACGCTTGGCCATGCCGGCCTCGGCCAGCTTGCCCCAGCTGCGCGGGTCGTAGGTCTTCTTGGAGCCGACCTCGCCGTCGACCTTCAGCACACCGTCGTAGTTCTTGAACATGTGGTCCGCGACGGGGCGGGTGAAGGCGTACTGCGTGTCGGTGTCGAGGTTCATCTTCACGACGCCGTTCTCCAGCGCGGTGGCGATCTCCTCGGCGGTGGAGCCGGAGCCGCCGTGGAAGACGAAGTCGAACGGGTCGGCCTTGCCGAACTTCGCGGCGACGCCGGCCTGCAGGTCCTTCAGCAGCTCGGGGCGGAGTACGACATTGCCCGGCTTGTACACGCCGTGGACGTTGCCGAAGGACGCGGCCAGCAGGTAGCGGCCCTTCTCGCCCAGACCGAGCGCCTCGGCGGTGCGGATGGCGTCCTCGACCGTGGTGTACAGCTCGTCGTTGATCTCGTGCGAGACACCGTCCTCCTCGCCGCCGGTCGGGGTGATCTCGACCTCGAGGATGATCTTGGCGGCGGCAGCCTGCGCCAGCAGCTCCTGGCCGATGGCCAGGTTGTCGGCGAGGGTCTCCGCGGAGCCGTCCCACATGTGCGACTGGAACAGCGGGTCCTGGCCCTTCGCGACGCGCTCCGCGGAGACCGCGAGCAGCGGGCGGACGTAGCCGTCCAGCTTGTCCTTCGGGCAGTGGTCCGTGTGCAGCGCGACCGTGATGTCGTACTTGGCGGCGACGATGTGCGCGAACTCGGCGAGCGCGACCGCGCCGGTCACCATGTCCTTGTTGTACTGGCCGCCCAGGAACTCCGCACCACCGGTGGAGATCTGGATGATGCCGTCGCTCTCGGCCTCCGCGAAGCCGCGCAGCGCAGCGTGCAGGGTCTGGGACGAGGTGACGTTGATGGCCGGGTAGGCGAACTTGCCTGCCTTCGCCCGGTCGAGCATCTCGGCGTAGACCTCGGGGGTTGCGATGGGCATCTGTCCGCTCCTTGTGATGTGCGGTTTGCGTTGCTTGGCCCTGACCTGGGGGCGACGTCATCGTCGCACCTATCTTTCCAGACGCCCACGCAGGTTCCCGGTCCCAGGGGCGGGACGTTTCACGTGAAACCCCGCCCCTCCGCAAAACCGCAGGTCAGGCCAGATCGAGGTCCGAAAGCTGATAGCCCGTGAGGTAGGTCAGCCCGGCCTCCGCGATGGCGTCGGCCGCGCCGCGGTCCACGATCGTGGCAACCGCGACGACCTCGCCGCCCGCCTCGCGCACCGCCTCGACGGCGGTGAGCGGCGAACCGCCCGTCGTCGAGGTGTCCTCGACGACGAGGCAGCGACGGCCCTTGACGTCGGCGCCTTCGATACGGCGCTGCATCCCGTGCGCCTTCTGGGCCTTCCGTACGACGAAGGCGTCCAGGCGCCCGCCGCGCGCGGCGGAGGCATGCAGCATCGAGGTCGCGACGGGGTCGGCGCCCAGCGTCAGACCACCGACGCAGTCGTAGTCCAGCTCCTTGGTCAGGTCGAGCATGACCTGACCGACCAGCGGCGCGGCCTCTCCGTCCAGCGTGATCCGGCGCAGGTCGATGTAGTAGTCGGCCTCACGACCCGAGGAGAGGGTCACCTTGCCGTGCACCACGGCCTTGTCCTTGATCTGCTGGAGCAGCTCAGCGCGTACGTCAGTCATGCCCATGAGCTTAGGCGGTGTCGTGCGGATCTTGCCGGGCTCGCGTGCCCTGGCACGCGAGCCCGCCGATCCGGCCTGATCCGCAGGACGTCGCTAGCCCAGGCGCCGCCAGCTCCAGGTCGTGGCGACCTCCAGCGGGTCGATGGGGGTGACCAGGCGCGGGTGGGTGTTCAGGCCGTTCGGCGGGCCGGACTGGGGCTCGACGCAGACCGCCTCGGCCTCCGCGTCGTAGATGACGACCCACTCGGCGCGGCTCTTCACGGTGAGCTCCAGGCACTCGGGCCAGGTGAGGGTGACGTCGACCCCGTCGGGCATGCCGAAGCAGTCGTCCCAGGGCCCGGGGGTGGGGCCGATGCGGCGGCCGGTGGGGAGGTGGTCGGGGCCGCGCTCCTCCTGCCAGTCGGCGGTGAAGGCGATCTGGACGTCCTTGCCGCCGGGGAAGGCGTTGCGCAGGAACCAGGGGTGCCAGCCGGCCTGGGCGGGGTACGACACGTCGTACGTCTCGATGCCGAGCTGGAGGGTGAGCGAGTCCGCGGTCAGCTCCACGGTCTGGGTGACCAGTCCGCTGTACGGCCAGGGGTCGCCGAGTTCGTACGTGAACACGGCGGAGTCCGGGCCGGTGCGGGCGGTGCGCCAGGCGGTGTCGCGGCCGGTGCCGTGGATGGCGTGGGGCGGGGCGTTGACCGGCAGCTGGTGCGGTACGCCGCCGTTGATGAACCGGCCGTTCGCGGTCCTGCCGCACCAGGGGACCATGGGGAAGGACCCGTACCGCTCGCCCTGGCGCAGCAGCTCGGTCCCTGCGATCCGCAGGCTGCTGATCCGGCAGCCGTTCGCAGGGTCCATGGTCAGCTCGACGTCGCCGGCGGTGAGCCGGACGCTCTCTTCGCTACTCACACCCCGACACTACTGGTGGACTACCTGCGGCGTCGCAGTGCCCGACTCACCACGACGGCGGACGCGACCGCGATCGCCGCGGCGGGCGCGAGCCAGCGGAGGGTGCCCCGCGCGCTTGCGGGCTGCGGCGCGGGGACGGGCGCGTACCGCCCGCGCGGCGGGGCGTGATCGACTTCCTCGGCGCTCCGCCCGATCATGGTCCGCCGTGCGTGTGCGGCCTCGGCCGGGGGCTCGTCGTCCTCGCCGAACTCGTCCTCGGCCATCGGCTCCAGGGCGGAGGGCGGTACGTCGACCTCGAACACGGACGCGGCGTCGGCCTCGTCCACATCAGCACCCTCGGCGCCCTCGGCACCTTCGACGCTCTCGACGGCTTCGGTTTCGTCGACGGCCTCGACGCTCTCGGCCCTCGCGTCGCTCTCAGCGCCCTCGTCCGCAGACGCCTCGTCCGCGTCCAACGAAACCACCGGGTCGGGACTCGCCGCCTCGGGAGCCGCCGCCGTCGACGCCGCCGTCGCCGTGGACGCCAGTGACGAGGCGAAGCGGTCCAGGAGACGGGTGGCCGCCTGGGAGGTCGTGTCCTCGGGAAGGTCCGCGAGGCGGCCCTCCGCGTGGGACGTGCCGCTGAACCTGAGGGTCGTGCCGCCCTGCGCCGGGGTGAGCCGGAGCGTCAGGGCGAGCTTGGCGGAGCCCGGACCGCGGGCCTCGGTGCCCTCGCCCTCGACCGCGAAGTCGCCGCCCTGCTCGGTGATCCGCAGGGCGCCGCGATAGGTGATCGTGTGGCCGGCCACACGGATCTTCAGACGACCCGCGAGCGGGCCGGCCGAGGCATCGGCATCCTGCTGGAGCCCGGGGACGCAGCGCGCGACGCGGGCGGGATCGGCCAGCGTCTGCCGGAGGGTCTCTGCCGGAACCGGAACGAACACCTCATGCTCCATGACAGCCGAGCCTACTCAGCCCGGGCCCGCGCGGAGCGGTTCTGCGCAGAACCGGCACGTTCACACCGTCACTCGGCGTACCGCGGTCGCACCAGCGTCGACTCGGGCAGCCCCCGGAGCCGCCGGTCCTCCACGCTCACCGCGCCCGTCCCCAGCCTCGGCGGCGTCCCCCGCGCCGCCAGGACGAAGCCGCAGTCGGACAGGCCCGGCGCCCGGTACGGCACGGTCGCGAGGCCCGCCGCCCGCATGGTGGAGTCGACCGTCCAGAAGACGCGGGACCGCTGGGCGAGCGGTCCCGCGTGCACCGCGATGCGGCCGCCGTCCGCCAGGGCACCGGCCGCGAGGCCGTAGAACTCCTGGGAGTAGAGCTTCGCGCTGGGCGTGGTCCCGGGGTCGGACAGGTCCGAGACGATCACGTCGTAGTCGCCGTGTGCCGCCGAGCGCAGCCAGACGAACGCGTCCGCGTACGCCACGTGCAGCCGGGCGTCCCGGTACACCTGCCCGTTCAGCGCCGCGAGCGCCGGGTCCGTGCGGGCCAGCCTGACCATCCCCGGGTCGCGCTCGACGAGGGTCACCGAGCGCACGCCCGGGTACCGGAGCACCTCGCGGGCCGCCAGCCCGTCGCCGCCGCCGAGGATCAGCACACGCGCGTGCGGCCCGCGCATCGCGGGGCGCACCAGCGCCCCCTGGTACCGCTCGCCGGCCCGGCCGCTCAGCCGCAGGCGCCCGTCCAGGAAGAGGTCCAGCGTCCCGTGCTGCGCCCCGGTCAGCACGACCTCCTGCATCCCCGTGCGCACGGCCACCCGCACCGGCTCCCCGTACACCGCCCGCCGCGCCGCCGCCTCGAAGTCCCCGGCCAGCGCCGTCGCCGTGGCCAGCACCGCCAGCACCGTCAGGTTCGCGACGAGCAGCCACCACCGCGCCCGCGCCGAGAGGTCGTGCCGGAACAGCCAGAGCACGAGCGCCCCGCCCGCCACCGCGTTCACCGCGCCCGTCAGCAGTGCACCGGTGAGCTGCCCGAGCCACGGCAGCAGCAGGAACGGGAAGGCGAGCCCGCCGACGAGCGCGCCCACGTAGTCCGCCGCGAACAGATCGGCGACCGTGCCCGCCGCGTCCTGTTCCCGGCCGGCGCGCCGCGACGCGCGCTGGATCAGCGTCATCAGCAGCGGGATCTCCGCACCGATCAGCACCCCGATCGCGAGCGAGAACCCCACCAGGGCGTAGCGCGCCTCGCCGAGCCATGCGAACGCCGCGTACAGCACCAGCGCCGAGCAGCCGCCGATCAGCGCGAGCGCCGCCTCCACCACGCCGAAGCCGACGGCCGCACGGCAGCGCAGCCGCTTCGCGAGCAGCGAGCCGAGGCCCATCGCGAAGACCATGACGGAGAGGACCACGGAGGCCTGGGTGACCGAGTCACCGATCAAGTACGTGGCGAGGGCGACCAGTTCGAGCTCGTACACCAGGCCGCAGGCGGCGCAGACGAAGACCACGAGGAGGACGAGGAACCGGCCCGCGTCCGGACGGACGGGCAGCCGCGCCCCGCCCTGGAGCGGTCGCGCCCCGCCCCGGAGCGGTGTTGGCGCAGGCGGGTCGATCATGCCGTAACGCTACGTCACACGCCGGTCGCATCACGTCACCCACACGAGTGCAACTGCCGCAAAATGCCGCCGTGATGTGTGAAATCAGCGCCCGGCGGGCATCCGCGCCCCGACGCGCGTCCGGGTCACCACGAGCTGCCCCTCCTGCGGGTACGCATGCCACGTACGCCACCGCACCTGACCCTCCGAACGCTGCGCCACCATCGCCGTGAAGGCGTGCGGGGAGCCGGGGAACGTGCCCGCGAGCCCGTTCGGATGGTCCGCGACCAGCGCGAGAAGCTCCTGCGCGCGCCCCGCGAACGAGCCCTTCGACAGCGTCTCGACGCGCGCCGCGAACTCGTACTCCCACGGGCCGATCCGCCTGGCCACGCCGAGCGGCAGCGGCGTGCTGCTGCCGGGGATGCAGGCGACGGTCTCGGAGCAGACGCCCTGCTCCTCCTCGAGGAGCACCTGGTGGGACGCGCCCAGCAGTCTCAACTGCAGCTTCGCCCCGGCCAGTTCGAGGTCGAGCGCGGCGAGGGCTGGCAGCGGCTCCCGACCCAGCGCCCAGGCCAGATCGGCCGCGCGGGTATCGGTGTAGGACGTTTTCAGGGTCGTGAGCATGGGTCGGCTCCGCAAACACGCGTAACGGGTAGACGGGCGGTCCGGGGCGCCCCGGAGGAAGCACAGAGGAGAGGGGACCGCCTGCTCGGGGTCCGTGAGGAGGTTCCGAGGGCTGGATGTTCTCAACAGCGAGGGAATCATGAAGGGCGCGCCGCTCACAGCCCTTTTACCCAACTTGCCGTGGTTTCCATCCCCTCGGGGGCCTTACGGTTCAACTGTTCAACAGAAACCCATCCGGTCCGGACGGGAGACCGCCGGATACGTGCACAGTGCGTCAACAGGACGACGCCCGGGGGAAGTTGCGTTCACCTCCACCCGGGCGCCCTCCTCGCTCGACGGACCAGCTGCCCCGTGTCAGCTGCCTCCGCCGCCGCAGCCCCCTCCGCCCCCGCAGGAGGAGCCGCACGACGACCCCCCGCCGCACGACGCACCTCCGCCGCACGACGAACCCCCGCTGCCCCCGCCGGCCCACCAGCTGCCGCTCCTGCTGCGCGAGCGCCCCCGGCGCCGACGCGAGCTGGACGCGGCGAGCAGAACCATCGCTACGACGAACACCAGAATGAAAACGGTCCCGAACACATCGGCCATCGTCCCCACCCTCCCCGTTCATGACCTGCGCTTCTCAGATGCACCGGTCCTTGTTCCTGTCGCACCGCTGTGTGCGTGTGAGGGGGATGCCCCCGTCCCCGGCGGCCCAAAGAAGACTTGAGCAAGTCCAGAGGTTGCGCGCAGGATGGCCGCCATGACCTCCAGTGCGCGCCCCCTCCTGAACCGCCGCCTCACCGAATTCGGGACGACGATCTTCGCCGAGATGTCGGCGCTGGCCGTCCGCACCGGCGCGATCAACCTCGGCCAGGGCTTCCCCGACACCGACGGCCCCGAGGAGATCCGGGAGGCGGCGGTGCGCGCGCTGCGCGACGGCCGCGGCAACCAGTACCCGCCGGGCCCGGGCGTCCCCGAGCTGCGCACCGCGATCGCCGCGCACCAGCAACTGCGCTACGGGCTCACGTACGACCCCGGCACCGAGGTGCTGGTCACGGCCGGTGCGACCGAGGCGATCGCGGCCGCCCTGCTCGCCCTCGCCGAGCCCGGCGACGAGGTGATCGCCCTGGAGCCGTACTACGACTCGTACGCCGCCTGCATCGCCATGGCGGGCGCGACGCGCGTACCCGTGACGCTGCGGCCGGGGAACGGTGCGTACCACCTCGACCTGGACGAGCTGCGCGACGCCGTCACCGCCCGCACCCGGATCATCCTGCTCAACACCCCGCACAACCCCACCGGCACCGTCCTGACCCGCGAGGAGCTCGCGGCGGTCGCCGAGCTCGCCGTCGAGCGGGATCTGCTGGTCGTGACGGACGAGGTGTACGAGCATCTCGTCTTCGACGGCGAGCACACGCCGATCGCGAGCCTCCCCGGGATGCGGGAGCGGACGGTCACCATCGGCTCGGCCGGCAAGACGTTCTCGTTCACCGGCTGGAAGGTCGGCTGGGTGACCGCGACCCCGGAGCTGGTCACCGCGGTCCGCTCGGCCAAGCAGTTCCTGACGTACGTCTCCGCCGGGCCCTTCCAGTACGCGGTCGCCGAGGCGCTCGCGCTGCCGCAGGAGTACTTCGACGGGCTGCGGGACGAGCTGCGGGCCAAGCGGGACCTGCTGGCCTCGGGGCTCGCCGCGGCCGGGTTCGACGTGTACCGGCCGTCCGGGACGTACTTCGTGACGACCGACATCCGGCCCCTCGGCGAGGCCGACGGCTTCGCCTTCTGCCGGGCGCTGCCCGAGCGCGTCGGTGTCGTGGCCATCCCGAACGCGGTCTTCTACGACCACCGCGAGCAGGGCGCGCCGTTCGTACGGTTCGCGTTCTGCAAGCGCACGGACGTGCTGGAGGAGGCCGTCGCACGGCTGAAGGGTCTCGCTACCCGCTGAGCGGGAGGCCGTCAAGGCAGCACACGTACGCACCGCCCACCCGGGCCGCGATCCACCCGGACGGCCGCGCAGCACTCGCGCCGCCTCTCCGCGCCGCTGATCGTCGAGTTGACTGACCGATCACGCGCGCGCACGGAGGTGCCCCCTGTCCGCCGAGACGCTCGACAAAGCAACGTCAGTCGATGCCCGGCCCGTTCCCCGCTGGCGCGCCGCCCTGAACCGGGCCGCCCCTGCGCTCGGGATGTTCGCGGCGGCGCGGCTCACCGGGATGAGTCTGATGGCCCTGTGGGCCTGGCACATCGGCAAGTCGCCGCGGGCCCTGCTCGCCACGTCCTGGGACTCCGACTGGTACACCCGCATCGCCGCACACGGCTACGGGCGCACGCTGTACTGGCCGGACGGCGCGGTCCAGTCCGATCTGGCGTTCTTCCCGCTCTACCCCGGGCTCGTACGGGCCGGGACGACGGTCCTGCCGGTGACCGGGGGCACGGTGGGGCTGGTGCTGTCCTGGGTGGCCGCGGGCGCCGCCGCGTGGGGCATCTACGCCCTCCTCGAACGGCTCTACGACAGGACCCTGGCGACCTTCGTCGTCCTGCTGTGGGGACTGCTGCCGCACTCGATCGTGCTGTCGATGGCGTACACGGAGCCGCTCCTGACCGCCTTCGCGGCGTGGTCGCTGTACGCGCTGGTGACCCGCCGCTGGCTCTGGGCGGGCTCGCTGGCGGCGCTGGCCGGGCTCACCCGTCCCAACGGGATCGCGGTCGCGGCGGCGGTCGTCGCCGTGGCGGCGTGCGAACTCGTCAGACGCAGGGGGAAGAACGGACGGCGGGTGTGGGCGGCCGCCGCGCTTGCGCCGTCCGGGTGGCTCGGCTATCTGCTCTGGGTCGGGAGGCGCCTGGGAGACCCGGTCGGCGGGTACTTCGCCGTGCAGGACGGCTGGACGTCGCGGTTCGACCTGGGCCTCGGGTCCCTGCGGGTGGTGCGGTCCATGGTGACCACGCCGGTGTTCTTCGGCTTCCCGATGGCCCTGGTGATCGTGGGGGCGGGGATGCTGCTCTTCGCGCTGTTCGCCCTGGACCGGCCGCCGCTTCCGCTGCTCGTGTACACGGGCGTGCTGGTGCTGATCACGATCGGCGGATCGGGCTTCTTCGAGTCGAAGCCGCGCTTTCTGCTGCCGGCGTTCCCGCTGCTGCTGCCGCTCGCGTCCGCGCTGACGAAAGCCCGGCCGAGGGCCGCGATCACGGTGATCGTGGCCCTGGCCGGGCTGTCGTTCGGCTATGGGGCGTATCTGGTGACGCTGGGGCCTATGGCGCTGTAGTGGTACAGCGCCACGGCCATGGGTCCACGGTCCATGCCTCAGGCAATGCGGGGCGAACGGCTCAGGCGTCGTCGGCCGGCTTCTCGTCCTCGTCGCCGCCCGCGGGCTTGAGGCCGAACTGCTCCACGAGCCACTTGTCGAACTCGATCGAGGCGCGCACCCAGCTCACCGTCGACGACACGAAGTGCTCCAGGCTGACGCCCGTGCCGATGAGCATCTGCGCCTCGCCGATGAGACGGACGGAGGCGGGCTGGCCCTCCTCCTCGTGGGTGTGCGTGTAGACCTTCGGCCACAGGGTGCGGCGGTTCCAGTCGTCGATCGCGTCGAGGACCTTGGCGCGGTCCTCGATGGCGTGCGGACGGTCGTAGAACGTGCGCACCGAGAAGACCTGCTGCTCGTCCTCGCCGCGGAACATGAAGTACGTACGGAATTCCTCCCACGGCGCCGCGAGGTCACCCTCGTCGTCGACGACGTACTTCAGCTCCATCTGGTCGAGGAGCTGCTTGACCAGGTCCTGGTCGGGGATGACCGGGCCCGCCGGTGCTTGGGCCTGAGGCTGGGGCTGGCCCCCGAAATTCGGAATCGAGGACGGGTCGATGCTCACGGGGTGTTTCCCTTCGTACGGATGCGGCCATCCTCCCCCATCCCGGGCGGGGGCTGGCAACCCCCACCGGACCTTCGGCACGACGTGTCCGGATCGGCACCCCGGGGCGGGGGGGGGGGGGGGGAAGGAAACCACCACCCCCCCCCCCCCCCCCACCCCCCCCCCACCCCCCCCCCCTCCCCCCCCCCCCCCCCCCCCCCCCCCCCCGCCACAACATCTCCCCCTCCCCCTCCCCCCCACCCGTAA
>NZ_JBHWKX010000013.1:133581-143171 GCF_042730885.1 Streptomyces sp. NPDC059909
TGGGCCCCCCCTCCCGTATCTGGGGGGGGGGGGGACACCCCACACTGGCCTTCGGGCGGGATGGGTCGGGGGCGGCACCGGGGGGGGGGGGGGGGGGGCCGGCCCCCCCGCCCCCGCATCACTGCCCCGCGCCCCCGGGCATCACTGCACCGGTCCCACGATCAGGCCGTCCTCGAAGCGGTCGACGCGGACCTTGTCGCCGTCCTTGACCTCGCCGGAGAGGATCTCCTTGGCGAGGCGGTCGCCGATCGCGGTCTGGACGAGGCGGCGCAGCGGCCGCGCGCCGTACGCCGGGTCCATGCCCTCGTCGGCGAGCCACTGCAGGGCGGCCGGGGTGACCTCCAGGGTCAGCCGGCGCTCGGCGAGGCGCCGGGCGAGGCGGTCGATCTGGAGCTCGGCGATACGGGCGAGCTCGTCCTTCGACAGGGCCGAGAAGACGACCAGATCGTCGAGCCGGTTGAGGAACTCCGGCTTGAAGCTGGCCCGCACGACCTCCAGGACCTGCTGCTTCTTCTCCTCCTCGCTGGTCAGCGGCTCGACGAGGTACTGGCTGCCGAGGTTGGAGGTGAGGATCAGGATGGTGTTCCTGAAGTCCACCGTCCGGCCCTGGCCGTCGGTGAGCCGTCCGTCGTCGAGGACCTGCAGCAGGATGTCGAAGACCTCGGGGTGTGCCTTCTCCACCTCGTCGAGCAGGACCACGCTGTACGGGCGCCGGCGCACCGCCTCGGTGAGCTGGCCGCCCTCCTCGTACCCGACGTAGCCGGGCGGGGCACCGACCAGGCGCGCGACGCTGTGCTTCTCGCTGTACTCCGACATGTCGATGCGGACCATGGCCCGCTCGTCGTCGAAGAGGAAGTCCGCGAGCGCCTTCGCCAGCTCGGTCTTTCCGACACCGGTCGGGCCGAGGAAGAGGAAGGAGCCGGTGGGGCGGTCGGGGTCCGCGATGCCCGCACGGGAGCGGCGCACCGCGTCCGACACGGCCCGTACGGCCTCGCTCTGGCCGATCAGCCGCCTGCCCAGCTCGGACTCCATGCGCAGCAGCTTCTGGGTCTCGCCCTCCAGCAGCCGGCCCGCCGGGATCCCGGTCCAGGAGGCGACCACGTCCGCGATGTCGTCCGGGCCGACCTCCTCCTTGACCATGGTGTCCTTGGCGGCCTCCTGCTCGGCCTCGGAGGCCTCCGCGAGTTCCCGCTCCAGCGCGGGGATCTCCCCGTACAGCAGCTTGGAGGCGGTGTCGAAGTCGCCGTCGCGCTGGGCGCGCTCGGCCTGGCCGCGCAGTTCGTCGAGCTTCTCCTTCAGCTCACCGACGCGGTTGAGGCCCTGCTTCTCCTTCTCCCAGCGGGCTGTGAGGCCGCGCAGCTCCTCCTCCTTGTCGGCGAGGTCGCGGCGCAGCTTCTCCAGGCGCTGCTTGGACGCCTCGTCGGTCTCCTTGGAGAGCGCAAGCTCCTCCATCTTCAGCCGGTCGACGGCGCGCTGGAGCTCGTCGATCTCGACGGGCGAGGAGTCGATCTCCATGCGGAGCCGGGACGCCGACTCGTCGACGAGGTCGATGGCCTTGTCGGGCAGGAAGCGGGACGTGATGTACCGGTCGGACAGCGTCGCGGCCGCGACCAGCGCGCTGTCCGCGATCTGCACCTTGTGGTGCGCCTCGTACCGCCCCTTGAGGCCGCGCAGGATCGCGATGGTGTCCTCGACCGTCGGCTCGGAGACCAGCACCTGCTGGAAGCGCCGCTCCAGCGCCGGGTCCTTCTCGATCCGCTCGCGGTACTCGTCGAGGGTGGTCGCGCCGACCATGCGCAGCTCGCCGCGCGCGAGCATCGGCTTCAGCATGTTGCCCGCGTCCATCGCGGAGTCGCCGCCGGCGCCCGCGCCCACGACGGTGTGCAGCTCGTCGATGAACGTGATGATCTGGCCGTCGCTCTCCTTGATCTCGGAGAGGACGGTCTTCAGCCGCTCCTCGAACTCGCCCCGGTACTTCGCACCGGCAACCATCGCGCCCAGGTCGAGGGCGACCAGCCGCTTGTTCCGCAGCGACTCGGGGACGTCGCCCTTCACGATCCGCTGGGCGAGCCCCTCGACGACGGCGGTCTTGCCGACGCCGGGCTCACCGATCAGCACGGGGTTGTTCTTGGTGCGCCGCGACAGCACCTGCACGACGCGGCGGATCTCCTGGTCGCGGCCGATGACGGGGTCGAGCTTCCCGTCCCTGGCGGCGGCCGTGAAGTCCGTACCGAACTTCTCGAGCGCCTTGTACTGGCCCTCCGGGTCGGGCGTCGTCACCCGGCGCACGCCCCTCGTCCGCTGGAACGCGTCCAGCAGCTTCCGGTCCGTGGCGCCCTGCCCGGACAGCACCTCGCCGGCCCGTCCGCCCTTGGCGGCGATCCCGATGAGCA
Organism: Streptomyces sp. NPDC059909; assembly: GCF_042730885.1. Taxonomy (NCBI): domain Bacteria; kingdom Bacillati; phylum Actinomycetota; class Actinomycetes; order Kitasatosporales; family Streptomycetaceae; genus Streptomyces; species Streptomyces sp. NPDC059909. The sequence goes on from NZ_JBHWKX010000013.1 coordinate 135,975, forward strand.
GGTGCTCGGTGGAGATGTAGTCGTCACCGAGCTCCTTGGCCCGGCTCGCGGCGTCGGCGATGACGGCGAGCAGCTCACGGTTGGCCTGCGGGGGCGCGACGGTGGACCCGGTCACGCTGGGCAGGTCGGCGAGGACCCGCTCGGCCCCGGACCGTACCGCGGCCTGGTCGGCGTCGACGGCGGCCAGCAGGTCGGTGATGTTCTCGTTGTCCTGACCCGCGAGGAGCGCGAGCAGAAGGTGCGCGGGGGTCAGATCGGGGTGCCCGTCGGACACGGCTCGGCTGGAAGCGGCGTTGAGCGCGTCCCGGCTCCTGTTGGTCAGCTCGGCGTCCACGTGCGGTCTCTCCTCCTCGGCTCGTCACAGTCACGTCATTCGAGTGTGACTCGTCCAACGTACACAAAGTTGAGTCTATTCCGCTCAAGGTACGGGGGGAGCAGGCTCCGGCGATAGGTTCGCGGCATGGCCATCGACCCACGGAACCCCGACCCCTCCTACCTCGGCTTCTGGCGCGAGTACCACATGTGCACCCTGACCACCCCGCGCCCGGACGGCACCCCGCACGTCGTCGCGGTGGGGGTCACGTACGACCCCGAGGGTGGCGAGAAGGGCATCGCCCGCGTCATCACCAACAAGCACAGCCGCAAGGTCGCCAACATCCTGGCCGCCGGCCCGGAGCCGGCACCGGTCGCAGTCTGCCAGGTGGACAAGGGGCGCTGGGCGACTCTGGAGGGCCGGGCCACGGTCCGCACGGAACCCGAGGTGGTCGCCGACGCGGTCGCGCGCTACGCGGAGCGGTACGGACGCACCCCGGCGCCAAACCCGGACCGGGTGGTCATCGAGATCGCCCTGACCCGCGCGATGGGCCGGGCGTAGCCGCGGGGCCGGCGCGTCCGAGGAAAGAACGAAGAGCACAGCACAGCGGCGCCATCGTGTTTCAGGTCCACGATGGCGCCGCTGTGTGGGGGAAGCACCTGAGCGATCTGGAACGACGGGGGAACCGCTCAGGCACTGCGGGGGGTGGCGGTGATGGTCTGCGGCTCGACCAGCTGGTGGTCGCGCTGGTCGAGATTGACGAAGATCATGCCGTACCTGATGGCACAGCGAACGGGTTGCGGAGCCCCGCGGGGCCTCCGCAGGCAGCGGTACGCACGGATCTCCTCGTCCTCGCCGCGCGCGACCACGATCGGCTCGCCGAAGAGCGTGACCATCAGCGAGTCGCCACGGCGGGGGATGGCCGTGGCGAGATCGATGAAGTGCCACCCTGATCGGTACGCGGTCGCCATCTCGCGACGGAAGACGCGGTCGTCCGGAGGAACACTCATGCGTCGATGTCCGCCGGCGCGCTCTCCCAGGTGGGTTCACCCGGGGTCGCGGTCACCGACGCGGGCGCAGACTCCCATGTGGGCTCGCCGCTCAACGCAAGAACACCGAGAGCAGCCGCAACGGCTATAGCGCAAAGTGCACGAACCATCCTGGTCATCGCCGATCTCCACCTCTTTTGATCATTACCTCCTCCCCCGCGCCTAAGACGATGGCTCACTCCGAACGCTTCCACCAGCGAGTGCAGGCATCATGTTCCTGTAATTCAGGACCCTGAGGGGGGTGCAAATGCAGGCGAAGAGGGGCGATTCGGGAGACAAGCACAGTCACGACGAGCTGTGCGAGGCGGGGAAGAATCTCTATGCGTCCGCTCTGCGCAATGGCCGCATAGCCCGCGCCGAGGTGGCCGACGCCCCCTGCCTCATTGACCTGGCCATGTTGCGCCCGGATCCCGACGACAGTGAATGGCTCCGTCCGGTTCCGCCGGCCGTTGCTCTGCACCAGCTGATACACCCCATAGAGCGGGAGATCCAAGAGCGCAGACGTCTCACGACATCGCTGACGGACGCGTTTGAGCCATTCATGACGATCAGCGCGCACGACCCGTCGACGACGCATGCGATCACCGTGCTCGAGGGCCTGAGCCTGATCAACGCGACGCTGGACCGCGTCATCGACGAGTGCACCGAGGAGCTGCTGACAGTGCAGCCCGGCAGCGGGCGCAGGCCGGCGACCCTGCAGGACGGGCTGCGGCGCGTGGAGATTCTCGTCGACCGCGGCGTCCGGATGCGCACGCTCTACCAGCACACGGCGCGCCACCACCCCGCCACGATGGCCTACGTCGAGCGGGTCGCCCCGTACGGCGCGGAGGTCCGCACCCTCGAGGAGATCATCGACCGGCTCATCATCGTCGACCGGAAAGTTGCCTTCATCCCGGCGCGCAGCGACCGCCGGGTGGCCCTGGAGCTGCGCCACGAGGGCCTGGTGCAGTATCTCGTCGGCGTCTTCGAGCAGTTCTGGCTCCACGGCGTCCCCTGGGACGACCAGGTCGTTTCGTACACCCCGGAACTGGACGGCATCAGCGGCGTCCAGCGCTCGATCGCCAAACTCCTCGTCGAGGGCCACGTCGACGAGGCCATAGCCCGCCGCCTCGGCATGAACGTGCGCACCTGCCGCACCCACATCGCCAAACTCGCGTCCACTCTCGGCAGTGGTTCGCGAGCGCAACTGGGCTATCTGATCGCACAGTCCGGGATCCTCTCCGCCCCGTCGGAACAGGGCTGACAACGGCCGCGCCGGCGTGCGATCATCGCGCTGCCGGCGCTCCCCCCACGTCCCCCGGGTGCCGCCCCCACGCTCCCCACGACCGAGAGCGACCCACCGATACCCATGCACCAGCGTTTCCGCGCTGCCTGCGCCATGTCCGCCGCCATCGCCGCGGCCACCGCGGGACTTGCCCTGCCGGCCACCGCCCACGCAGCCACCGTCGCTTGTGCGGACGGCGTGTGGAAGGCGACGTACTACCCGAACACCTCCTTCAGCGGCACTCCCAAGCTGACCACCTGCGACACCTCGATCAACGAGGACTACGGCACCGGCGACCCGGCCGGGGTCACCCTGCCCAGCGACAACTTCACCGTCCGCTGGCAGACGACCCGCAACTTCGGCTCCGGCGGACCCTTCAGCCTCACCACCGCCGTCCGCGACGGCATCCGCGTCTACGTGGACGGCGTCCGCAAGGTCGACATCTGGAAGAACGTCTCCACCACGCAGACCCGGACCGTCAACCTCACCATCCCCACCGGCCGCCACACCATCCGCGTCGACTTCGTCGCCTGGACCGGCTACGCGAACGTCAAGTTCACCTACGCCCCCCGCACCACGGCCACCGTCGACACCGTCAGACCCCTCGCCCCCACCGGCGTCACCGCGGCCTACGACCCCGCCACCCTCAAAGCCACCATCCGCTGGGCCAAGAACCCCGAGATGGACCTCGCCGGCTACCACGTCTACCGCCGCCCCGCCGGCACCACCACCTGGACCCGGCAGACCACCACCCCCCTGACCGCCACGTCCCACACCAACACCCCTCCCGCCACCGGCGCCACGTACCAGTACGTCGTACGCGCCATCGACAAAGCCGGCAACGAATCCGGCGGCTCAGCCCTCCAATCCCTCACCACCACCGACAAAACACCACCCCCCACACCCACCGGACTCACCACCGCATCCGAGACGGGCGGGCTGCGGATCGGCTGGAGCGGGGTCACGGGAGCCGTCTCGTACCGCGTCTACCGGGCGGCGAGCGCGGACGGCACCTACACCAGGGTCGGTAGTACGAGTCAGGTCTCGTACCTGGACGCCTCGGCCCCCGAGGGCGTCACCTCCTACTACCGTGTGACAGCTCTCGACGCGGCGGGCAACGAGTCCACGCGATCCGCCGCCGTCAGCGGCAAGCGCACGGACCTCACCCCGCCGTCCGCCGTCACCGGACTGTCCGTCACCCCGACCGAGTACGGTTTCGCGCTGCACTGGGACGCGAACCCGACGCCCGACCTGGGGCGGTACGTCGTGTACGCGGGCGAACTCGTGGGCGACGAGGAGGAGAGGGTCTGCTCCGTGTACGAGGTGGAGTGGCTGTCGGCCGACACCACCTCGTACGCGTACGCCACCCTCCCGGACGGCGAGGAGCGCTGCTTCTTCATCGACGCCGTCGACGACGACTGGAACTCCCACTACAAGTGGACCCGTTCGCCGAACATCGTGACCGCGACCGAGCTCGACACGACGCCGAGCGTGGCGACGCCCGAGGGCTCGCCGCTGGACGTCACTGTGTGGCCCGCGGAGGGCGACGAGGGCAACCAGGTGACATGGCACGGGCTCGCCGAGGACTCTCCCGAGGCCGCGGGCGGCTACCGCGTCTACAGCTGGAACCCGGCCACCGAGGCCTATGAGAAGATCGCCGATCTCGGCAGCAATGTCGTCCCGTACTTCGACACCGGCGCCAGGCGTGGCACCACCTCCTACTACTGGGTGACCGCCGTGGCCGCGGACGGCACCGAGTCCCCGCCGGCGGGCGACTGGGCGGTCACCGCACCGGCGCAGTGACCTGAGAGACGCCGAGGCCGGGAGGTTCACACCTCCCGGCCCCTTCGTATGTCCTGCCGACGTCAGTCCCGCTTCGGCTTAGGCCGCCACACCACCAGCGCACTCGCCTGCTGCACGTCCTGGTACGGCACCAGATCACGCCGGTACGACGCGTGCACCTGCGCCTCGCGCTGCTGCATCGCCGCCGCGGCGCCCTCCACCGCCGCCGCGAGCTCGGCTACGCGGGCCTGGAGCGCCGCGACCTGGTTCTCCAGTTCGATGATGCGCTTGATACCGGCCAGGTTGATGCCCTCGTCCTGCGACAACGCCTGCACCTGGCGGAGCAGTTCGATGTCGCGGGCCGAGTAGCGCCGGCCCCGGCCGGCGGTGCGGCCCGGGGAGACCAGGCCGAGGCGGTCGTACTGCCTCAGGGTCTGCGGGTGCAGGCCCGAGAGCTGGGCCGCGACCGAGATGACGTAGACCGGCGTCTCGTCGGTCAGTTCGTAAGGGTTTCGACGTCGGCCGTCCATGGCGTCATGCTCCCTTCGCAGCCTGGAACAGTTCTGCCCGCGGATCCTCGCCCGCAGTCGCCTTCCCGTACGCCTCCAGGGCCTCGCGCGCCTCGGGGCCGAGGTCCTTCGGCACCGCGACCTCCACGGTGACCAGGAGATCGCCGCGGGTGCCGTCCTTGCGGACGGCGCCCTTGCCACGGGCGCGCATCGTACGGCCGTTGGGCGTGCCTGCGGGCAGCTTCAGCGTGACCGGGGGCCCGCCGAGCGTCGGCACCTTCACCTCGCCGCCGAGCGCCGCCTCCACGAAGGAGACCGGCACCGTGACGGTGAGGTTGTCGCCCTTGCGGCCGAAGACCGGGTGGGGGTCGACATGGACGACGACGTACAGATCACCGGCAGGGCCGCCGCGCTCGCCCGGTGCGCCCTTGCCGCGCAGCCGGATCCGCTGGCCGTCGCTCACGCCCGCGGGGATGCGGACCTGCATCGTCCTGGACGACTTGGCCCGGCCACTGCCGTGGCAGACCTCGCACGGGTTCTCGGCGATGAGCCCACGGCCCTTGCAGTCCACGCACGGGTCGGTCAGCGAGAACGAGCCGCTGCCGCCGCGCGAGACCTGCCCGGTGCCGACACAGGTCGGGCACACGCGCGGCGTGCCGTTCTTGTCGCCGGTGCCCGAGCAGGCCTTGCAGGGCTGCTGGCTGGACATCCGCAGCGGGACCGTGGCCCCGTCCACCGCCTCGGTGAAGCTGAGCGTCACCTCGGACTCGATGTCCTGGCCGCGGCGGGGCTGTGTACGCGCGCCGGCCCCGGCGCCACGGTGGAACAGGCCGCCGAAGACGTCTCCGAGGCCGCCCCCGAAGCCGCCGGCGCCGCCGCCCCCGGTCTGGGTGCCCCCGAAGAGGTCACTCAGGTCGAAGTTGAACGTGCCGCCGGCACCGGGGCCGCCTGCCCGGAAGCCGCCGTTGCCGAAGAGGGCGCGCGCCTCGTCGTACTCCTTGCGCCGCTTGGCGTCGCCGAGCACGTCGTTGGCCTCGGAGATCTCCTTGAAGCGCTCCTCGGCCTTGGCGTCGCCCTTGTTGGCGTCCGGGTGGAACTCGCGGGCGAGCTTCCGGTACGCCTTCTTGATCTCGGCCTCGGTGGCGTCCTTGGGGACGCCGAGGACCTTGTAGTAGTCCTTCTCCACGAAGTCCTTCGTGCTCATCGACGTCCCTCCTCTCGGACGATTCCGTTTCCGTCACCGATCACGTCAGCCCTCGTCCGGGCCACCGCTCTCCTCGCCTGCCGACTGCTCCTCCTTCGGAGCCGCGGGCGCCGCGCCCGGCTGGGGCTCGGCCACCGCGACCCGCGCGGGGCGGATGGTCCGCTCGCCGATCCGGTAGCCCGGCTGCAGGATCGCGACGCAGGTCGTCTCCGTGACGTCCGGTGCGTACGAGTGCATCAGGGCCTCGTGGACCGTCGGGTCGAAGGGCTCGCCCTCCTTGCCGAACTGCTGCAGCCCCATCTTGGCGGCGACCGTCTCCAGCGATTCGGCCACCGACTTGAAGCCGCCCACCAGTTCACCGTGCTCGCGGGCACGGCCGATGTCGTCGAGGACGGGCAGGAGCTCGGTCAGGAGCTGCGCGACGGCGATCTCCTTGACCGTGATCCGGTCCCGCTCCACCCGGCGACGGTAGTTCTGGTACTCGGCCTGGAGCCGCTGGAGGTCCATCGTGCGCTCGTTGAGCGCGGTCCGGAGCTGGTCCAGCTGTGCCGTCAGACCGGCCGTGTGCGCCGCCTGAGGCGCCGTCTGTGCTTCGTCCCCGGCCGGGGCCGCCCCCTCCTCCCCTGAGGGGGAGGCGGCCTGCGCCGCTTCGTCGGGAGTGGCGCCGGAGGGGACGTCGGGCTTCTCCTCGAAGCCCTGGGTCTCCTCCGTCATCAGGCAGCGCCACCCTTCTGGTCCTTCTCGTCGTCGACGATCTCGGCGTCGACGACATCGTCCTCGGCCTTCGCGTGGGAGGCACCGGCGTCACCGGCACCGCCCGCGGCCTGCTGGGCCTGCGCGTCGGCGTACATGGCCTGGCCGAGCTTCTGGGAGACGGCGGCGACCTTCTCGGTCGCGGTGCGGATCTCCGCGGTGTCCTCGCCCTTGAGCTTGTCCTTCAGCTCGGCAACGGCACCCTCGACCTCGGTCCTGATCTCGCCCGGGACCTTGTCCTCGTTGTCCTTGAGGAACTTCTCGGTCTGGTAGACGAGCTGCTCGGCCTGGTTGCGGGTCTCGGCGGCCTCGCGGCGGCGGTG